>CBCSNQ010000014.1:0-34560 GCA_965141565.1 uncultured Collinsella sp. | reverse complement strand
CGTCAGCAGCGCATCAACGAGACGGCGAAGCATCGCGTGGTGGGGCTCGTTATCGAGACGCGCCCCGATGCCGTGACGCCACAGGCGCTCACGCTCATTCGTCGCCTGGGCTGCACCAAGATTCAGATGGGCATCCAAAGCCTTGACCAGCACCTGCTCGATATCAACGAGCGTCGCATTTCGGTGGCGCAGATCGAGCGGGCGTTTTCGCTTGCGCGCCTGTTTGGCTTTAAGATCCACGCGCATTTTATGCTTAACTTGCTGGGCGCCACGCCCGAGGGGGACAAGCGCGACTACGAGTGCTTTATGACCGAGGGGGCCTTTATGCCCGACGAGGTCAAGGTCTACCCGTGCGCGCTCATCGAGGGCTCGCATCTGGTGGGCTGCTATGAGCGCGGCGAGTGGCGTCCCTATACCGAGGAAGAGCTGCTCGATGTATTGGCCGACGACATCGTGGTGACGCCGGCGTTCTGCCGCATCAGTCGCATGATCCGCGACTTTAGCTCCGACGACATCATGGTGGGCAACAAGAAACCCAACCTGCGCCAGCTCGTTGAGAACCGCTTGGCGGCTCGTGGGGAAGGCGCGACGGTGCGCGAGATTCGCTATCGTGAGATCAGTACCGCGGGTGCCGACTTGGACGAGCTATCTCTTGATGAGGAAGTGACGTACGAGACACCGGTGACTTACGAGCGCTTTTTGCAGTGGGTGACGCAGCAGGGCAAGATCGCGGGCTTTTTGCGGTTGTCGCTGCCCGACCATTCGTTTGTTGCCGCGCATGCGGACGAGTTGCCGACGACGCCGGACGAGGCGATGATTCGCGAGGTGCACGTGTATGGCATGGCGGCACGCGTGGGTGACCAGGGCCAGGCGGCGCAGCATCACGGGTTGGGGCGTTTGCTCGTAGAGCGTGCGTGCGAGATTGCCCGGGATGCCGGCTATGCGCGCATCAACGTGATCAGCGCGATTGGTACGCGCGAGTACTATCGCCATCTTGGATTTTATGACCATGGCCTTTATCTGCAAAAGGAGCTCTAGATGAACAAGCCAAGTGTTTCTGCCGGCGTCGTTGCCGGCGTTGCTCTGGGGGCCGCGGCGCTTGGTGCGGCCGCTGTCGCTGTTCGTGCTGCCTGTCTGCAAGTTGCGCGAACCCGCAATGGGTTGGCGCGTGTGAAGCGCGTGCACGATGAGTGCGGCGATGAGATTCGCGTGTTGGTGCAAGGCGGCGTCTACCAAAGCGCGAGCTATGTCGGTGAGCGTTGGGCCGAGCCCGTCTTTGCGTACTATCGTGCGTTTGACGACGTGTTTGAGTCCGAGGATGCGATGCGCGACGCTTATGGTCACGGCATCGACCGTATGCTTATGCTGGGCGGCGGCGGGTTTGCCTATCCTAAATTCGCCCTGATGTCGCACGAGGGCTTGCGCATGGACGTCATCGAGTATGACGGAGAGATTACGCGCCTGGCGCGCCGCTGGTTCTACCTAGACGAGCTGGAGCGCGCGGCGGGCGATCGCCTGCGGGTGATAACCGCTGAGGCTCGCTCGTATCTGGGTGTGACGAGCGTGGGCCATCGTCGCTACGACGTGGTCGTGAGCGATTGCTTTGGCGGTGCCGAGCCCGTGCGCGAGCTGGCGACCGTTGAAGCGTTGCGTTTAGTGCGGGGCAGCCTAAATGTTGGGGGCGTCTACGTCGCCAATATCGTGAGCGCAAACGAGGGGAGCGACGTGACGTTCCTGCGCGACTGCGCTGCCACGGCACTCGAGGTATTCGCCCATGCCTGGGTGGTCCCGTGCGGCGATGCGGAGTTCGGCGGCGAGGAGAACTACCTGCTCATCGCCAGCGACGGCAACTACGCCTTTGCCGAAGCCGTGCCCTTCGACACCGACTTCATCGGCACCGTTCTTCACGACAAATAGGTCTCCCCGTCCCAAAAAGACTGGTCTTAGGCGTGGTCGCGCCAGCCGAGAACGCGCTGCTTCATGCCTTCGATGTCGAGCACGCCTTCGGCAAAGCCTTTGCGCACGAGCTCCTCGGGAACGTACTCGTCGTAGCGATCAAAATAAGGCACCTCGCCGGGATAGACGAGCTCGATGGGATTGAAGTCCTTCTCGGCCTCGGCGGCGAGCACCTCAAAGAACGTCTCCTCGTCAGCCTTCATCTTAAACTGCATAAAGTACGGGCGCGATGGGTCGAGTCCGCGAAGGCCCAGCTCCGCGGCACATTTAATCTTGAGCATACGTTCGAGCGCCAGAAAGGCGTAGCTGCCCAACCAGGGGAAGAGCACCCAGGTATCGCCGCCCAGGTTGATGAGTGGCTTGGTCCCTGCGCCCGAAATCTCGGCCGTATGGCGAGCCTGCGCCAAGCGGGCCCGCGCGTTACCCATAAGGTACGGATATGCCGCGTGCTCGTTGAGCGCCTTGCGCATGCGCTCGAGTACATGTGTGTTGATATCACCGGGGCAGTCGCCAAAGTAGGCCGGCACACGGCCCTTGACCTGCGTGGCAAAGACGGTATGGCGCTTCCAGTCCACTTCCTCGACAATCCAGCAGTGTCCGGCGATGGCGATGCGCTCACCGGGCGGTGGCGGGTTGACGATCGTGCCCAATTCGGCCGACTCGCTACGAACGGTGAACTCCTCGTTTTCCTGGAATACGGCGTAGAACTTAAAGTTGTTAATGATGCGCTCTCCCGCGAGACCCACGATGAGTCCGCCGCCCTCGGTGACCTGGATATGGTCGATCTTAATGAGGTGACGAAGCAATACGCGATAGTCATCGGCCGAGATGCGATGGAAATAGCTGAGCGTGAGCACGCGCTGGGCAAGTTCGGCCGGCGTGAGCTCGCCGGTGCTGGCGAGGGTCGACATAGTCTGGTGATAGAGCAGGCTGTAGGGGAGTCGATCGAGCTCGGGCGGCTCGACCCACTTTTCCTCGCGATAGAGTTGTACGAGCGCGATACCCTGCAGGAGCTTCCATGGAATGGTTTCGGGCATCATCGTGCGCGGTTCGGGCTCTTCCTCGCGCATGACAAACCACATCTCGGGCGGAAGGTCGCGGCGTCCCGTGCGGCCCATTCGCTGCAAAAAGGAGCTGACGGTAAACGGCGCATCGATCTGGAACGCGCGCTCCAGGCGGCCGATATCGATACCGAGCTCCAGCGTAGAGGTGGTGACGGTTGTCTGCGCCTGCTCCTCGTCGCGCATGAGCTCCTCGGCCGTCTCGCGCAGCGATGCCGAAAGGTTGCCGTGATGGATTAGAAAGCGGTCGGGCTCGTGTCGACTTTCGCAGTAGCTGCGCAGCATGGAACACACGGCCTCTGCCTCCTCACGCGAGTTGGCAAAGACCAGGCACTTGCGGCCGCGCGTATGCTCAAAGATATAGCCCATACCGGGGTCGGCGTTGTCGGGCGCCGTGTCGGTGGGGTTGAGAAGCGCCTGCTCGGTCGCTCGTGGGATGTCGACTTCGCCCTCGGGGGCCGAGGAAGTGCGACGGTCTTTGGGAGCGGCCTTGCCCCGTGCCCGCTCACGACGTTGACGGCGTTCCTCCTGTGTAAGCTGTCCGCTGTGGCGCACGTCTTGGGCGCCAGCCGGCAGCGCCGCGGGCGCCGCCGGCTCAATACGCTCGCAAGCAAGCATCTCGGCTTCTTGTGGACCCGTGCTCTCGAATCCCCACTGCTGTGCCTGGGGACCCGAGTTGTAGAAGTGCTCCATGGAGATGCGCCACACGCGGCGCGGTTCCTCAAAGCGGGGGATGATGCAATCGCGTCCTGTTCCCTGTGAGAGAAAGGCGCCCGTGCGCTCGGGGTCGCCGATGGTGGCAGAAAGGCCGATGCGGCGGGGCTGCACGCCCGCCATGCGCGAGAGGCGCTCGATAAGGCAGAGCGTCTGACCGCCGCGGTCGCCG
This sequence comes from uncultured Collinsella sp., assembly GCA_965141565.1. GTDB lineage: Bacteria > Actinomycetota > Coriobacteriia > Coriobacteriales > Coriobacteriaceae > Collinsella. The sequence goes on along the minus strand of CBCSNQ010000014.1, from coordinate 30,657 downwards.
CGCATGAGCGAATGAACCTCGTCGATAACCACATAGCGCAGGTCGCAGAACATACGAGGGATTGCCATGTGCTTATGGATCAGGAGCGCCTCGAGCGACTCGGGCGTAATCTGCAAGATACCGCTCGGTTTTTTGATGAGCTTAGCCTTGTGCGACTGCGAAACATCGCCATGCCAGTGCCAGACGGGGATATCGGCCTCTTCGCACAGGTCGTTGAGGCGGACGAACTGATCATTGATGAGTGCCTTGAGGGGGCCGATGTAGAGGGCGCCAACGCTCGCGGGCGGGTTCTCCCAAAACTCGGTCAGGATGGGAAAGAAGGCTGCCTCGGTTTTGCCGGAAGCCGTGGATGCCGTCAGGAGCACATTGTCCTGAGTGTTAAAGATGGCATCAGCTGCTGCAACCTGGATGGAGCGTAGACTCTCCCAATCGTGGGAGTAGATGAAGTCTTGGATAAACGGGGCGTAGCGGTCAAAGGCGTTCACGGGGCCTCCTTTCAAAAACGAATCTCTCAATGCGGTGGGCAGTGGCTTGCTGCATTACTGCCTCGACGTTTGCCCAGATAAAACCTGCCAAAATAAACCTGTCCCTTTTTGGCAGGTTAGATGGTGAATTCGGCGAAGTTGCGGTCGCCGCCTGCGGTGCCGGCGTCGCCTGTTGCGGCTGCCGGCGCCAGCGCGTCGCCGCCGACGCTTTGCAGCAACTCGGCCACATTTGCATCGGGGTTCTGACACAGGATATCGAGCAGCTCGATAAAGTCACGAATGACCTCACGGGGCGTCAGGTGCGTATCGGCTCCCACGCGGCCAAACTCAATCTTGAGAAAGTTCACCAAGTCGTTCTCGGTAAGCGTGGGCGTCCAGCCAAAGTAGCCGGCATGGATCTGCATGAGCTTTTCGATGAGCACCAGCAGCTCCTCGTAGGTGAGCGGCTGCAGGCGGATGATGGGCGCGAGCATGTCTTTGAGATCATCTCGCGCAAAGCGACCCTGAGCGAGTCGGCTGCGCAGAGCTTCGTAGGAGAACACGCCGCGGCGGCGGTCTTCGATGGAGGTTGGCGTGCCGCCCATGATCATGCCCAGGTACTGCGCCTTGCCCTGGAGCGTGTCGTTGTACATAGTCAGGATCTTCTCGTAGTTGTATTGGCGCGTGATCGCGTTGGGAATCTTGTACAGATTCACGAGTTCGTCGATGAGCACCAGCATGCCCTTGTATCCGCTGCAGACCAAAAAGCGTGCAATGAGCTTAACGTAGTCGTACCAGTCGTCATCGCTGATGATGGTCGAGGAGCCCAGCTCAGCGCGTGCCTCGCTCTTGGTGCGGTACTCGCCGCGAATCCATTTGGTCACGCGGCTCATAGCCTCTTCATCGCCCTCGGATACGGCCATGCGATAGCGGCGGAGCATGCGGGTGAAGTCGAAGCCGTGGACCATCTCCTCGAGCGGGGCCAGTTGGGCATTGACGACCGACTCGTCGACGTCGGCACACGAGGCGACCCAGCGATCCAAAATAAGGTTGAGCGCACCACCCTCGGGGCGCGTCTTGGTCGATATATTGCGGATGAGCTCGCGGTAGGTGGCAAGGCCCTGTCCCTGACCGCCCTGCAGGCGGCGCTCGGGCGACAGGTCGGCATCAGCGACGACGAATCCCTCGCCCATGGCGTGCGTGCGGATGGTCTGGAGCAAAAAGCTCTTGCCGGCGCCGTAACGACCGACCAGAAAGCGGAAGCTCGCGCCGCCATCGGCGATGAGACTCAAATCGGTGAGCAGGGCGCGAATCTCGACCTCGCGACCCACGGTGATATAGGGAAGGCCGATGCGCGGGACCACGCCGCCCTTGAGCGAGTTAAGGATAACGGCGGCGACGCGTTTGGGTACACGGGGCGCTGCGGATGCGGTATCACTCATGGTCTAGGCATCCTCTCACGTCTGCTTCGTAGTCCTCGATAATCTGCGGCCCTGCCGCGCCGAATTCGATAATGGTGTCTCCCACCAGGTCAAAGAGCGCCTCGTTGATGCTGTCGACGAGCATGTCCTCGCTCTGCCCCGATTGCACTACCGCCGATTCCGCCTGTACTGCGTTGTGCTCGAGCAGCGCGCGGAGATAGGCGTCTGCGGCAGGCGTGAGTTCGTTCGTGGCGTCAGCGGGCGCAACAGCTGCGAACGCGGGCGTCGGCGCGAGAAGCGGTGCCACGACACCAAACTGTTCGGTGGATATGGTTGGCTCGTCGGTCTCGTCCTGCCGAATGGGTGCCGCGACCGCCTCGACAATCGCGTCGGCTACGGGCTCGGCTTCCGGTTGCCCTGAGTCCGCTGCCTCGGCTTCCACAGGTGCGCCGTCCTCGCGCTCTTCGTCGATTAAAAGTGCTTCGCGCGTTTGCGCAGCGGCGCTCCGAATGTGCCCCAGCTGACTCAGATCGATATCGATCTTGACGGGCTGGTGTGCGGCGTCCCACGAAAGCCATGCCATGATCTCGTCATCGATAATCTTGGCCAGATATTTGGGGACCTTTTCTTCCTTAAGGGGATGGGCGGGGTCCAGCGCCAGGCGCAGGCGTTGGTCGCAGGCGCGCATCATTTCACCGAGCTTGCTGCTCTTTTGCCTACTACCATGGATACGCATACATTCCCAAAAGCCGTTTTGGCAACGGTAGATGTGGATGGGATCCAGGCGGTATTCGCAGTCCTCGTGGCGCTCGGGCGCAAAGAATACGGCCGAGGCAAACATGGTGTAGGGCATGGCCGTCTCCTCCCCAAACAAGCTCGCTACGATGCCGGTCTTTCGGTGCGTGTCATAGTAGCGCGCCATGCGGACATACGCGGCGCATGCCACGTGGCGCAGATCGCGGTGGTGGCTGCGGTCGAGCCGCGAGTTACTTAGGTTGTACGTGGAGAGGGCGTTGATGGCGGCCATGAGTCGCTCCTCGCGCACCTCATCGGGCGGAAGGGGGAGCGTGGGCTCGGAGGTTTTGCGACGTTTGGGGGTCTGGTCGGACGGTGCCGGTGCCGGTACAAGGTCTCGTGCCGCGCGCCGCAGCTCGATAAGGGCGTTATCGAACATGACGGTTTTAGAGTCGCGGAGCAGCTTGGGGTCGAGCCCATGGAATACGGCGTAATCCTGCAACCACACGCGTGCAAACCGATCAATGCCGGGCTCGAAGGCGCGATAGACATCCCAAAAGGCCTTGATCTTGTTAAAACCGTCGAGCGGGTCATCTACGCCAATGCCGCAAATCAGCTCATAGAGATACAGAAAGGCAAAGGACGTAGACGTTTCCTCGACGGTTCCGCGGCGCACTTGGGCACGCCAGGTAAAGTAGCCGCGCAGCTGCCGGTCGCTCATGGCGTTGTAGGTGGGAAAGTACGACTTAAAGGTGCCGTTGTAGGGACAGTCGTCCTCAAAGTCGGCCATCAGCAGGCCCTGGCGGTAAAAAAGCTCGGCTTCCGAAAGCCAGCGGCCCGCACCGCCCTTGGGGTCATCCTGCCAGCGCGATATCTCGCGCATTTTACGGTACTGGTCGGGGAGGAAATTCTGCATCTGTCGGCCGGTTTTGAGAATCGGCTCGTCTGCGTAGACTTCATGTGAGAAGCGGGCAGACTGATGGGTCCGGGCCTCGGCCATAATGCGCTCGATGAGCATCTTGATGTCCTGGTCGGCCACCGCTCCTCCTCTCGAACGCAGCTACGGTGACCTCATATCATAGCACAGCATCAAACAGGTGTTCGAGATACCGCTGCGTTGATAGATTTAGAACAGGAGGGCGTAGATGACGGCGATGACGACGGAGGGGAGCATATTGGCCGTGCGGAAGGTCTGAGGACGGATGAGGTCGACGCCGACGCAGAAGATGAGCATGGAGCCTACGAGCGAAAGGCTGTTGAGGGCTGCTGTGGTCATGATGGGGGAGAGCGCGCCGGCAAACAACGTGATCGTCCCCTGGAACACGGCTACGGGCAGGGCCGAGAAGATGCAGCCGCGTCCGAGCGACGCCGTCATGGTGCAGACGATGATGCAGTCCAGTGCGCCTTTCAGGGCAAGCGTTGACCAGTCGCCGAGCAGGCCGTCCTGGATCGATCCCACAATTGCCATGGCGCCGATACACACGGTGAGTGAAGTCGAGACAAAAGCGTTGGTGAACTCGTTATCGCCCTCACTGCCGGTCTTGCGCTTGAGCCATTCGCCAAGGTTCTCGATGGCGGCTTCCAAGTTGACGGCCTCGCCGATGAGCGAACCGAGCGCAAATGAGACGATGAGCATGGTGGTGCCGGTGGTCGCTAGCGCCTTCCCATCGATAAGGAGCATCTTTTGCATGGTGCCGCCAAGGCCGATAAACAGGACGCACAGCCCCGATGCTTTCATGAGTGTGTCTTGGATGCGCGGTGTGATGAAGCGGCCGCCCGCTAATCCCAAAAGACCGCCCGCAACTAAAAGCACAACGTTGATGATTGTTCCCAAGCCCGGCATGAGCCCTCCTGTATTGATGCCAACGTGGCAATCGTAGCAGAACGAAATGCGAGGCACATCGCGACTCATCTAATACGTTATATAAGTGGTGTTAGGAATGATGTGCAGCATTAAGCCTCAGGTGGTTGTCGGGACATAGGGATAGTATTCAAAGCGCAGTGTCATAAGCCGCTGCGGGGATTCAATAGCCGCGGCGATGATATTGGCATCGCGGGCACGATCAAACCCTTCGAGTTCGATCTGATACGAGACGTCTTGCATAATGTCCAGACGTCGCCAGGCTAGGAGTGTGTCACCATCGAATTCCAAGGTCTTGCCTCCGTCTGGAGCAACGGCGTATAGACGCAGCTTGGCGGTGGTTGCAGGGTCGACAACCGTGACCTTTTTAATTTCGTTTCGAGTATTCTTGGCGCCCAACAAGGTGAGCAGTGTTGGGGCCACGACCTCGCCCGATGGCAAAAAGACGACTTCGATGGATTCGGGAAATGCGATGATAGCCGACTTGCGGACGGGCTGATTGGCGGCGGCAACTTCGATGTTCGCAGCGTCGATGACCTCTGTGTGGTCGAGTGCGGCAAGCACGCAACAGTTACCTTCATCGATCTCTTGAGGATCAGCAAGCCCCAGACTGTCCGCGAGCTCGGGATCGTTTGGATCGGCAGCGGGCTCATTCGGTGCTTCGAAAGAAGCTGGGGCGCTGTTTGTCGGCGACGGCGTGTCGCCCGCACCTGCTTCTTTATCCGCGCTCTCTTCTTGTATGGTTGCGTTGATGGGTTCGTCGTTTGAGGGGAGCGTCTTGGCGTCAAGCGCGGAGGGGAGAATTCCGATGGCTCCGGATCCGTTCCACTCCATTTCGAGAAGCGCCGGGTCGGCAAGAATGCGTTGCCTGCTTTGCGCGTGGGCATCGATTTCAATAGGGCCTGCCTCTATCCCTCGTGTAAGACTGAGTGATCCGGCTGGCTTCTCGAAATGAGCGTTTGTGTCTTTGGCGCTGACGGCGTAGAACAGCAGGGACGCTTCTCCCGCCGCGATGGCATCGGTGCCGGCTTTGGTCAGTCGCAACGATGCCGTGAATGAGAGGGTGGGCTGCGCATCGTCTGCATTCGCGGCGGCGCAGCCCAGACATATACCGCCTCCTTTCTCGAAAAACGTACCGTCGAAGGCGACCTTCGCTCCGTTCGCCGAGTCATCGACCGAAGCGATGTCGATGCGCAGCTCTAAATTGCATGGATCGCCATCCGCATCGAGCACAACCGAGCGCCACATGCAGACGGCGCACCCCGCCTGGGAGCCGTTTGCCTTGTTCGAACGATTGATATCCACGACTATCGAGCCGTCCGTATTACGACGAAGGCATCCCGAGGTTGAGATTGCGGCTTGTGCGATCGAAAAACGCTTACACGCAATGGCACTCGACGGATTTGGTGCGGAGCTTAGGGCTGCTGGTAAGGAGTCTGCCATGACGGGAGTCGCCCAAGCGGCGACGGGCGTTCCGGTTGCGAGCGCGCCGCAGAGTGCGACGACGGGCAAAAGGTTCTTTGATGCCATGGGGTCTCCTTAGCTAATTTAGTGCGGCCTGTCCGTGTTTTGTTTCTGGCTGCGTTTGATGTGCAGACCGAGGCCGGCGGTCCCCGCGCCTGCTGCTGCGGCGCCTGCTGCCAAGAGCCATCGTCTGTCGCCTGTCTGCGCCAACGGTTCCTCGCGGTCGCCGCGGTCGAGCTCCGAGAGGTCGACCGTCGCTTGCGTGGCGGCCTGCGCCTGTTCTTGCTGGGCAAAGGCCATGGCTGGCCCAAACGCTAGGATGCTGACGGCGGCGGCCAGGGCGACAGCCTTATGCCGTGTGCGCACCGGGCTCGACCGTCCAGGTGATCGTTGCAACCTGATCGCCTTCGCCGGTTACGCGGAAGATGTCGCGCGTGACGCGGGCGACGTTTCCGCTTGTCTTGAGCTTAATTTTGTCCTTGCCGCCGGCAATGCCCTGGTAGCCCATGTCGAAGGCTGCATTCTTGGAAAGATCGAGGCCCGTCCCCTGCGTTGCGGCGCTGGCGTTCTGGAGTGCGCCGTCGGGGCCGACCTTAAAGTCGATGGAGTTCTGTGCGGTTCCGGCTTTGGCGTCGGCAGCAATGGTCCAGGTGTTCATGGCGTCGATCTTCATGTTGGTGACATGGATGCCGTAGGCCGAATGATTGTCGATGGTGGTCGCGTCTTCTGAGGGGCCCTGAAGCGTGCCGTCGGCCTTGGCGACGAAGGGAATAACCGTCGGAACTTTGAACTCAACGTTGTCGATCTCGGTCCTGACCATTACTTTCGTGGTTCCAACGCGCCCGGCTGCCATAGCTGGCGTCGGGGCGGCGCCCATTGCGAGCGCGAGCGCGAGCCCTGCGCCCACGACGAGCGCTCTGGCTCCGTTCATGTTCCTGGTGATGTCCATGGTCGTTCCTTTCTATTCGCCGCGGGCCGTCCCCGCGATGATTGGACGAATGCTGGTGAATTGCGTGCGGTGCCGCGTCGGCCGGAAAAGCTAGTTCTCGGCTTGCTCAACCCGCACCTTGACACGTGTCGGATTGCCGTGGCTGTCGAGGGTCTTGGCATCGAGTGCCTGGATCTCGATGTACGCCTCGCCTTCTTTGATGTCGCCGGCGGGGCACGTTTCGATTGTCTTGCCGGTCTCGACCACACCGGATTCGTACATGGTCTCGTCGTTTTGGATGACGCGGAATCGCTGGGGAAATTTATTGTCTTGGACGTTTTGCACGTTGACGCGCAGCTTGCCGTCCTCCTGCAGCTGAGCGACCGGTGCGACCGAAATCGTCATCATGTTGTCGCGGACGATGGCGTCGAGCTCATCTTGGATTTCCTGACGCGTTTTGCCCTCGGCCGTCGTAACCGAAGCGCCCGCCTCGGGTACGGGCTGCGACTGCCAAGCGTATAGTCCTACGGCGACAAGGGCACAGACGATGGCCAAACAGGCAAGGATGAGCTTCTTGCGACGACCCAGGCCTGCAAAGTGGGGTGGCTTCTTCGCGCTCATGCGGCATCCTTGGCGGTATAGATGCGCGCAAAGGTGGACGGGTTCGCTCCAAAGAGCATGTGAAGCATCAGGCGGCGTGAGTAGACAAGCTCGTCGAAGTCGGGAGGGAGCTCGATGTCGTGGGTATGCGCGATGCGGTGGGCGAGCGCCGAGAACGACTCGGGGTCGCAGATCACATCGGTGGTAACGTGGTAGACCGTCGTATCGGGGAATGCCTCTTCGTCGAAAGGCAGGAGATGGGGATCGTCGTCGACTTCGATGGCGATGCCGTACTGGGGCCAGTAATATGCCATGGGAACCTCCCTGCTTCTGGGGCCAAAACTTCTGTCGGTTTTGGCTGTCGATGCCGACGGTATCAGCCACTACTTGACCAATTGCTGACCAAATGCTTGACGGATTGGTGTCTCCGCAGGTAAAAGGCGGCAAAAAATACTCCAACTTTTTTCAAGCGACAATCGCGCGGTCGGCGACGGCGGGGCCATATGTGTCAAAAGCATCGTCTACCGAGGAAATCAAGCCGCTCGCCGAATTGCACGAACGTAAAAATCGCCAATTATGGAGACGGTCTCGAACACGTCGACGAAACGATGCGGTAACATCTCCCTGCAAACACTGTAGTTAGCTAAAGGGGGAGTTCGCGTGTCTGCAACCATCAAACCCTTCACCGACGAGTTCGAAGAGTATGGTCGCGATGAGTCTCGCGCATCGGGCGAGGCCTCGAGCATCTCGTTTCCGACAACGGAAGACGAGGTCCGTGCCATTTTGGAAAAGCTCCATGCCGAGCGTGTCCCGGTAACGGTTCAGGGCGCCCGAACCGGCCTTGCCGCCGGTGCCGTGCCCCACGGCGGGCATATCCTCAATACTTCCCGTATGAATCGCTACTTGGGCCTTCGCCGCGATGAACAAGGCCAATTTCTGCTGCGCGTGGAGCCGGGCGTTGTGCTCTCGGAGCTGCGCAAGCAGCTGAGCAAGAAGGTGCTGCCGACTGCTGGTTGGGACCAGGCATCGCTTGAGGCCTACGAGGAGTTCCAAGAGGCCCCCGAGCAGTTCTTTCCCACCGATCCCACCGAGGCATCTGCCTGTCTGGGCGGCATGGCGGCATGTAACGCCTCTGGTGCCCGCAGCCACGCCTACGGTCCCATGCGCCCACATATCACGGGACTCCACGTCGCGCTGGCTGATGGCGATTTGCTTGAGCTTCAGCGCGGCGAGGCTTTTGCCCAGGGCCGCCACCTGTCGCTCGTGACGGCAGTGGGCCGTACGCTCGAGCTCGATCTTCCCGGCTATACCATGCCCAAGACAAAAAATGCCTCAGGCTATTTCGTTGCGGACGAAATGGACGCCATCGACCTCTTTATCGGTGCTTGTGGCACGCTCGGCGTTATCACCGAGCTCGAGATTGCCCTGCAGGCGGCGCCTGCGGTCGTTTGGGGTGTGAGCTGCTTTTTCAATAGCGAAGACAAGGCCGTGTCCTTTACCGATTCCATGCGTCCCGTCCTGTCCCATGCGGCTGCCATCGAGTACTTCGACGCTGGCGCCCTGGATATTCTACGTCGCCAGCGCGAGCAGTCGACGGCGTTTGCCTCGCTGCCGGCGCTCGACAAAGAGGCCAAGGTCTGTGTCTACGTGGAGCTCGACTGCGATGACGAGGCCCAGGCGACCGAGGAACTGTACCACCTGGGATGGGTGCTCGAGTTTGCGGGTGGCCGCGACGATGCGACATGGGTCGCGCGCACCGAGGTTGATCGCGAGTGCCAGCGGTTCTTCCGCCATGCGGTCCCCGAGAGCGTCAACATGCTTATCGACGAGCGTCGCCGCACGGATCCCACCATCACCAAACTGGGTTCGGACATGTCGGTGCCCAATGCACGCCTTGCCGATGTCGTGGCCCTCTATCGCCGCACACTGGCCGAAAGCGGGCTTGAATCTGCTGCCTGGGGGCACATCGGTAACAACCATCTGCATGTGAACATCCTGCCGCGCGATGCGCAGGACTACCGTCGCGGTGGCGAGCTGTTTGCCCAGTGGGCTGCGGAGGTAACGGCTATGGGCGGTGCCGTTTCTGCCGAGCACGGCGTCGGCAAGATCAAGGCGGGCTTCTTAGAGACGATGTACGGTCACGAGGCCATGGTCGAGTCGGCGCGGCTCAAGCTCCAGCTCGATCCCGACGGGCAGCTGGGTCGCGGCAACCTGTTTTCGGAGAAGCTCTTGGATGAGCTCGTCCAGAAAGGGGGCGCGTGAAGATGAGCGATTTCCATATGGTGGTGTGCGTCAAGGCCGTGCCGGGCAGCACCGAGGTCAAGATGGACCCCAAGACCAATACCATCGTGCGCGATGGCAAGCAGGCGGTCATTAATCCCTTTGATGCGAGCGCTTTGGAATGCGCGCTGGCGCTGAAGGACGACTTTATCGGCTTTGGCATGGATGTGCGCGTGACGGTGGTGTCGATGGGCATCCCCGCGACCGAGTCGCTGCTGCGCGACTGCATCGCCCGAGGCGCCGACGACGCGCTGCTGCTGACCGATCGCGCCTTTGCAGGTGCCGATACCCTGGCGACCACCTATGCTCTCAAATGCGGCATCGAGGCGCTCGACGAGGACTTCGACCTGCTCATCTGCGGCAAGATGGCGGTGGATGGCGATACGGCCCAGATTGGTCCCGAGCTTGCCGGTGCCTTTGAGATTCCCTGCGTGACCGACGTGAGTTGCGTGCAGAGCGCGGGCTTTACGACCTGTGGTTCGCTGGCGCTCATTCACGGATGCGATGCCGGCGAGGAGACGGTGTATCTTGAGATGCCGTGCGCGATGACGACTGCCAAGGAGATTGGCCAGTTGCGTATGCCGAGTATTGCCGGTATTCGCGCGGCGGAGGAGGCGGACGTGCGCGTGGTCAGTGCCGCCGACGTGAACGCCGACCCCGCGCGTTGCGGTCTTGCCGGGTCGCCGACACAGGTCGTGCGCTCGTTTGTGCCCGACCGTGACCAAACGTGCGAGGCCGTTGAGGGAACGGCGTCCGAGCAGGCGGTAAAACTTGCCAAGATTATCGAGGGGATGGCATAGATGAGCGGACTGATTATCGATAGCGAAGCCTGTATCGGCTGCGGTCGCTGCGTTCGTGCCTGTGCCTCGGGCGGCATCGTAGTGGAAGGCGAGCGACCCAACCGATGCGCCCATGTAACCGACGGCTGCATCCTATGCGGTGGGTGTGTCGACGCCTGCCCTGTCAACGCTATCTCGATCGAGCGTGACGAGGCTGCTGGTGCGGTGGACCTTGATGCATATCGAGACATTTGGGTATTCGCGCAGACCGACGAGCGCGATACGGTGACTCCCGTTGCCTATGAGCTTATGGGCAAGGGGCGCGAGCTTGCCGATGCTCGCGGCTGCCGTCTGGTGGCACTGGTCGGCATGAGCCCCGAGGGCTCGCTCGGGGACCTGGAGCATCTGGTTTGCGCGGGCGCCGACGAAGTCCTGACCTGTCGCGACGAGCGCCTGCGCCAAAACGATGCGGAGGTCTACGCCCGCTTGATCTGCGATTTGGTAGCCGAACGCAAACCCGAGGCCATCCTATACGGTGCGACCGCTTTTGGTCGCGAACTGGCACCCGGCGTTGCCGTGCGTTTGCAGACGGGCCTTACGGCTGACTGCACCGTACTTTCGATGGATGCAGAGACGGGACTGCTGCAACAGACGCGTCCGGCGTTTGGCGGCAACCTGATGGCCACCATCATTTGCCCCAACCACCGTCCGCAGATGGCAACGGTGCGCCCCGGTATCTTTAAGGCTCCCGACTTCGACTACGGCCGCTCTGGCACGATCACCCAGATATCGCTTGCGGATGATACTAAGGCTCGTGTCGAGATCTCGATTCCCGCCGAGGAGTGGGGACAGCAGCCCTCGATCGCCAATGCCGAGTGCCTGGTCGTGGTGGGTCGCGGCATTGGTTCCAAGAAAAACCTGCCGTTGATGCGAAGGCTCGCCGAGGCTCTGGGAGCCGAGCTTGGCTGCACGCGACCTGTCGTGGAGGCCGGCTGGTTGGAGTATCGCCATCAGATTGGCCAGACGGGCGTATCGGTTTCGCCCAAGCTTCTCGTGAGTATCGGTGTTTCGGGCGCCATTCAGCATCTTGCCGGCATCGGTGGGGCGGAGTGCATTATCGCCATTAACGAGGACCCGGATGCCCCCATTTTCGGTGCTGCCCAGTACAAGGTTGTTGGGGACGCCGTCGAGGTCGTCGAGGAGCTGCTGGCCCAGCTTGAGCGCTAGGCGCGCGCCAGCCAGTCGCGCATCTCGTCCTTTAGGCGGCTCCAGGTTGCCTGCGTGGCGGGGTCGGTAAAGGGCCGCGTAATGCCAAAGGGCGCGTCGAGCAGGCGGTGGATATCGCCCTGTTCGCGCGCCAGCGCGCGGCTTGCTGGATAGACGAGCTCAAACATAAAGCAGATAAGCCCCACCAAGAAGTCGGCGGGCTCATCGCGCTCATCGCGTGCGACGCAGCGGTGCTCGTCAAAGGCGGCAAGTGTCGGCGACGAGAAACGGCTGCCGAGAAACGTCTTCTCGTCCACCTTGAGGATAGTGTCGACGGTGCTGTCGGCGATGGTGCGCATAATGTCGATCTTGTCACCATCGCGCACGATATCGCAGAAGCACCGTGTACGCTCGTCGAGTTGTGCCGGCAGGCGAAAGTCGCTGTGATGGGCGATGCTCGCTCGGATGAGCTCGTCATGCGCACCGGTTTCGATAAAGTCACGGATGTTTGTCGTGGCGGGTGCATCGGCGGGATTCTCGCCAAAGAGGACCTCGATGCCCAGCGCCGCATGGCTCATGCTCTCGGCGTCCTTAAAGGTGTCCCAGCGTCGCAGCTGCTCAAAGCGGCCCATATCGTGTAGCAGGCCGCAAAGCCATGCCAGGTCAATATCTTCTGACGACCAGCCCTGCTCGCGCGCTACGGCATCGCATGCCTCGGCCACGTGGTACGTATGCTCGATTTTGAGCGCGATGCGTGGGTTGGTGGCGTCGTAGGCATCGGTGTAGCTTTTGAAGGCCGCGCGCGCCCGGTCTCGATCGATAGCTGTCATAATGACTTCCTAAAAAGTTGTGTCTTTCGATCCGGTGGCAATTGTAGGTGAACTCGGTTGCTGTCGGATGATGATTCTGCCGTATCGCTACATGCGGCTCGGAGACCTTGTCAGGATGAGAAGCGTATGGTGCTCAAAATCGTTAGAACCGTCTGGCCGGTGATGCTTACCTATGTTGCAATAGGCGCGCCGTGCGGAATGATCATGGGGCAGACGGGAATGGAGCCCTGGATGGTCTTTGCCCTGAGCAGCACGTTTGTGACGGGCAGCGGCCAGTTTATGATCTGCAATCTTTGGCTGGCGGGCGTACCGGCACCTTCGATTATCGCGAGCGTTGCCGCCATCTCCTCGCGTTTTGCGCTTTACTCGGCATCGATCGCGCCGCATCTGACGGGTGCCTCGAAGCGTCAGACGCTGGCTGTTGCCGCGACACTTACCGAGGAGGCATATGGCATCTCGCTTGCCAAGTTGGTTGAAGGGGAGGATTGGGGCCCGCGCGAGTCCTTTGTGCTCAACGTGATCCTCATCGCAACATGGGGCGTTTCGTGTACGATGGGCGCCATCGTCGGCGCCGTTGTCGATGTTCCCACCGCCATTGCAGCCTTTGTCTGCACCTCGCTCTTTATCTGCCTGCTCTTTTCGCAGCGGCTGTCGCGCGGCAACGTTGTCGCGGCGGTTTCGGGCGCGGTGTCCGTCGCCGTATGCAAGTTCTTGGGCCTCGTGAATATTGCCGTGCCGGCAAGCGTCGTGGCCGGCATTGCCATTGCGTTGGCGTGCGATGCAGTATTTGACGGAAGAGGTGCCCGCGATGCCCGTTAACGAGTTCTTGGTTCTGTGGCTGTCGTCGTGGGCTGCTATCGCGTTCTTTCGCATCGCGCCGGCGTTCGCCTTGCGCGGGCGGACCCTGTCGCCCCGCATTACCGAGGCCCTGGGCTATATCCCGCCCGCTGCCTTTGCCGCGCTGGTCGCCAACGACTTGGTGAGCCCCGGCGCGTTCGACGCGGGACTCTGGCCTGCCTTGGTTCCCTGGATTGCGGCCGTCGGCGTCGTGGTCGTGGCGGTCAAGACAAAATCGATGCTGTGGTGCTGCGTCTCGGGCATCGTACTCTATATTGTCTTGAGCCTTATATAGGGGTGGCGTCGCGGGCGCCGAATCTCGTTCCATCCCAACTTGTCGAATTTTTCACCGAGCTGGTCTATTTCTTCTGGTACCATGGTCAAACTTTACTGTAGCAAAGCGTGACGTGGGCTTTTGTACCCCGTCAGCGGAAATGGGGGTTTCATGGCACAGGAAGCGACCGCCAACGAGCAAAAGAAATTCAAGGTCCCGCGTATCCCGGGCGACATCATGATCTATCCGATGATCGTCGGCCTTTTGCTCAATACCTTCTGCCCGCAGGTCTTTGAGGTCGGCGGCTTCTTTACGGCTGCCTGCCGCGGCGGCTCCAACACCATCGTTGCCGCGATCTTGCTGTTCGTGGGCGCCGGCATCAGCTTTAAGTCCACGCCGGGCGCCATCAAGACCGGCATCGTCGTGCTGATTCCCAAGCTGGTCGTCGCAGCGGCTCTCGGCCTAGGCGTGGCATATTTCTTTAACGACAACTTCCTGGGTCTGAGCTCCGTGTCTATCATCGGCGGCATTACGTTTTGCAACATGGCGCTCTATACGGGCATCATGGGCGAGTTCGGCGATGAGTCCGAGCAGGGCGCCGTCGGTATCCTGTTCTTTACGGCCGGCCCCGCCGTCACGATGATCATCCTTGGTGTTTCGGGTCTTGCCAACATCCCTGTCGGCACCATCATCGGATCCATCCTGCCGCTTGTTATCGGCATGGTCCTGGGCAACTTGTTCCCGTTTATCAAGAACCTGCTGGTTCCCGGCGCCAATCCCGCGATTGCTGTAATTGGTTTTCAGCTCGGTGCGTCCATGAGCCTTTCGAGCTTCATCGCCGGTGGCATTTCGGGCATCCTGCTGGGTCTCATCACGCTCTTTATCGTCGGTCCCATTACCTTTGCCTTTGAGCGTCTGTGTGGCGGCAACGGTAAGGCGGCTGTGGCATGTTCCACCATTGCCGGCACGGCCATGACCACGCCGGTCGCCCTCGCCGAGGTCGCTCCGCGCTATGCCGAGCTTGCGCCCACTGCGTATGCGCAGATCGCTACTGCCGTTATCATCACGGCAATCATGGCTCCGATTCTGACCGGCTGGGTCGACAAGAAGTTCTGCCAGGGCAAGGAGGACCTGTCGCCTGCCGGTGTCGAGGCCATCGAGGAGGCCGTCGCGACCGACATCGATGGCGAGTAACGGCCGTTACCGATAATTGATTCCGGCGTGCAGTTCGCGTCGTCCGAGCGCCCGAACAGAAACTGTTTTGCAGTGATGTTCGGGCGCTTTGCTATGATTCCCTTTACTCCTGCGGAGTAAAGGGGTGTTTATTGCCCTGATTCGAATTGGGCGATTCTGACCATTCGGATATTGAAGGGATGGCGTCTAGTGGTTAAGGCACTCAAGATTGAGATATTCCTGCTATGCATGATTGTTCTTATCGGGCTTGCCGCGCGAAGTCGTCGCTCCTTGTTCTCGAGCACCCTGCAGCTATTGTTTAGCATGCTTGGCTACACCTCTGCCGCGTACATATTATTCGATATGATCTGGACGCTTTCGGATGGTGCGGACGGCACGTTGGGTATTGCTGCCAACTGGATTTCCAACGCGGTTTCGTTTTCGCTCTTTGCCATCGCGTGTCTCATTTGGTTTATCTATTCCGAGACGATGCAGGGCTCTCGCCTTGTGACCTCGCGCTATAGGGTGGTGCTTGTAACGTTGCCTACGGCTCTGGTGGTCGTGCTGGCTTTTACCAGTTACTGGACGCACGCCTTGCTCTATATCGATTCGCAGGGCGTGTATCGTCGCGGCTTTGCCTATATGATCCAGCCCATTGTCAGCTACTGTTACGTTATACATACGTCCCTGCATGCGTTTGTGCAATCTCGTAGGGTCGAGAGCCTGCAGACGAAGGCTATCTATCGAACCTTGGCATTTTTCGCCATTCCGGCCCTGGTGGGCGGTACCTTTCAGATCGTATACTCGGTGCCTGGCCTTTGTGTCGGCATAATGATTAGCATGTTGCTGCTCTATATCATCTGCCAGGAGCAACTGATCTCGACTGACCCGTTGACTGGACTCAACAACCGCAACCGTTTTGAGACCTATATGCTGTCGCTCTTTTCAAATGTGGATCAGGCCGAAGATGTATATCTGCTTATGATGGACGCTGACGGCTTTAAGCAGATTAACGATCGCTATGGACATGTGGAGGGCGACCATGCTCTTCAGGTTGTTGCGACGGCGCTCAAGGATGTCTGCTCGGCGTCTGGTGGCTTTATCGCGCGTTATGGTGGCGATGAGTTCGTGGTGCTCCAAAAGGCAGCGGCGGAACAGGATATCATGCATCTGTGCGCGACAATCAACGACGAGCTCGCGCATGCCGAGGTGCCGTATGCATTGCGGATGTCCATCGGTTGCGCGCGGGTCGGCGATAGTGTTGATACCTGGCAAGACTTACTTCGCGCTGCCGATGCGGAGCTCTATCGCGTCAAGGCCGAGAAAAAGAAAGCCGGCATCCAGATACGCTAGGAAAAGGGTCGCACGCTTGCGTGCGTGGCGGCCCTCAGCTCATCGATGTATTCCATTAAGCTAAAGTGTGCAAACGCCCTCCCTAAAAAGGTGAGCTCGCTAGGCTTTTTTGGGTTTGTTGACGATGATGATGCCGCCGCAGACCAACAACAGGGCAACGATGACGGTAACGGGGCTCGTGCCAGCGCCCTCGCCGAGCAGCAGTGCGCTCAACAGCACGCCAAAGACTGGGTTCATAAAGCCAAAGACCGACACGCGGCTGACGGGGTTGACGGCGAGCAGGCGGGACCACAGCGAGTACGCGACGGCGGAGATAAGCGCCATGTAGATGATGAGCGCGATGGCGGGGGCGACTTCGGTGGGGGACAATGTGCCGCCCATCAAAAAGCCGATGGCGGTGAGGACCAGGCCGCCGACTAAAAACTGCCAGCCGGCAAGCAAAACACCGTCGTGCTTGCGCGAGAAGATGCCGATCAGGCAGGTCGAAAGAGCGCCTGCAACAGTGGAAGCCAAGATAAAGCCCTCGCCGTCGAGCGTAAAGCCAAAGGTGCCGTCCGCGCCCGAAAGGTTGACGAGCGCGACGCCGGCAAAGCCCAGCGCACAGCCAAGCACCTTGGCCGTATTGAGCTTCTCGGTGTGAAATGCCAGGGCGGCAAAGAGGATTGCGAGGAAGTTGGCGCTGGCCTCGATGATGGAGCTCGACATGGCGCTGGCGCGCGAGAGGCCCAGATAGAAAAAGAAGTACTGCCCGATAGTCTGGAAGAGCGACAAGACAAAGATGGGCTTGATGTCGCGCGCTTGCGGTATGAGGGGGCGGCGTTGGGCCGCGCTCATCCCAACGATAACCAGGGCGCCGGCAAGCGTAAAGCGTAAACCTGCAAAGAGCAGCTGCGAAGCGCTATCGTGCGCTGGGATGCCAAAGAGCGCGTAGCCGATCTTGATGCAGGGAAAGGCCGATCCCCAGAGTGCACAGCAAACAAGACAGCCCAGGATGAGTCCGGGCAGGGTGGCGAGATACGGCTTGCGGCTTTCCATGATGTCCTTCTCCTATACGCGCAAAGCAAAAAAGAACCCGCCACCGGGGGTGCCGGTGGCGGGTGTTGTTACCCGAGGGGATTGTACCCGATGGGAAAGGTTTAAGCGAAGTAGGCCACGCCGCTCTCAAAGATCGGCATGAACTTATCGCCGGGGACATGCTCGGGCACGTTGCGGTACAGGCTGTCGCCGCGACGCTCGGCATGGCCCATCTTGCCCAGGACGCGGCCGTCGGGGCTCGTGATGCCCTCGATGGCGAGTGCGGAGCCGTTGGGGTTGACGGAAAGGTCCATGCTGGGCTTGCCGTCCTCGCCCACGTACTGCGTGGCGACCTGGCCGTTGGCGATCAGCTGGGCGAGCACTTCGTCGTTGGCGACAAAGCGGCCCTCGCCGTGGCTGATGGCGACGGTGTAGGGGTCGTCCAGGCTGCACTGCGACAGCCACGGGGACAGGTTGGACGAGATACGGGTGCGCACCAGACGGCTCTGATGGCGACCGATGGTGTTGAACGTAAGCGTGGGCGCATCAGGCGTGGCGTCGACGATGTCGCCGTAGGGCACCAGACCGAGCTTGATCAGGGCCTGGAAGCCGTTGCAGATGCCCAGCATCAGGCCGTCGCGGGCCTTGAGCAGGTCGCGGACTGCCTCGGTGACCTCGGGAGCGCGGAAGAACGCCGTGATGAACTTGGCGGAGCCATCGGGCTCGTCGCCGCCCGAGAAGCCGCCGGGGATCATGACGATCTGGCTTGCACGGATGCGGCGGGCAAGCTCGTGGGTGCTCTCGGCGACGGCCTCGGGCGTGAGGTTGTTGATCACGAAGGTGTCGGCCTCGGCGCCGGCGGCGCGGAAAGCGCGGGCGCTATCGTACTCGCAGTTGTTGCCGGGGAACACGGGGATTACCACGCGCGGGCGGGCGATCTTGGCGCCGCCGTACACGTGGATATCCTTGGCACGGAAGTCGATGGTCTCGACCTCGGCGGACTCGCCGGCGCTGCGGTAGGCAAAGACGCCCTCGATGCCGCTCTCCCAGGCTTCCTGGAGCTCGGAGAGCTCGATGACTTCGGAGCCGGTGTCGATGACATGGCCCTCGACGGTGGTGCCCAGGGGCTCGACGACAACGCCGTTGGCGACCTCGGGCAGCTCGGTATCCTCGGCGAGCTCGACGATAAAGCTGCCGTAGAGCGGGGTGAAGAGGCTCTCCACGTCCACGTCCTCGGCAAGCTCGATACCAATCTGGTTGCCGACACACATCTTAAAGAGGCTCTCGGCGCCGCAGCCGTAGCCGGGCGTGGAGACGGCCAGGGCGTCGCCGGCGGCGGTGAGCGCCTCGACGGCGTCAAATGCGGCGAGCAGCTGCTGGGCATCGGGACGGTAGTCCTGGCCATAGGTGGCGGGGGCGATGCGGACGACGCGGTGCGTGAGGCCCTTGAACTCGGGGGAGACGGCGCGGGCCGCCTTGCCCACGGCGACAGCGAAGCTGATCAGGGTCGGCGGAACGTTGAGCTCGCCGGCCTCGTCCTCAAACGAACCGCTCATAGAGTCCTTGCCGCCGATGGCACCGGTACCCAGGTCGACCTGGGCCATAAGGGCACCCAGGACGGCTGCCATGGGCTTGCCCCAACGCTCGGCCTCGGTGCGCAGGCGCTCAAAGTATTCCTGGAAGGAGAGATAGGCGCGCTTGTGCTCAAAGCCGGCGGCAACGAGCTTGGCGATGGACTCGACCACGGACAGGTAGGCGCCCGCAAACTGGTCGGCCTCCATCAGGTAGGGGTTGAAGCCCCACGCCATGGCGCTTGCCGTGGTGGTCTCGCCGTCTACGGGGAACTTGGCGACCATGGCCGAGCTCGGGGTGAGCTGCGTCTTGCCGCCAAAAGGCATAAGCACGGTTGCGGCACCGATGGTGGAGTCGAAGCGCTCGGAAAGGCCCTTGTTGGAGGCGACGTTAAGATCGGTGACGAGCGAGGTCATGCGCTCGGCAAGTGTGGTGCCGGCCCAGCTGGGCTGCCACACGCTGCGGGCGCAGACGTGGGCGACCTGGTGCTTGGGTGCACCGTTGGAGTTGAGGAACTCGCGGGACAAATCGACGATGGCGACGCCGTTCCAGGCCATGCGCATGCGCGGCTCGGCGGTAACCTCGGCGATAACGGTTGCCTCCAGGTTCTCCTCGGCGGCGTAGCCCATGAACTCCTCGACGTCACCGTCGGCGACGGCGCAAGCCATGCGCTCCTGGGACTCGGAAATGGCGAGCTCGGTGCCATCCAGGCCGTCGTACTTCTTGGTCACGGTGTCAAGGTCGACATACAGGCCGTCGGCAAGCTCACCCACGGCGACCGAGACGCCGCCGGCGCCAAAGTCGTTGCAGCGCTTGATCAGACGGCAGGCGTCGCCGCGGCGGAACAGACGCTGCAGCTTGCGCTCGACCGGGGCGTTGCCCTTCTGGACCTCGGCACCCGAGGTCTCGATGGACTCGGTGTTCTGGGTCTTTGAGGAGCCGGTAGCGCCACCGATGCCGTCACGGCCGGTGCGGCCGCCCAGCAGGATGATCTTGTCGGTGGGGGCGGGGCACTCGCGACGAACGTGGTTTGCCGGGGTGGCGCCCACGACGGCGCCAACTTCCATGCGCTTGGCCACGTAACCGGGGTGATAGAGTTCATTAACCTGACCGGTGGCAAGGCCGATCTGGTTGCCGTAGCTGGAGTAGCCGGCGGCAGCGGTGGTCACGAGCTTGCGCTGCGGCAGCTTGCCCTCGAGCGTCTCGGAAACCGGGACGGTGGGGTCGCCGGCGCCGGTGACGCGCATGGCCTGGTACACATAGCTGCGGCCCGAGAGCGGGTCGCGGATAGCGCCGCCCACGCAGGTGGCGGCACCGCCGAAGGGCTCGATCTCGGTCGGGTGGTTGTGGGTCTCGTTCTTAAACAGGAACAGCCAGTCCTGGTCCTCGCCGTCGACATCGACCTTCACCTTGACGGTGCAGGCGTTGATCTCCTCGGACTCGTCGACATCGGTCATGACGCCGGTCTTCTTAAGGTACTTGGCGCCGATGGTGCCCATGTCCATGAGGCAGACGGGCTTGGCGTCGCGGCCGAGTTCGTGGCGCATCTCCATGTAGCGGTCGAAGGCTTGCTGCACCACGGCGTCGTCGATCGTCACGTCGTCCAGGACGGTGCCGAAGGTGGTGTGGCGGCAGTGATCGGACCAGTAGGTGTCGATCACGCGGATCTCGGTGATGGTGGGGTCGCGGTCCTCATCGCGGAAGTACTGCTGGCAGAAGGCGATGTCCGCCTCGTCCATGGCAAGGCCGCGATCGGCGATAAAGGCGGCAAGGCCGGCCTCGTCGAGCTCGCGGAAGCCGTCGAGCACCTCGACGGGCTGGGGCTCGGGAGTCTCCATGTACAGCGTCTCGGGCAGGTCGAGCGAGGCGATGCGCGCCTCGACGGGGTTCACCACGTAGTGCTTGATGGCATCGATGGCGGCCTCGTCCAGAGCGCCCGAGATCATATAGACCTTGGCGGAGCGCACGGCGGGGCGCTCGCCCTGGCTGATGAGCTGCACGCACTCGCTGGCGGAGTCGGCGCGCTGGTCAAACTGGCCAGGCAGGAATTCGACGGCAAAGACGGCGCCATCGCTTGCGGGGAGCTCGTCGTAGGTCACATCGACCTGGGGCTCGCTAAAGACGGTCGGCACGCAGGAGCGGAAAAGCTCCTCGTCGATGCCCTCGACGTCGTAGCGGTTGATGATCCTCAGGGCCTCGATGCCCTTGATGCCGAGAATTTCGGTCAGCTCGCCCTTGAGCTGCTGAGCCTCGACGTCGAACCCGGGTTTCTTCTCCACGTAGATACGAGAGACCATTGGTTCCTGCCTTCCTGATCGGTTGGGCGTACGGTACGGTATGCGGCAGCGGTCGGTTTACGGGACAAGCCTCGCGGTCGCCTTGAGCCACATGTTTGTAAACCTCACTATGATACGACAGCTCGCGGCGCGTTGAGGACGGCGAGGGTGCTACAGTGAAGCGCAAACAAGAGAAAGGCATCACATGGCATTCGTTTCGCTCGCCATCATCGCACTCGTGGCCTTTGCGAGTCCTTTTATCGCCTCGGCGATTCCCGGAAAACCCGTTCCCGAGACGGTCTTTTTGCTCGTGCTCGGCGCGGTGCTGGGACCCCATATGCTCGGCGTCATCCATGTAGATGCCGAGGTCTCGCTTGTGTCCGAGCTGGGCCTGGCCTTCTTGTTCCTGCTTGCCGGCTTTGAGATCGACCCCAAGAGCATCACGGGCGTCGAGGGGCGCTACGGCTTGGCGACGTGGGTCGTCACGTTTGGTATCGCCTGGCTTGCCGTACGCTTTACCCCGTGGTTCTCGGTCAGTCATTTCGACGGTATCGCCGTGACGCTTGCCCTCACTTCGACGGCGCTCGGTACGCTCGTGCCCATCATGCGTGAGCGCTCGCTCACCGGCACGCGCGTGGGCGACTCGATTCTCGCGTATGGCACTTGGGGTGAGCTCGGCCCTGTGCTTGCCATGTCGGTGCTGCTGTCTGCCCGCACCGGCATCCAAACGCTTGTGATCCTTGGCTTGTTTGCGGTGGTCTGCGTGTTGCTGGCCGTGGTCCCGAGCCGCTCCAAGCGCGTCGGCAGCCGCTTCTTTGCGTTTGTCGAGGAACGCGCCGATACCACGTCGCAGACCTTCGTGCGCCTGACGGTGCTCATCCTGGTCACGCTCGTGGCGTTCTCGGCTGTCTTTGATCTCGACATCGTGTTGGGTTCTTTTGCCGCCGGCTTTGTCTTGCGCTACATCATCCCCGAGGGCAACCATACGCTCGAGACCAAGCTCGATGGCCTGGCCTACGGCTTTTTGATTCCGGTATTCTTTACCGTATCGGGCGCAAAGATCGATCTGACGGCCGTGGCGTCGCGCCCGGGTCTGCTCGTGGGCTTTATCGTGGCGTTGTTGATTATTCGTGCCGTTCCCATTCTCATCTCTATGAGCATTTGTCCTGCGACGCGCGATGTGTCGGCGTATGGTCGCATTACCGTGGCCCTGTACTGCACCACGGCCCTGCCGATCATCGTTGCCGTGACAAGCGTTGCCGTCAACGCGGGCGCGCTGTCGCAAGATATTGCGTCGGTCATGGTTGCCGCCGGTGCCATCACGGTGTTCTTGATGCCGTTGCTCGCGCAGCTCTTCTACCGCGTGGTCGACGCCGCGCCGGTCGCCGCCGTGGCAGAAGTTGCCGAGCATCCATCCGATGCGCTCGACATCCTGCGCGCCCATCACGATTTGGCGAGCCTGCTCGCACGTGAGCACGAGCTGCTGACTTCGCATGGCCATGGTCGCGTATTCGAGGGCTTGCCTACGCTCGATACGATTGCCGAGCGTCTTTCCGCCGAGGCGGCGAGCGGCCATATCGATGCCCGTATTGTGGACGCGGCACATCTTCTTGCCGATAAGACCTATGGAGACGAGGTCGACCCGTCCGAGCTGACTCCGCGCGAGCGTCGCCGCCTGGAGCGCGCCAAGCTCGCCGTGCGCGAATACCGCCGCCGCATGCTGGAGCTCTATGCAAGAGAAGAAGCCGAGGACGACGACGGCAAGTAGTCGATACTCTCTCGGGGAAGCCGCGTCCTGCTTTGAAGGCTCGGAACGGGATGTGGTTTCCGAAACGGGGGCCGTTGGGAAACTGTGTCCCGGAATGGGCGCTCAGAGTGGGATGCAGTTTCCGCGAGAGACCCGTTGCGGAAACGGTATCCCAGAATCGGCGTTCAAAACGGGGCGCTCTTTCCGAAACGTGGCCCTGAGGGAAGCTGCGTCCCGGTCTGAGTCGGAATTCCGGGACACAGCTTCCCTTTCAAACAGAAGAAGGCGCGCTGCCTGCAGTTGATGCAGACGGCGCGCCTTCTTTGTTGGACTATGTTGAGGCTGGGAGATGAGGCTTGTGGTCCCTTAAGAGCGGGCGGCTCCGTCGACGGGGAGCACGGCGCCCGTGACATAGGAGGACATGTCGCTCGCTAGGAAAACGAAGGCGTTGGCGACGTCCTCGGGCTCGCCCATGCGGCCGAGCGGAATGGTGGCGATGATGGGCTTGATGACCTCTTCGGGAAGGTTGGCGACCATATCGGTCTTGGTCACGCCGGGAGCGACAGCGTTGACGCGAATGCCCATGGGGGCGAGCTCGCGCGAGAGCGACTGGACCATACCGTTGACGGCGAACTTGGACGTGGGATAGCCAACGCCGGAGGGCTGACCGTACTTGGCGACCATCGAGCTCGTGGTGGTGATGGTGCCGCCGTGGCCTGCCTCGGCCATAATCTTGGCAGCGGCTTGGTGGCCGTTAAAGACGGCGACGACGTTGAGGTCCATGACCTTGGCGAACTCTTCGGCCGTGTACTCCAGAAGCGGCGAGCGCTGGGAGATGCCGGCGTTGTTAACGACCGTGTCCAGGCCACCCATGTCGGCGGCTGCCTCGGTAAAGGCCTCGGTTACGGCCTCGAGCGAGGTGAGGTCGCAGGTGCGGCCCCAGACCTTGGCCTCGGGATAGGCTGCGGCCAGCTTTTCAACGGCGGCGTCGGCAGTCTCCTGACGCGAGCCAAAGACCGTGACGGCGGCGCCCTCCTCGATAAAGCGACAGGCGATGGCATAGCCGATACCGCGCGTGCCTCCGGTGATGATTGCTTTCTTGCCCTCGAGCAACATGGTGCTTCCTCTCATCGCGGGCGGACATTCGCAGCACAGCGTAGCGGTAGCCGGAATCGGTCGCGTCTGCATATCGGTGAACGGTAGCCCGCGTTACCGATGAGCGGTTCGCGCAAATGTACTCTGCCGTTGTGCTTGGGGCAGGAGACAAAAGGGCTCCCGTCCCACATCGGACGGGAGCCCTCAAAGCGTGTATTGCTAGGCAAGCGTTGGATTAGTTGGCCATAACACCTTCGGTCCAGGCCTCGACGTCCTCGATACGCAGGACGTTGGCGACCTCGGCCACGCAGTCGACACTGGCAAGCTCGGCGGCGGCAGCTTGGACGTCCTTCTCGAGTGCGCGGTGCGTCAGGAAGATGACCGAGCAGGCATCGCTGACGCCCGACTTGCCGTCCTCGACCTGGTTGATGAGCGAGATCGAGATGTTGTGCTTGGCAAAGATGTCGACCGTCTCGGACAGGGCGCCCACGCGGTCGGCGACCTTCAGACGCACATAGTACTTGGTCTGGAGTTCGTCCATGGGCTTAAAGGCGAGGTTGTGACCATAGGGCTCAATCTCGGGAAGCGGAGCCACGCCGCGGCTGATCTGCTCGGAGAGCGACAGGATATCGCCCACGACGGCGCTTGCGGTGGGGAAGGAGCCTGCGCCGGCACCGTAGAACATGGTTTCGCCCACGGCGTCACCCACCACGTAGACGGCGTTCATGGCGCCGTTGACCTTGGCGAGCATGTGGTCGGCGGGGATCAGCGTGGGATGCACGCGGACGTCGACGCCGGCGTCGGTGTTGCGGGCGATGCCGAGCAGCTTAATGGTGTAGCCGAGTTCGCGTGCCTGGGCGATGTCCTCGGCGCCGATGGTACGGATGCCCTGCTGGTATACGTCGTCGGTGGTCACACGGGTGCCAAAGCCGATGGAGGCGAGGATCGCCGTTTTGCTGGCGGCGTCGAAGCCGTCGACGTCGGCGGACGGGTCGGCCTCGGCATAGCCCTTGGCCTGCGCGTCGGCGAGCACGTCGGCGTAATCGGCACCCTCGGCGTCCATGCGCGACAGGATGTAGTTGGTGGTACCGTTGAGAATACCGGCGATGGTCAGGATCTTGTTGCCCACCAGGTCGTGCTCAAGCGTGCTCACGATGGGGATGCCGCCGCCGCAGCTGGCCTCGCACTTAATCTGCACGCCGCACGCGCGTGCCTTCTCGGCAAGCGTCTCGACGTGACGGCCCAGTAGGGCCTTGTTGGCAGAGACGACGTGCTTGCCGTGCTCAAAGGCAGTGGTGAAGATCTCGGTTGCGGGATGCTCACCGCCGATCAGCTCGACGACGATGTCGACGGCGGGGTCGCTGACGACGTCGTACCAGTCACTCGTAAAGGCCTCGCGCTCAATGCCTGCCGCCTCGGCCTGCTCCCAAGCAAGCGCGCAGGCGCGGGTCAGCTTAAGGTCGATGCCGTAGGCTGCCAGGTACTCATCGTGGTGGCTCTTGATCAGACGGGCCACGCCGCCGCCGACGGTTCCCAGACCGATCAGACCGACGTTCACGGTGCGCAGGGGTTCGCTCATAGATAGCTCCTTCGTGCATCTTATGGATGGATTAACCGCTTAAAGGTTGAGTGCATTCTAGCGTGAACCGAGGGCGCGTGCTCGCCAGGCAACAGGAGTCGCACAAAACGGCACCCCCGAAACGCTGCGGAAACATTGGAAACATGCTCGCTACAAACGGAACTCCGTAACAAACTGTCAACGTTTGCACCATAAGGTTTGCCCCGTACCGCAAGACGGCCGCACTGCGGCCAGCGAAGAGGGGGGCACCATGCTTAGCATCAACAACGTACTTAACCGCAGGAGTTTCCTTGTCGGAGCCACGCTTATTTTTGCCCCGATCTATTTCACCCCAGCGTCCGTTTTGCTCAAGAACGCCAAGGACATGAGCTACGACATGACACTAATGGGTGCCGACGGCATGGACAGCCTATGTAATCCAGGACGGCAAGTACATCTCCGCCTAAGTGCATATAACGAGACCGGTGAGGCCGTTTTATTCAGGGCAAGGGCGCTTGTAACAGAACAGAAACATTACTTTCACATAATAAAGTGGCTAAACTGCATAAACTGATAGAAATACGCATAAATATGGATAAATGGACAAAGCAAAAGAAAAGTTGAAATAATCGCCACTTTTCTCAACTAAAGCGTCTACTATTTTGCGAACGCCGAACACGGCGAAGGATGGCCTGTCGGGTAACCGAAACCCGACGAGATTTGAGAGGAGAGCCGCATGTCGAGCCTCACCGGTAAGTCATTGAACCCTGTTATGAATCGCAGGAGCGTTATCGCGAGCGCAGCAGGTCTGGGGGCGATGTCCATTCTAGCTGGCTGCTCCTCCAACGGCGGCGACAGCGGTTCCGCTTCGAGCGACGCTTCGTTTAAGATCGGCACCATCGGCCCGCTGACCGGCGCCAACGCGTCCTACGGCAAGTCCGTTACCCAGGGTGTCGAGCTTGGCTGCAAGGATTTTTCGACCAAGGAGCTGCCGCTTGCCAGCAAGGCCGAGGATGACCAGGCCGATGGCGAGAAGGCCGTCAACGCCTTCAACACCCTGCTCGACTGGGGCATGCAGGCCCTCGTCGGCCCGACTACCACGGGTGCGTCGGTTGCCGTTGCCGCAGAGTGTGGTAACGACCCCAAGACGTTCATGATCACCCCGTCCGCGTCCTCCGAGGACGTCACCGACGGCAAGGATTGCGTCTTCCAGGTTTGCTTCACCGACCCCAACCAGGGTGTCAACGCTGCCAAGTTCCTGGCGCAGAAGTATGCGGACGAGAAGTTCGTGCTGTTCTATAACTCCGGCGACGCCTATTCTTCGGGCATCGCAGATTCCTTTAAGGCCCAGGCCGCTGAGTCCAAGCTCGAGATTGTTGACGAGGAGACCTTTAAGGACGACTCCGCCACGAGCTTTACGAACCAGCTGACCAAGGCCAAGCAGGCCGGCGCCACCATGATCTTTGCGCCGATCTACTACACGCCGGCGTCCGTCCTGCTCAAGAACGCCAAGGACATGGGCTACGACGTCAAGATGATGGGCTGCGACGGCATGGACGGCATCCTGGGCGTTGAGGGCTTCGATACCTCTCTTGCCGAGGGTCTGCTGCTCATGACCCCGTTCTCCGCCGACGACGAGAAGAACGCCGACTTCGTCAACGCTTACAAGGATAAGTACGGCGATACCCCCGACCAGTTTGCCGCCGACGCCTACGACGGCGTGCACGCGGTGGCCGAGGCCCTCAAGGAGGCCGGTCTTGGTGTCGACGCCGACCCGACCGAGGCCGCCGAGAAGCTGTCCAAGGCTATGCTCAAGATTACCGTTGACGGTCTGACCGGCAAGCTCACCTGGAACGATAAGGGCCAGGTCCAGAAGGAGCCCACGGCGTACGTCATCACCGACGGCAAGTACGTACAGGCCTAATTGGCCGCCTTACATAGAGCGGTTTTGATCCCAAGCAGGGGAGGTTTTGGCCTTCCCTGCTTGCTTGGTATCTAGGGACGATGTAACGTCCCTGTTTCATACATCAACTGGAAACCTATTCGAAAGGGGGATGTGGAACATGACGGTCTTTATCCAATACCTGGTCAACGGCCTGTCCATGGGCAGCGTCTACGCCATCATCGCGTTGGGCTACACCATGGTCTACGGTATCGCCAAGATGCTGAACTTCGCTCACGGCGACGTCATCATGGTCGGTGCCTATGTCTCGTTCTGCGCCACGTCGTATCTCGGCCTCCCGGGCTGGGTATCTGTAATTCTTTCTTGTGTGGTCTGCACGGTTCTCGGCGTTCTCATCGAGGGTCTGGCCTATAAGCCGCTGCGCCAAGCAGGCCCGCTGGCCGTTCTGATCACGGCTATCGGCGTGTCTTACTTCCTGCAGAACGCCGCGCAGCTTCTGTGGGGCGCCACGCCCAAGAACTTCACTTCGCTCGTCACCTTCCAGGTGCCGGAGTTCTTGGCCAAGTTCAACGTAAGCGCCGTCTCGCTCGTCACCATCGTCGCCTGCCTGGTTATCATGGCCGGCCTGATGTTCTTTACAGGTAAGACCAAGATGGGCAAGGCCATGCGCGCCGTGTCCGAGGACAAGGCCGCCGCTCAGCTCATGGGCATCAACGTCAACCGCACCATCTCGATGACGTTTGCCATCGGCTCGGCGCTTGCCGCCATCGCCGGCGTGCTCCTGTGCTCCTACTCGCCGGTGCTGCAGCCCACGACGGGTGCCATGCCTGGCATCAAGGCCTTCGACGCCGCCGTCTTCGGCGGCATCGGCTCCATCCCCGGTGCCTTTGTCGGTGGCATTCTCATCGGCATCATCGAGGCGATGGCGCAGGCTTACATTTCCACGAGCCTTGCCAACTCCATCGTCTTTGGTGTTTTGATCATCGTCCTGCTCGTCAAGCCTGCCGGCCTCTTGGGCAAGTACGTCCCCGAGAAGGTGTAGGTGAGCGTTATGAAGTTTCTTAAAGACAAGCAGACGCGTCACGACTTTGTCACGTACGCCATGTGCATCGTGGCCTTCGCCATCGTGTTCTTTATGCAGTCTAACCACATGATTCCGCGCATGATCGCCGGTCAGCTGGTTCCCATCACGGCCTATATCGTCATGGCCATTTCCCTCAACCTCGTCGTCGGCATCGCGGGCGACTTGTCGCTGGGCCACGCGGGCTTTATGAGCGTCGGTGCCTACACGGGCATCGTCACCGCCGTCGCGCTGGAGAGCGCCGTTCCGTCCGATCCGATGCGTCTGATCATCAGCATTGTGGTCGGCGCTATCGCCGCTGCCATCTTGGGCTT
Source organism: uncultured Collinsella sp. (assembly GCA_965141565.1). Classification (GTDB taxonomy): domain Bacteria; phylum Actinomycetota; class Coriobacteriia; order Coriobacteriales; family Coriobacteriaceae; genus Collinsella. The sequence goes on along the minus strand of CBCSNQ010000014.1, from coordinate 1,892 downwards.
CTTGATTGGTATCCCGGTCCTGCGCCTGAGCGGCGACTATCTGGCCATCGTGACCCTGGCTTTTGGCGAGATCATCAAAGAGATCGTCACCTGCCTCATTGTGGGCGTCGACTCCCGCGGCCTGCACGTGATTTTTAACATCACGGGCAACTCTACGATCGACGACCTGCACCTGCTCGAGGACGGCACCGCCATCATCAAGGGCGCCCAGGGCGCCTCGGGCGTGTCGACGTACTCGACCTTCCTCGCCGGTGCCATCCTGGTCATGGTCGCACTCGTGATCGTGCTCAACCTGGTCCGCAGCCGTACCGGCCGTGCCATTATGGCCGTGCGCGATAACAAGATTGCAGCCGAGTCCGTAGGCATCTCCGTCACGGAGTACCGCATGATCGCCTTCGTGGTTTCCGCTGCCCTCGCCGGTGCTGCCGGAGCTCTCTTCGGCGGCAACTTCTCGCAGCTCTCCGCCACCAAGTTCGACTTCAACACGTCGATCCTCATTCTGGTGTTCGTGGTCCTGGGCGGCCTGGGCAACATGCGCGGTTCCGTCATCGCGGCGGCGTTGCTCACGGTGCTTCCCGAGCTGCTCCGTCAGTTCTCGGACTACCGCATGCTCATCTACGCCATCGTGTTGATCCTGGTCATGATCTTTACCAACAACCCGCAGTTCAAGGCGTTCTTCGGTCGCGTCAAGGACCGCTTTGCTTCCAAGAAGGAGGTGGCAGCCGATGCCCAGTAAATTTGAGTTCAACAAGGGCAAGATGGTCCCGTATCCTTCTGGCGCCATCGTTCCCGACCGTGACCTGGGCGAGCGCCCGGCACTCGAGTGCATCCACCTGGGCATTGAGTTCGGTGGCCTTAAGGCAGTCGATGACTTTAGCCTGACTATCGGCAAGACCGAGATCGCCGGTCTCATCGGCCCCAACGGTGCCGGCAAGACCACGGTCTTCAACCTGCTCACCAAGGTGTACCAGCCTACGCACGGCACCATCCTGCTCGATGGTGAGGACACCTCGGGCAAGTCGGTCTACCAGGTCAACCGCATGGGTATTGCCCGTACGTTCCAGAACATTCGCCTGTTCAACACCATGACGGTGGAGGACAACGTTAAGGTCGGCCTGCACAACCAGGAGCGCTACTCCGGCTTTGAGGGCGTGCTGCGCCTGCCGACGTATTGGAAGCACGAGAAGGCCGCCCACGAGCGCGCCATGGAGCTACTGTCCATTTTTGACATGGAGCACCTGGCAAACGAGCAGGCCGGATCGCTGCCTTACGGCGCTCAGCGTCGTCTGGAAATCGTCCGCGCGCTTGCCACCAACCCCAAGCTGCTGCTGCTCGACGAGCCTGCCGCCGGCATGAACCCGTCCGAGACCGCGGAGCTCATGGAGAACATCGTTAAGATTCGCGACACCTTCGGCATCGCCATCATGCTTATCGAGCACGATATGTCGCTCGTCATGAATATATGCGAGGGTATCTGCGTGCTTAACTTTGGCAAGGTCATCGCCAAGGGCACGGCAGAGGAAATCCAGAACAACGACGCCGTTATCGAGGCGTATCTGGGTAAGCAGGATAAGGGGGAGAACTAAATGGCAGAGCCGATGCTTTCCGTCTACAACATCAACGTCTGGTACGGCGCCATCCACGCCATCAAGGACATCTCCTTTAACGTTAACGAGGGCGAGATCGTGGCCTTGATTGGTGCAAACGGTGCCGGCAAGTCCACAACGCTCAAGACCGTCTCGGGCTTGCTGCGCTCCAAGACCGGTTCCATCAAGTTTATGGGCGAGGACATTACTCATACGCCCGCTGATAAGCTGGTTGGTAAGGGGCTGGCTCAGGTTCCCGAGGGTCGTCGCGCCTTTTTGCAGATGACGGTCGAGGAGAACCTGGAG
>CBCSNQ010000013.1:0-35880 GCA_965141565.1 uncultured Collinsella sp. | reverse complement strand
CAATGGTATACGGGTGCATCATCGACGTCTTCAATACAGAAGATATCAGTGCGGAATGTTCCGGAGAGAAACCCCCGTCACGCCCCCGGATTCCCTGCGTTTACGGCCTTGAGGCCGGCGGGCGGAGAAGGATGTGGTCGATAGGGATACGTGTCCCCTTCGCTGTTTCGCGCTTTGCGCGAAAGGCGCGTTGCTTTGGGATGGGTGGGGAACGTGGTTGCTTTGGCAACTGATCTCCGCCACAAATTACCCTTGGCATACTTGCGCGAGAACCTGCTCGTGCTACACTTGCAATTGCTGTTTCAGGGCGGGGTGGAATTCCCCACTGGCGGTAAATCGGGCGGTGTCAAAGGGACGCCGTGGCGCAGGCGAGGTGTCTGCGCCCGAGCCGATGAGTCCGCGACCCGTGCGTGTGTTGGTTCGCATGCCGGCTGAACTGGTGAGATTCCAGTACCAACGGTTAGAGTCCGGATGAAAGAGGCAGGTGATCTTATGTCTGAACAGTCGCAGCATATCCATTTTGAGAACACGAATAGGTGGAGCACCAAACAGCTCGTTACCATGGCGTTGATGTGCGCCTTGGGCGCCCTGTTTATGTACGTGCAGCTGCCTATCCTTCCTTCGGCGCCGTTTTTGACCTATGACCCGTCGCTGGTGCCGGCGATGGTGTGCGGGTTTGCATATGGCCCCGGTGCCGGCACTGCTGTTGCCGCCATGGCGATCGTTATCCATGCGCTCACCACGGGTGACTGGGTCGGTGCGCTTATGAACCTGGTTGCCACGCTGGGCTACATTCTGCCCGCGGCTATCGTCTACCAGAAGATGCACACCTATAAGGGTGCCGTGATTGGTCTGGTGCTCGGCGTCATTGCCGCTACGGTGCTGTCCATGGTCGCGAACCTTACCATTGGCGTTTGGTTCTGGTATGGCTCGGTCGATGTGATCGCCCCGCTCATGATTCCTGCCGTGCTGCCGTTCAACCTTATCAAGACCGTGCTTAATTCGGTATTGACGCTTGCGGTGTACAAGGCGGTCTCCAACCTCATCACGCCTAAAAAGGACCAGGTCAAAGGCCGCGCATGATTGAGTGTCGGGGCGTTTCCTTTAGCTATGACGGTGCCGCACCGGCACTCGACGGCATCGATCTGAACATCGAGGATGGCGAGTTTTTCTGCATCCTCGGTGGCAATGGGTCGGGCAAGTCGACGTTTGCCAAGCATCTGAATGCGCTGCTGCAGCCCGATGCGGGCACGGTGCGCATTAACGGCATGGATGCGTCCGATCCCGAGCTGGTCTACGACATTCGCTCGACCGTGGGCATGGTATTCCAGAATCCCGATGATCAGCTGGTGGCAACGCTTGTCGAAGATGACGTTGCGTTTGGTCCCGAAAACCTTGGCGTGCCATCGGCGCAAATTGCGCAGCGCGTACGCGAGGCGCTGAAGGGCGTGGGCCTGGTGGGCTTTGAGTGCCACGAGACCCATGCGCTTTCGGGCGGCCAAAAGCAGCGCGTGGCGCTTGCCGGCGTGCTCGCCATGGAACCGCGCGTGCTCATATTGGACGAGGCTTCCTCGATGCTCGATCCGCGTGGACGCAAGGGCCTCATGAAGGCTTGCCGCGCGTTGCACGCTCGCGGCATGACCATCGTGATGATTACGCACTTTATGGAAGAGGCCGCCGAGGCCGATCGTGTCGCGGTGTTTCGGGCGGGGCGCGTTGCCATGCTCGGTAAGCCCGAGGAAATCTTGACGCGGGCAGACGAACTTGCGCAGCTCAACCTGGATATGCCGGCGTCGTGCTGTCTGGGCAGGTCGCTTCGTGCGAAGGGCGTGCCCGTTTGCGCACAGGTGCGTGAGGCGGATATGGTCGCCGAGATTGCGCAGGCTTATGCCGAGCGAAGTGGGGCAGACATCGCGGGGCAGTCTTCCGTATCCCAGTTGGAAATCGCTGACGGCACTGTTCCGGTAGACAACGAGGGCAACGCGTCGGAGCCCGTCATCGAGCTATCCCGTGTTTCGTACAGTTATTCGCTCAGTCCGCGCGAGCGCCGCCGCTGGCATAAGCGCTCGGCCACTGCGGGCAAATCGAGCAAACAGGCTCTCTGGGGAAACGACCCCAGCAGCCCGTGGGCGCTGCGCGATGTGTCGCTGACGGTGCGTCGCGGCGAGTTCCTGGGGCTAGCAGGCCATACCGGCTCGGGTAAATCGACGCTGGTCCAACATCTCAACGGTTTGATTCGCCCCCAGGAGGGATCCGTTCGCGCGCTGGGGCTCGATCTGTCAAACAAAAAAGACGCCGCTGCGGTTAAGGCCAAGGTCGGCGTGGTGTTTCAATATCCTGAGCGTCAGCTGTTTGCCGAAACCGTGGCGCAGGACGTGGCGTTTGGTCCGCATAACCTTGGCTTGCCGCAAGATGAAGTCGACCGTCGTGTCGAGTCATCGCTCTCACGCGTGGGCCTCGACCTTGCCGCGATAGGCGACAAGAGTCCCTTTGAGCTTTCGGGCGGTCAGCAACGGCGTGTGGCATTCGCCGGCGTACTCGCCATGGAGCCTGAAGTCCTGGTGCTCGATGAGCCCATGGCGGGGCTCGATCCGGCTGCGCGCAGGGATTTCCTTGAGCTTATCGATCGACTTCACCGCGATGGCCTGACCGTTGTCATGGTTTCGCACAGCATGGATGACCTGGCCAATTGCTGCGACCGTATTGTCGTGATGAACGAGGGCGCGGTGTTTGCCGAGGGCACGCCCGCTCAGGTTTTTGCGCATGCGGATGAGCTTAAATCAATCGGCTTGGGTGTTCCCGCTGCCCAGCGCATGGCGCTGGCGCTTGCGAAGGCAGGCGTGCCGCTGCGTCGCGGCGGGCTCTATACGGTTGAGTCGTTGGCCGACGAGTTGGTAGATTTGCTGATCGGTCGCTCGGACGGTCCTTCTAACGTCGCGGACATTGCTAAATCCAAGACGGTCTCGCGAGAGGAGGGCTGCTGATGGAGGCGTTTTCGTTTGGCAGTTACTATCCCGGCGATAGTGCAATCCACCGCCTGGACCCGCGAACCAAGTTGCTCTTGGGCTTTGTGTTTCTGATCACGACGCTCACGGTCAGTGGCTTCCGCGGACTGGCCCCGGTCGCAATTTTCGTTGTGCTGACCTATGCCGTGTCTCGGGTGCCGGTTCGTCGCGTTCTGTCGTCGATGGCGCCGCTGCTGGCAATCGTCGTCGTGGTCGCGGTGCTCAACTTGTTTACCGATCAGAGTGGGCGCATCCTGTGGCAGCTCGGCTTTCTGCAGATAAGCGAGGGCTCACTGCGTTCTGCCGCCTTTATGGCGTGCCGCCTGACGTTGATGATGGCCGGCATGAGCGCCATTACACTCACCACGCCGACGCTCGACCTCACCGCGGGCTTTGAGCGCCTGCTCGCGCCGTTTGCGCGTGTGGGACTTCCTGCGCACGAGCTCGGCATGATCATGGGTATCGCGCTGCGCTTTATGCCGCAGTTTGCCACCGAGATGAAGCAGACGGCCGATGCGCAGGCGAGCCGCGGTGCGCGCATGACGGGCGGTCCGCTCGGCGGCGTGCGTATGCTCGGCAGTGTGGCGATTCCGCTGTTCACGGGCGTGTTCCGCCATGCCGAGACGCTGTCTGCCGCCATGGATGCACGCTGCTATCACGGCGAGCAGGGCCGCACGCGCCTGCATGCGCTTGCATTTGGCCGCGGCGATGCGTTGGCGGCGGTGGTGACGGCGTTGCTGCTCATCTGCGTCATCGTCATCAACCTTCAACTTGTTTAGGCGCGATTCGAGCGCAAGAAAGGGGTCCCTATGACCGACAACGACCGCACGGCTCAGCTTGAGCGCGCCTGTTCGTATCTCAGGCGCATTCCGGCGTGGTATCTGGCCACGACCGATGTAGCCGACGGGCATCAGCCTCGCGTGAGGCCGTTTTCGTTTGCCATGGTCGATGACGGTAAACTGTGGTTTTGTACGTCGCGCGACAAAGATGTGTGGGCGGAGCTGAGCGCGAATCCCAAGTTTGAGCTCTCGGGCTGGAAGCCGGGGGAATGTTGGATCGTATTGACCGGCGAAGCCGCACTTGAGGACGACGCAGTTGCGAGCGACAAGGTGCGTCAAGCGGGTTTTAAGCACATGGTGGGCATTGGCGAGGAACACGAGAGTGCCAACGACGGCCGTCTTGCTTTCTTTTCGGTCCGCAACATTGCCGCGCGCTTCTGTGATATCGACGGCAGCGAGGAGCGCCTGGAGCTCTAGCGCGTCTCAAATTAACTACCCGTTCTGAATTAGCTAATGCCAGGAGGACACATGGACGGATTGAATACGGTGTTGGAGTATCTGACGTCAGTGCCGGCATGGTATTTGGCGACGAGCGTTGACGGACAGCCGCATGTGCGTCCGTTTTCGTTTGCGCAGATCCAGGACGGCAAGTTGTGGTTTGTAACGGCGCGCACCAAAGATGTGTGGCAAGAGCTGCTGCAAAACCAGCGCTTTGAGGCCACGAGTTGGTGGCCGGGCCATGGCTGGCTCATCTTGCGCGGGCGTGCCGGCTTGGATGACCGGGCTTTAGACGAAATGCGCGAAGCCGGGTGGAAGCATCTAGAGCACCTGGGCGAGCACTATGAGGGGCCTAACGACCCCACGCTCGTCTTCTTTAGCGTCGAGGATCCCGAGGCTTTTATCTGCAATCACGACGAATGGGTGCCGGTCGAGCTCTAGCCAGCTGGCTCATCCTAACAACTTGGTTTTCGCATGGGCGGGCCCCGTATTGCCCGACGCCGTTAGGAGCGCCGGTCAATACGGGGCCCGCTCCATTTGTCAATTCCTTCAAGCGAATGTGTCGGGAATGTTTCAATGCATGAATATGCAAGCCATTTACGTGTTCATGCATCTTTTGGTGCTAAAGTTTCAACCCACTTCATAACGACCGCTGCGAAATGCGCATCGGTGCATAAATCGCAGACAAGGAGTCTGATATGTCTTTAAAGGTTGGAATCGTCGGCGCGGCTGGATATGCCGGAGCCGAGCTCATTCGCCTCGTACTCGGCCATCCCGAGTTTGAACTTGTCGCCATTACGTCCAACGCCGATGCCGGCCAGCCGCTGTCCGCGGTGTATCCGAGCTTTGCTGGCGTGAGCGACCTGGTTTTCACCACGCATGACGCCCCCGAGCTCAAGAGCTGCGATGCGGTTTTTCTTGCCGTGCCGCACACGGCTGCCATGGCACAGGTGCCCGCGCTGCTTGCATCGGGCGTCTCCTGCTTTGATCTTTCGGCCGACTACCGCCTGAACGACGCGTCCGTCTTTGAGACGTGGTATGCCGCCGAGCATACGAGCCCCGAGCTGCTCAAGACCCGTGCCTTTGGCCTGCCCGAGCTATTCTGCCGGGACTTGGAGACCGCCGCATCCGACCATGCCGACGGCAAACCCGTGCTGGTCGCCTGCGCCGGTTGCTATCCCACCGCAACGAGCCTTGCCGCCGCGCCCGCCGTGCGCGCTGGCTGGGTTGCCCAGAGCGGCCCCGTGATCGTTGATGCCATCAGCGGTGTGACGGGTGCCGGCAAGTCCTGCAACGCTCGTACGCATTTTTGCAGCGCTGACGAGAACTTGGAGGCCTACGGCGTGGGCAAGCATCGCCACACGCCCGAGATTGAGCAAATCCTTGGCCTGACCGATCGCGTCGTCTTCACCCCGCATCTGGCACCGCTCAAGCGCGGCCTGCTCTCCACGGTGACGCTGCCGCTCACGCCGCAGGCCATCGACTCCCTGGCTCTTGAGGATGTCGTCGACTATTACAAGCAGTTCTACGCTGGACGCACCTTTGCGCGCGTGCTCGATGCCGGCCAGCAGCCCAAGACGGCTTCGGTCGTCGGCACCAACGCCGCCCAGATTGGCCTTGCGTTCAACAAGCGCGCGGGCGTGCTGGTGGCGACGGGCGCCATCGACAATCTGTGCAAGGGCGCTGCGGGCCAAGCGGTCCAGTGCGCCAATATCGTCTTTGGCTTTGACGAGCGACGAGGCTTGCCCACAGTGGCGTGCCCGGTGTAGCACATTCGATTGTTAACGATTTGGTAGTCGGGCATCGAGTGGGGCGCCACTCTTAAGCTGGTCTCATGATCACGACTGGCATGGCGCACCAACCGATGTCCATTTTTTGTTTGACATAAGGAGTCATAAAGACGATGAATACCGAGCTGTTTGATATCAAGATTCGCGCCGTCGAGGGTGGCGTTACGGCTGCGGCTGGTTTTAAGGCTGCAGGCATCCACGCTGGGTTCCGCAAGAACCCCGAGCGTCTGGATTACGCGCTCGTCGCGCCCGATAAACCCTGTCCCGGTGCCGGTGTGTTTACCACCAATCGCTTTTGCGCGGCGCCCGTGCAGGTGAGCCGTGCCAACCTGGGCGGTGCCGACAAGGGCTATGGCGTCATCGCCGGCGTTTCGGTCAACTCTGGCAATGCCAACGCCGCCACGGGTGAGACCGGCCTTGCATGCGCGCGCGAGACGTGCAGCATCGCATCGCAGGTCATCGGCTGCGAACCCCAGCAGATTCTGGTTGCCTCCACGGGTGTGATTGGCCAGATTCTGCCGATCGACACGTTTGAGACCGCCATTCCTGCTGCCTACGAGGCGCTCTCCGCCCACGGTGGCGCCGATGCCGCTCGCGCCATCATGACGACCGACACGCACTCCAAGGAGTACGCCGTGTCCTATGTCAGCGAGGCTGCGGGTCATGCGGGCAATGTCTATACGGTAGGCGGAATGTGCAAGGGCTCGGGCATGATCATGCCCAACATGGCCACCATGATCGCAGTTATCACCACCGATGCCCCCGTCGAGCCTGCGGCACTTCATGCCCTGCTGCTCTCGACCGCCAAGCAGACTTTTAACAAGGTAACGGTCGATTCCGACACCTCGACCAACGACACCTGCATCATGCTTGCTTCCGGCGCCGCTGCCGCAGATGCCGAGGCCATCGTCGAGGGCACTGATGCCTTTGACGAGCTGGCCTTTGCCGTGCACGAGGTGTGCGAGAGCCTGGCGCGCAACATCGCCGCCGACGGCGAGGGCGCATCCAAGCTTGTTACGGTCAACGTTACCGGTGCCGCCAACGACGAGGAAGCCGATATCGCCGCCCGTGCCGTTGCCAACTCGCCGCTCGTTAAGACCTGCATCGCCGGCCACGACTGCAACTGGGGTCGCGTTGCTATGGCGCTTGGCAAGTGCGGCGTGAAATTTAATCAGGAAGACGTTTCCATCGACATGATGGGCATGCCTGTCTGTCGCGACGGTCTGACTGTTCCCTTTGACGAGGACGAGGCTCTGCGACGTTTTGAGGCACCCGAGATCGTGATCTCGGCCGACCTGGGCGCAGGCGACGCGGCAACGACCGTGTGGACCTGCGACCTCACGCACGAGTACATCTCCATCAACGGCGACTACCGTTCCTAGATTCCAGGCGCGCTGCGCATCTTGCCGCGATTGCGGACAGTGGAGCACGGCGCGATAACGATACGAAAGACGAGGCAGATTATGAAATTCGCACGCGATTGTCGTTCGAGCGAATCCAACGAAGCAACCGCGCAGCTGCTGTTCGAAGCACTGCCGTGGATTAAAAACCTGACCGGCAAGACGGTTGTTATCAAATATGGCGGAGCAGCCATGGTTGACGAGCAGCTGCGCCGCGACGTGATGAGCGACATCGTTTTGCTCAAGATCATCGGCATGCGCCCCGTCATTGTGCATGGCGGCGGCAAGGCCATCAACGAGGCGCTGAGCCATTACGATATTCCCGTCGAGTTTAAGAACGGCCAGCGCGTGACTACGCCGGCGACTATGGATATCGTGCGCGAGGTGCTGGGCGGCAAGGTTAACCAGGAGCTGGTTGCTGCCATCAACCACCACGGCAACCTGGCCGTGGGCGTGTCGGGCAGCGATGCCGGCACGCTCATCGCCGAGCCGCTCGACCCCGAACTCGGTCGCGTGGGCAAAGTGACGCACGTCAACACCGACTATATCGAGCGCTTACTCGATAGCGAGTACATCCCCGTCATCGCTACCGTCGCGGCGGGGGAGGACGGCGGTTTCTTCAACATCAATGCCGACACCGCCGCCGGTGCCGTTGCCGCGGCGCTCCACGCGCATAAGGCGATCTTTTTGACCGACGTCGATGGCCTGTACAAGGACTTTAGCGACAAGGACTCGCTTATCTCCAACCTAACGCTCGACGAGGTTAACGAAATGCTCTACGGCGGCGAGGTCGATAAGGGCATGATTCCCAAGCTGCGCGCGGCCGTCGATGCGCTTGCCGGCGGCGTATTTCGTGCCCACATCATTAACGGTACTACGCCGCATTCGCTGCTCCTGGAGCTGCTGACCGATGCCGGCGTCGGCACCGTGATCCATTCCACCGAGACGGCTTACGAGTTCGATACGCATCCGCATCCGCTTTCGACGTTTGCTGCGCGTCTGACCGAGAACCTTGACGAGGTCGAGAAGCTTCAGACGGTCTAGCTGACCCGCAGCCGCCCCATTCCTGCACCCATAGGTCTGCGCCGTCCGGCGCTCAACGAAAGGCATCCCATGTCACTTGCAGCTCAGCAATCGCTTGAATCCCATTATGTTATGCATACCTTTGGCCGCTCTCCGGTCGAGTTTGTCGAGGGTCACGGCATGAAGCTCACCGGCGACGATGGCCGTGAGTACCTCGACTTTCTTGCCGGCATCGGCGTGTGCAGCCTAGGTCATGGCGACCCGGCTGTGCTCTCGGCGCTCGAGGCACAGACCAAAAAGCTCATGCATGTCTCCAATTACTTCTACATTGAGCAGCGCGGACAGGTCGCGGCGCTGCTGTCCAAGCTTGCTAACGACGACGTAGATGGTGCGCGCGTGCTTGCCGATGCCATTGCCGCCGGCGATGAGACCACGGCAGCTGCTCTTGGTGCCCCGGCTGCGGATGAGCAGGTTTGGGAGACCTTCTTTGCCAACTCTGGCGCCGAGGCCAACGAGGGCTCGATGAAGCTCGCGCGCCTGTACGCCAAGCGTGCCGGTAATGGCGGCAACACCATCGTGTGCATGCGCGGCGGCTTCCACGGTCGTACGCTCGAGACCATTGCCGCCACCATGCAGGATTGGCTGCAGGACAGCTTCCGCCCGCTGCCGGGTGGCTTTGTGGCCTGCACGCCCAACGATGTGGATGAGCTGCGTGCGATCTTTAAGCAGCTGGGGAGCGAAATTTGTGCCGTGATGCTCGAGCCGATCCAGGGTGAGAGCGGTGTGCATCCCATGACCGAGGAGTTTATGGCTACGGCGCGCGACCTGGCACACGAAGTGGGCGCCGTGCTTATCGCCGACGAGGTCCAGTGCGGCATCTTCCGCTCCGGCAAGCCGTTTGCGTTCCAGACCTATGGCGTGGAGCCCGACATCATGAGCCTTGCCAAGGGCATTGCCGACGGCGTGCCCATGGGTGCCGTCGTGGCGAAGAAGGAGATTGCCGACGTGTTTAAGCCGGGGGACCACGGCTCGACCTTTGGCGGTAGCTGCCTGGCCATCACGGCGTGTGCCGCGACGCTCTCCGCGCTCGTGCGCGGCGATTATGCCGACCATGCTGCCAAGGTGGGTGCCTATATGGAGGCAAAGCTCGCCAAGCTGCCGCACGTGACCGAGGTACGTGGCCGCGGCTTGATGCTCGGCTGTGATTTTGATGATGCCGCGGGCGACGCGCATGATGTTGTTGCCCGCGCGCTGGCCGCCGGTGCCGTGATTAACGCTACGGGTGCCCATACGCTGCGTTTCCTGCCGCCACTCGTCTGCGAGGAAGCCGACGTGGACAGTCTGATCGAGATCCTGTCGGGTGTTTTGGGCTAACGCGGCGCAATAACTCAATTTGGACCGAGTTCCGGACTGCGGACGTGCCCTATGCGGCATGATTCAGCGGTCTGGAGCCCGTTTTGCCTTAGATTTGCTAAGGCAGGGAGACCTGCTGGTCAAAAAACATCAAATATGAGTACTGTTACCGATTTGGTAGCAGCAATTTTGGACTAATAAGGCCAGATGGCAAGTCGAAATGGCGATGAATACACGATTTTGATCTGACTGTTAGTCCTTATAATGGACATATGTTGCGTAACCTAAGCAAACACTATCTGTTTATATGTTGCAAGCAAAGTAGCAGTACTCATTTTTGCCATTATTTGGCCACGGACCTTGAAATAAGGGGTCTTTAGGGTTCGAATCCCATGCGCTGGGCCCAAACAAAAAACGGTCCCCTTGCGAGGACCGTTTCCAATTCAGTGGTGGGCGATGAGGGATTCGAACCCCCAGCCTTGTGCGTGTAAAGCACCTGCGCTAACCGTTGCGCCAATCGCCCGTGCGGAGAGAGTATAGCAAAACAATCGCCCCATTCACCTCATATCCATTAAAGGTAACCGGCGCGTGTCACAGCGGAGCTGATTCAGTTGAGATTGCCTGAACATTCCGCCCCTCTTTACGCCCTCGGGTATACTCAAAAGCTACTGATTCGATTTGATGCCCAGCAACAGCAGAGGGGATAGTATATGTGCGGTTTTGTCGGTTTTGTCGGTGGGACGGATAACCAATCCGAGGTGCTCACCAAGATGATGGACCGCATCGTCCATCGCGGTCCCGACATGGGCGGTCAGTTTATCGACGGCCGCGTTGCCCTGGGCTTCCGCCGCCTGTCGATCCTCGACCTGACCGAGGCCGGCGCCCAGCCCATGGCCAATGAGGACGGCAGCGTCGTCATTGTCTTCAACGGCGAGATCTACAACTTCCAAGAACTCCGTTCCGAGCTCGAGGCCAAGGGCTACAAGTTCCACTGCGGCGCCGACACCGAGAGCCTCCTGCACGGCTACGAGGAGTGGGGCGAGGCCGTACTCGATCGTCTGCGCGGTATGTACGCCTTCGTCATCTGGGACAAAAAGAAGAACAAGCTTTTTGGCGCCCGCGACATCTTTGGCATCAAGCCGCTCTACTACTATCCCATGGCCGATGCGGGCGACGGCGCTCCGGGCGTGCTCTTTGGTTCCGAGATCAAGAGCTTCCTGGACTACCCGCACTTCCACAAGGCGGTCAACAAAAAGGCTCTGCGTCCGTACATGACGCTGCAGTATTCGGCGACTGAGGAGACCTTCTTCGAGGGTGTCTACAAGCTGCCGCCGGCGCACTACTTTACCGTCGATATCCCGACCGGCAAGATGAACATCGAGCGCTACTGGGATTGCGATTACTCTGCCGTCGAGAAGCCGTTCGAAGAGTATGTCGATGAGCTGGACGAGGTCGTGCACGAGAGTGTCGAGGCCCATCGCATCGCCGACGTCAAGGTCGCGTCGTTCCTCTCCGGTGGCGTCGACTCCAGCTACATCGCCGCTTGCCTCATGCCCGACAAGACCTTCTCGGTGGGCTTTGACTACAAGAACTTCAACGAGACCAACTACGCCAAGGAACTTTCCGATAAGCTCGGCGTCGAGAACGTTCGCAAGATGATTACCGCCGACGAGTTCTTCGGTGCGCTCGAGGACATCCAGTATCACATGGACGAGCCGCAGTCCAACCTGTCTTCCGTGCCGCTGTGGTTCTTGGCCGAGATGGCCCGCAAGGACGTTACCGTCGTGCTTTCGGGCGAAGGCGCCGACGAGCTCTTTGGCGGCTACGCCTACTACGAGGACACGGTCCCGGTGCGCAAGTACAAAAAGATGGTGCCGCTGCCCATCCGTCGCGCGCTCGGTAACCTGGCGCTGCATATGCCGTACTTCAAGGGACATAACTTCCTGGTCAAGGGTGCCGAGATCCCCGAGAAGTCGTTCCTGGGACAGGCTCTGGTATGGCCGGAGCGCGAGGTCGACGGCGTGCTCAAGCCCGAGTACAACACCGGCGATGGCGCCTTCGAGCTTGCCGCTCCCATCTATGCGCGCGTGAAGGGTCAGCCCGAGCTGGTCAAGAAGCAGTACCTGGACATGAACATGTGGCTCCCGGGCGACATTCTGCTCAAGGCCGACAAGATGTGCATGGCACACTCACTGGAGCTGCGCGTGCCCTTCCTGGACCGCAAAGTCATGGAGTTCGCCGAGCACATTCCCGACCGCTACCGCATCAACGAGAACGGCAACAAACAGGTACTCCGCCACGCTGCCAACAAGTCGCTGCCCGATGAGTGGGCCACCCGTCCCAAGGTGGGCTTCCCGGTGCCGATTGTCTACTGGCTGCGCGAGCAAAAGTGGTACGACTATGTCAAGGAGTACTTCACCGCGCCGTGGGCAAGCGAGTTCTTCAATACCGACGAGCTCATGCACCTGCTCGATCTGCACTTTGCGGGCAAGGGCGATTTCCAGCGCAAGATCTATACGCCGCTCGTGTTCCTAGTGTGGTACAAGCGCTTCTTTATCGACGAGGGCCAGCCTTCTGTTCAGGCTGCCTAGTCTCGGCCTACGAATGCCTGCGCGTAACGGCTCCTCCGGGAGCCGTTTTTGCGTGGGTGCGTTTCAGTTACTATAAAACCGTCCCTGCCAAATGGCTGAGAAAGGTGAAAGATGCACCATTCGGATTCCGCGACCGTGACCACGGTCGATACGCTTGCCAAGCTTCTCGATGTGTGCGGCGAGCTGCGCGCATCAGAGCAGGTTGACGAGCGTGCCGTGACCGGCTGCTCGTTTGATTCGCGCGCGGTCTCGGCAGATGACGTATTCTTTTGCAAAGGTGCTGCCTTTAAGCCCGCGTTTTTGAGCATGGCGCTCGATGCGGGCGCCGTCGCATTTGTGTGCGAGGAGTCGCTGGTCGAGTCTCTGGAGCCGCTGGCGCAGGAGAGCGGTGCTGCGATGCTGGTTGTTGATAGTGTTCGCACGGCCATGGCCCTGTTGCCGCCGGAGGTCTACGACCGTCCCGACCACGACGTCAAGATCGTGGGCATCACCGGCACCAAGGGAAAGACCACGGCCGCTTTTATGCTCCAGTCCATCATCAAGGCGGCGGGCGAGTCCTGCGGCATGATCGGCTCGGTGAGTACCGACGATGGTATCGAGTGCTACGAGAGCACCAACACCACGCCCGAGGCCCCCGAGGTTTGGCGCCATATCGCCAACTGCCGCACGTCCGGTCGCCAGTCCATGGTCATGGAGGTCTCGAGCCAGGCGCTCAAGTACCAACGCGTCGAGAATCTGCCGTTTGACGTGGCGTGCTTCCTCAACATCGGCCGCGACCACATCTCGCCGATCGAACACCCCACGTTTGAGGATTATTTTGAGAGCAAGCTTAGGATCTTTGACCAGGCAAAGACCGCCGTGGTGAATCTGGGCACCGATGAGGTTGACCGTGTGCTAGAGGCAGCGTCGACGGCCGAGCGCTTGGTGACCGTTGGCGTCGAGCATCCCGAGGCAAGCCTGTGGGCGAGCGATGTCCGCATGCTCGGCTTTAGCATCGAGTTCAACTTGCATGGCCTGTGTGCCGACGAGTCCGAGGCGGGGGAGAAGATCCTGCTGGGTATCGCGGGAGACTTTAACGTGGAGAACGCGCTGGTCGCTATCGCCGCCGCGCGCGAGATCGGCATCGGTATCGAGGCCATCAAGAAGGGCCTCTCCAAACTGCGTGTGCCGGGCCGTATGGAGGTCGTGGAGTCGAAGGACGGCCGCGTGATCTGCGTCGTTGACTATGCGCATAACCAGCTTTCGTTCCGTTCGCTTTTCTCGTCGGTCAAGCGCGCGTTTCCCGCTAGTCCAGTCATTGCGGTGTTTGGCGCTGCCGGCGGCAAGGCGCAGGAGCGCCGCGAGCAGCTTCCGCGCGAGGCCGCACCATATTCCGACCTGATGATCTTTACGAACGAGGATCCAGCTCACGAGGACCCGATGAAGGTCTGTCGCGAGCTTGCCGAGCATGTTCCCGACGATACGCCGAACAAGATCATCCTCGATCGCGAAGCCGCTGTGCATGCGGCGTTCAAGGCGGCGCGCGAGGAGTACGTCAACCCCGATGCTCCCACCATTGTCTTGCTGCTGGCAAAGGGTGACGAGGAGCTCATGCACGTGGGCGACGAGTTCGTGCCCATCGAGAGCGACCTTTCGCTGGCCAATCGCCTGATCGATGTTACCCAGTTTGACTAATGAACCATGATGGCGGCGGCGCCCTGAGTGCGCTGTCGCCATAAGCGTGTTCCCTCAATCAAAACATGCCGTCCAAGTCCAAACCCTTCTACGTAAACGGAGTAACCATGTCCCACAATACCCTGCCGACCGTCGCTGAGCTTTCGGGCGAGATGCGCGAGCGCTTGGCCAAGGTCAAATACGTCTTTACCGACCTGGATGCCACGATGCTTGCACCTGGCTCGTGCGTGCTGCGCGACAACGACGGCAACCCCTCGACCAAACTCGTCGAGGCCGTCGTGGCGCTCGCTCGTGCTGACATTCAGGTGGTTCCCACCTCGGGCCGCAACCGTACCATGATCCACGAGGACGCGCGCGTGCTCGGTCTCAACTCCTACATCGGCGAGATGGGCGGCCTGGTCATGTACGACCTCAAAGCCAACGATTGGGAGTATCTGACCGGCGACATGCCCTACGACTCCTCTTGCGGCCTCACGCCGCACCAGGTGATCGAGCAGACCGGCGTGTGCGAGAAGATCCTCGCCCGCTGGCCGCACAAGATCGAGTATCACAACGACATGTCGACCGGCTACAAATACCGTGAGGTCACCGTCGGCATGCGCGGCGATGTGCCCGACGATGAGGTCCAGGCCATCCTGGACGAGGCCGGCTGCGGTCTGGTCTGGGCTTGCAACGGCCATCTGACTCACCTGTCCAAGCCGACGACGCTCGAGCTCGATCGCGTCGAGGACGGTCGCGCCTTCAATATCAATCCGGCGGGTCTCAACAAAGGCGTCGCCATTGCGCGCTTCTGCGAGCACCTGGGGATCGAGCGCGAGGAGACGTTGGCGCTCGGCGATTCCGAGTCCGACTTCTACATGGCCGATCACGTGGGCACGTTCTGCCTGGTCGAGAATGGCCTGACGAGCGCCGGCGCGCCCGAGTTCCTGGCTGCTTGCGAGAACGCTTTCGTTACGCGCGGCAAAATTGTCGACGGTTGGGCGGCGACGGCAGAGCTGCTGGTCGCGGCGCGTTCGTAGCGCGGCGTCGCCGCACTTGGACACGTCTTTTCGAGAGAGACTGGTGAGGTAATGTCCGATATCGAGAATCCGGCAGGCGACACGCGCCCGATTGGCGTGTTCGATTCTGGTTTGGGCGGTCTGACGGTTGCGCGCGCGATTGCGACGGCGCTGCCGCACGAGTCCGTCTACTACTTTGGCGACACCAAGCGCTGCCCCTACGGCACCCGTACCGAGGATGAGGTGCGCTCGTTTGCGTTGCAGGCGGGTCGTTGGCTTTCGAAGCACGACGTCAAGATTATGGTCATCGCCTGCAACACGGCGACCGCTGCGGCCTTGCGTCTGGCCCAGCAGGTGCTCGACGTTCCCGTGATCGGCGTGATCGCGCCGGGTGCCCGTGCGGCAATCAACAGCACCCGCTCGCGTCGCGTGGGCGTGCTCGCCACCAACCTCACCATTCGCTCGGGCGCCTACACGCGCGCCATTCAGGACCTGGATGCCGGTGTCGATGTATACGGCTGTCCTGCCTCGAGCTTTGTCGAGGTTGTCGAACACGAACTCGCCTCGGGTGCACATCTGCAGGAACAGTGGCTTGAGAACGAGGACATCTTCGATACGCCTGCCGTACGTGCGCTGGTGGGTGCCACGGTTGAGCCGCTGCGCGACCACGGTATCGATACCGTGGTGCTCGGCTGTACGCATTTCCCGCTGTTGGTGGGACCTATCCGCCATGCGCTGGGGCCTGGGGTGCGCGTCGTGAGTTCCGCCGAGGAGACCACGCGCGAGCTGACCGATATTCTCACGCGCCGCGAGCAGCTGGCGGGCGACGCCGCCGAGCCGCAGCATCGTTTTGCCACGACGGCCGATAACATCGCCAAGTTTGCGGTGGCGGGCAGCTTTATCTTTGGTCAGCCGCTCAAGAGCATCGAACATATCGATATCGATGAGCTGAAATAGATGTAAAGCAGCCGCCAAAGCCTTCGCCACATCTTTTGCCGAAAGGAAATTTCTATGGAGTACATGCAGGTCAACCGCGCCAACGGTCGCGCCGCCAACGAGTTGCGCCCCGTTAAGCTCACCCGTGGCGTCATGAAGCACGCCCACGGCTCGTGTTTGGCCGAGTTCGGTGACACGCGCGTGCTGTGCGCCGCCACTATCGAGGAGGGCGTACCGGGCTGGCGAAAGGGGGCTAAGGCCGGCTGGGTGACCGCGGAATACGCCATGCTGCCGGCGTCGACCGGTAAGCGCTGCAAGCGCGAGCACGCCAACCGCAAGGGTCGCTCCATGGAGATCGAGCGCCTCATTGGCCGCAGCCTGCGTACCGTCGTCAACATGAAGGCGCTCGGCGAGTACACCGTCACCGTCGACTGCGATGTGATTCAGGCCGATGGCGGCACGCGTACAGCGAGCATCACCGGCGCCTGGGTGGCGCTGCACGACGCCCTCGCCATGTGGGTCGAGGCGGGCAAGATCGAGCGCATCCCGCTTATCGGCCAGGTGGCTGCCATCTCCATGGGCGTTGTCGACGGCAATACGCTGCTTGACCTCGATTATTCCGAGGACAGCCATGCCGAGGTCGACATGAACCTCGTCGCCACCGACACCGGCGAGATGATCGAGCTCCAGGGCACCGGCGAGCAGGCGCCCTTTGACCGCAAACGCCTCAACGCCCTGCTCGACCTGGGCGACAAGGGTATCGCCGAGCTCATCGAGCTTCAGCGCCAAGCCATCGCCTAACCTGCCAAAAGGGACAGGTTTATTTTGGTAGGTTTTATCTGCTGAAATGCTGCGTTGAAAGGTCCGATCGCCTGAGAGGGGAGAGGTCAAGTGCCCAAACGCCCCTCACGCGGCTTGCTATAGAGACAAGGAGGCCAGTCATGGCACTTGAGAAGATTGACATCGACACCCTCGACCCGGCGGCGACCATCGTCGTGGCAACGGGCAACGCCCATAAGCTCACCGAGATCGAGGCCATTTTGGGCAAGGTCATGCCCGAGGTGCGCTTTGTGGCGCTCGGCCAGCTGGGTGATTTTGAGGATCCCGAGGAAAACGGCACGACGTTTTTGGAGAACGCCATCATCAAGGCCCAAGCCGCGGTTGAGGAGACGGGCCTTATGGCCATTGCCGACGATTCGGGCTTGGTCGTCGACGCGCTGGACGGTGAGCCCGGTGTGTATAGCGCGCGCTATGCGGGCGTGCACGGCGACGATGCCGCCAACAACGCCAAGCTTCTCGTTAACCTGGAAGGCGTGGCAGATGAGGACCGCACCGCGCGCTTTATGAGCGTCGTCGCGCTCATCGACACGGACGGTCTGGTTACCTATGGCGAGGGCGCCTGCGAGGGCGTTATCGCGCACGAGGGCCGCGGCGACCATGGTTTTGGCTATGACCCGCTGTTCCTGCCGGTCGACACGCCGGGCAAGACCATGGCCGAGCTGACGGCTGACGAGAAGAACGCCATCAGCCATCGTTTCCACGCGCTCGAGCATCTGTCCGCCAAGCTGACGGGCGAGGAGTAGGCCATGCGTGCGGTGGTGCAGCGCGTGCTCAACGCCGGCGTGACGGTCGACGGCGAGTGCGTGGGCCGCATTGGACGCGGCTACCTGGTGCTGCTGGGTGTGGGCCATGGCGATACGCGTGCCGAGGCCGACAAACTGTGGGGCAAGCTCCGCGGGCTGCGTATCAACGAGGACGAGAACGGCAAGACCAATCTGGCACTTGCCGATGTCGACGGCGAGGTGCTCGTGGTGTCGCAGTTCACGCTGTTCGCCGACTGCCGCCACGGTCGCCGTCCGTCGTTTACGGATGCCGGCGCGCCCGATGTTGCCAACGAGCTCTACGAGTACTTCCTGACGCTCGTTCGCCAAGATGTCGAACACGTGGCGCACGGCATTTTTGGCGCCGATATGAAAGTCGACTTGGTCAACGACGGCCCATTCACCATCGTCTTGGACACCGATAACCTTTAGGTTACGCGGTTTTACCAAACCGCGTAACAACTGGTCATGCGAGATTGTCGTCTGGTACGTATTCGAGACCGGGCTTTTTTAGCTACTTGCGTATGGCCACAACAGGGTGCTATAGTATTAGAGTTTTGTCTATCTTAGGGGTATTATCCCCTTTTTGAATTGCACCTTCTGGAGGCCCTGTTCATGGAAGAGATGGAAGTCAATCACGTCGACGACATCCACGAGAAGCTGACCGATATGGTGGGCGATCGCGTCAAGGTTAAGGCCAACATGGGCCGTACCCGCGTCGTCGAGCGCATGGGCACCATCAAGAGCGTCCACCCGGCCGTCTTCATTGTCGAGGTTGACGAGCGTCGCGGCCGCAAGTCGCGTCAGTCCTACCAGTACATCGATGTCCTCACCGGCCAGGTCGAGCTGTTCGACCCCGAGAGCGGCGAGCATATCTTTACCCCGCTCGGCAATCAGCTCGAGGAGCATTAACGGTGACCGATTGGTCCCTGACTCTTTCCGCGCCGGCAAAGATCAACCTCTACCTGGGGGTTCATACCGAGCGCGATGACCGCGGCTACCACAGGGTCGATTCCCTGATGGCAGCCGTCGGTCTTTCCGAAACCGTGACGGTCACGCCGGCGCAGGCGCTGACCGTCCAGACGGTTCCAGCATCAGATTTTCCCATGCAAAAGAATACGGCGTATCGGGCTGCGGTTGCTATGGCCGAGCATTATGGTCGCGAGGCAAACATCTGCGTGACGATTGAGAAGCGCATTCCATTGTGCGCCGGCTTGGGCGGCCCCTCGACGGATGCGGCCGCGGTCATTGTCGCCTTGGCGGAGCTCTGGGGCATTGATCGCACCGACCCAGCGCTCGACGATATTGCGCGGGGCATTGGTGCTGACGTCCCGTTCTTTTTGCACGCGAGTCCTGCGTTCTACGTAGGTGGGGGAGACGTGCTGGCAACTGAGTACCCCGCGCTGCCCGCGACGCCCGTCGTGCTGGTCAAGCCGCGCGAGGCAAGCGTTTCGACAATTGATGCCTATCGACGTTTTGACGAGGCCCCGGTGCCTGCGGACAAGCCCGGCGCGATAGCTTCTGCCTTGCGTGCTGGTGATGCCGAGACGGCATATGCACTCATCCATAACAACCTTGGTGTCATTTCCGCACAGATGGAGTCGCAGATTCAAACGGTCCTCGACTGGCTGCGTAAACAGGACGGAACCGTTGCTGTAGATGTGTGCGGATCGGGTGCCTGCTCGTTTGCCATTTGCGACACCGCTGCCACGGCCGAAAGGCTTGCCGATGCTGCCCAGCAAAGTGGCTGGTGGGCCTGCGCGACTGAGCTTATTCCCAACACGGTTCAAATTGACGCGCCAAAGAAATAAAAATTTCTCTAGCACGCGGCGAAAATCTTTGTTACTATAGTCGAGCTAACGGGTTGTGGCTCAGTTTGGTAGAGCACTGCGTTCGGGACGCAGGGGTCGCTGGTTCAAATCCAGTCAACCCGACCAGAGCATGAGGAGGGACCGCTTCTTGCGGTCCCTTTTTTTAGCTAGTGTTGTGATACCGCGATACCCGCGGTATACTCATTCGAGCTTGTCTCGCTGTATTGTGGAGGTCTACATGTTTGGACTGAGGGCTCCTGAGCTCATCATTATTCTCGTCGTTGTCCTGATTATCTTCGGGCCCAAGAACCTGCCGAAGCTCGGCAAGTCCCTCGGCTCTACCGTCAAGAATATCCGCGAGGGTATGGAGGGCGACGATAAGGCCGAGACCAAGCAGGCCGAGGAGGTCGTGGTCGAGCAGTCCGAGGAGGACAAGGAGATCGCTGAGCTCGAGGCCAAGCTCGCTGCTGCCAAGAAGAAGCAGGCAGAGGACAGCGACGCGGACGCAGAGTAGTCCCATCCCTTTGGGGTGAGCACCTGACCGGCTTGCCCGCAGGCTAGCCGGTCTTTTTCGTTTTGTTGACAGTTGATTGTTTGATCAGAGTTGGGGAGATATCCGTATGGACGCAAGCCAGATCGTACTGACCGCTGAGGGCCGCCAGAAGCTCGTCGAGGAGCTCGCTTGGCGTGAGGGCGATTACGCCAAGGAGATCGTCGAGGACATCAAGGAAGCCCGCGCGTTCGGCGACCTTTCGGAGAACTCCGAGTACGACGCCGCTAAGGACAAGCAGGCCCAGAACGCCGCTCGTATTGCCGAGATCCAGGCCATCCTCGCCAACGCTCAGGTTGCTGCCACCACGGGCGACCTGACCGTCTCCATCGGTTCCACCGTTTCGCTGATTGATCCCAACGGCGAGGTCATGGAAGTCACGCTCGTCGGTACCACCGAGACCAACTCGCTCGAGCACAAGATTTCCAACGAGTCTCCGGTCGGTCACGCCATCATCGGTCACGGCGAGGGCGACTCCGTCGAGGTCGTTACGCCTTCCGGCAAGACTCGCGTCTACACCATCGCCAAGATCGCACGCTAGACCACGGTCCCGCGTAAAGGTATGTTTTCGCTCCCTGGGACCGAATCCTGGGGAGCGTTTTAGTTTGAGGAGCTAACTTATGGCAGAGAACCAGAACGCCGCAGATCAGGCATCGACGCTCAACGACGAGCGCGCCACCCGCCTGGCCAAGCGCGCCGCCCTGTTCGAGGCAGGCCAGAACCCCTATCCCGAGCACTCTGAGCTTGAGGACTACGTCGCCGATATCGAGACTAAGTACGCCGATCTTGCCGATGGTGAGGACACCGAGGACGTCGTGAAGATCGCCGGCCGTGTGGTCGCCAAGCGCGGTCAGGGCAAGATCATGTTCATCGTCGTGCGCGATGTGACTGCCGAGATTCAACTGTTCTGCCGCATCAACGACATGAAAGAGGCTGCCTGGAATACGCTCAAGGCCCTCGACTTGGGCGACATCCTGGGCGTGACCGGCGTGGTTGTGCGCACCCAGCGCGGCCAGCTTTCCGTTGCCCCTAAGAGCGCGACCCTGCTTGCCAAGGCCGTTCGTCCGCTGCCCGAGAAGTTCCACGGTCTTTCCGACAAGGAGACCCGCTATCGCCAGCGCTATGTCGACCTGATCGCCAACGACGACGTTCGCGAGACCTTCCGTAAGCGTTCGCAGATTCTCTCCACCTTCCGTCGCTTTATGGAGTCCGACGGTTACATGGAGGTCGAGACCCCCATCCTGCAGACCATCCAAGGCGGCGCTACTGCCAAGCCGTTCATTACCCACTTCAACGCGCTCGATCAGGAGTGCTACCTGCGTATTGCCACCGAGCTGCACCTCAAGCGCTGCATCGTCGGTGGTTTTGAGCGCGTGTTCGAGATCGGCCGCATCTTCCGTAACGAGGGCATGGATCTTACCCACAACCCCGAGTTCACCACGATGGAGGCCTACCGTGCCTTCTCCGACCTCGAGGGCATGAAGGCACTCGCCCAAGGTGTCATCAAGGCTGCCAACAAGGCCATCGGCAACCCCGAGGTCATCGAGTACCAGGGCCAGACCATCGACCTTTCTGGTGAGTGGGCCAGCCGTCCCATGACCGACATCGTCTCCGACGTGCTCGGCAAGCAGGTCACCATCGACACGCCGGTCGAGGAGCTTGCTGCCGCCGCGCGCGAGAAGGGCCTGGAGATCAAGCCCGAGTGGACTGCTGGCAAGATCATCGCCGAGATTTACGATGAGCTGGGCGAGGACACCATCGTCAACCCGACGTTCGTGTGCGATTACCCCATCGAGGTCAGCCCGCTTGCCAAGCGTTTTGAGGACGACCCGCGCCTGACGCACCGCTTTGAGCTGGTTATTGCCGGTCACGAGTACGCCAACGCGTTCTCCGAGCTCAACGACCCGGTCGACCAGGCCGAGCGCTTTGCCGCCCAGATGGCCGAGAAGGCCGGCGGTGACGACGAGGCCATGGAGTACGACGAGGACTACGTGCGCGCCCTCGAGTACGGTATGCCTCCCGCGGGTGGCATTGGCATTGGTATCGACCGCGTGGTCATGCTGCTCACCAACCAGGCTTCTATCCGCGACGTGCTGCTGTTCCCGCACATGAAGCCCGAGAAGGGTTTCCAGTCCGGTGCCACTGCCGCCAAGGCTGCCGAGGCCGGCAACGCCGCGAGCCCGTTCGTTAAGTCGCTTAAGCCCACGCTCGATTACTCCAAGATCGCCGTTGAGCCGCTGTTTGAGGAGTTCGTCGACTTTGATACCTTCTCCAAGAGTGACTTCCGCGCTGTGAAGGTCAAGGCATGCGAGGCCGTCAAGAAGTCCAAGAAGCTGCTGAACTTTACGCTCGACGACGGCACCGGCACCGACCGCACCATCCTCTCCGGTATTCACGCTTATTACGAGCCCGAGGACCTGGTTGGCAAGACCTTGCTCGCCATCACCAACCTGCCTCCGCGCAAGATGATGGGTATTCCCAGCTGCGGCATGCTGATCAGCGCTGTCCACGAGGAGGAGGGCGAGGAGCGCCTCAACCTGATCCAGCTCGACGCCTCCATCCCCGCCGGCGCAAAGATGTACTAACTAGTTACGCGGTTCTACGAACCGCGTAACGGCTCGACGCTGCGCGGGCCGCATTTGGACAATCTGACGTTCAACTTCAAGGGCGCGACCAGAAGGTCAGCGCCCTTTCGTTTCACGTCACCTTGTCACAAATGCGACCCGCTCGCTGTCGTTACCAAAGCATCGGCATTGCCGTGGTTGGCACTTGGGGACGTTCCTTTTCTGCCGGCAGTTGGGGACAGTCCTTGTTTTGATAGTCGTCTCTTTTATGTTTCCTTTAGCCGTTGCTGCCTAGGATGGGGGTTAGTCGGTAGGAAGGGAGCGTCTATATGGACGACGCGAGCGAGCGTGCAATCGAAGAGGACATGCTCGATCAGTTCAATTACTTTGATGATGAGGATGAGGAGCTAATCGATCGTCGCGAGCCAGCGCCGCTTGATTCCTTTGATCTGGTCGATGAAGAGACTGATGAGGACGAGGTCGGATCAACGGAGCCCCCACAGCCTTCGCGCCTTGACTCGCTGCTTTCGAGAGCCCCCATGCACCACGGCGTTCGTGCCGGCGCGCTCCATATGAAAACTGACTGGCACCAGATCGTGACGGCAGGCGATGAGCTTGCCGTCGATGCGCCGCTCACCGATAAATCATCCATCATCTGCCGCACCGGCATGCTTATGCTGGCAAGCGGAACGGGTGCCTGGCGCGTGCGCGATACCATGAATCGTGTTGCCGCCGTACTCGGTGTCACCATCCACGTTGACTTAAGTCTTCTGTCGTTTGAGTGCACCTGCATCGAAGATGGCCACTGCTTTAACGAGGTTGTCAGCCTGCCCACAACGGGAGTCAATACCCATCGCATTTGGATGATGGAGAGCTTCTTAAAGGAAATCGAGACGTATGGGCGCCGGTTTACCGTGCACGAATACCACGAGATGCTCAAGACCGTTGAGAGTTCAAAACCCGATTACTCTCCCTGGCAACAGGGCCTTGCGGCAGCTTGTGCTTGCGGCGCCTTCGTCTTTTTGCTCGGCGGCGGCCCTATCGAGATGGCCTGCGCGTTTGTGGGCGCGGGTGTCGGCAACTTTGCCCGCTCCCATATTCTCAAGCAAGGCCTTGGTCAGTTCAGCGCGCTGACGACCGGCGTTGCGCTCGCTTGCGTTTCGTATCTGCTGGCATTGCTCGGCCTTGGCCAGGTCATACCGGGGGCAATGTCGCACCAAGAAGGCTATATCGGCGCCATGCTCTTTGTGATTCCCGGCTTTCCGCTCATTACGGCGGGCCTCGACATCGCCAAGCTCGACATGCGAAGCGGTATCGAGCGCCTTTCATATGCCGTATCGATTATTGTGATGGCGACGCTCGTAGGTTGGATGGTTGCCGAGTGTGTTGGCCTGGCGCCGGACGACTTTGCCCCACTGGGCCTTTCGCCGCTTGCCCTTACGCTCCTGCGCGTGGTGATGAGCTTCGTTGGCGTATTCGGCTTCTCGGTGATGTTCAACAGCCCGGTAAAGATGGCCGCGGCAGCTGGGTTGATCGGCGCCGTGTCCAATACCCTGCGTCTGACCCTTGTCGATGCGCCGACGATGATTCCCTTTCTGGGCCTCAGCACGGGAATGCCTCCCGAGGCAGCAGCGTTTATCGGCGCGCTGGTATCGGGTCTGCTGGCAAGCTTGGCCGAAGTCAAGCTCACCTACCCGCGCATCGCCCTCACGGTGCCTTCGATTGTCATTATGGTGCCCGGTCTGTATCTCTATCGCTCTATGTATTACATGTGCACCTTCGACACGGTCAACATGCTCGGCTGGTTTGTGCGCGCAGTGCTCATCGTGGCGTTTCTGCCCGTTGGCTTGGGCGTGGCGAGAACCCTCACCGACCCTCGCTGGCGCCATACCAGCTAATTGGTGCAAGGGGGACAGGTTACTTTGCACCAAATGAGTTGCGGTGAAATAGGGACTGAATTGTTGCTTAAAGGGTCAAAACAGTCCGTATTCCACCGCAACTTATGGGGTCGGGGGATTATCGGTGCCCTGCATCTTCATAAACTCAACGCTTACGAAGCGCATGCGTTTCGTGCTAGGCTGGTTCCACCACATAAGTAGTCGCAGACGCGCGTAACACGGGCGGGCGAGATGAAGTCCCAACAGCTCCATCTTGCCCGCCCGTTTTTGTTGCGTGGTGCCGCGGCGTAACACAGAAAGGAATCTGCCCTTCATGCCTATCAACAAACGAGAGAGCCTGCTGTTCACCTTTATCATGTGCTTTTGCATGGTGCTCTGGATGAGCATCTACAACGTTGCCCTGCAGCACGGGGCCATCAACGGCGAGGTCGTTGCCGCTGCGTGGCTCGGCTTCCCCGTTGCCTACATTTTTGCCATGTGCTGCGACTGGTTCGTCGCCAGCCCGCTCGCCAAGGGTTTCGCCTTTAAGTACTTGGTCACGCCGGGCAAGAGCTCGCCGCTTGCCATGACGCTCGCCGTCAGCTCCTGCATGGTCGTTCCCATGGTTATCATCATGTCGCTGTACGGTGCCTGCGAGGGTCTGACGCACATGCCCGGCGGCATCCTTGCGAACCTGTATTCCGTGCCCGCGATCTGGATGATCAACATCCCGCATAATTTTGTGATGGCGCTGCCGTGGAACCTTTTGGTAGCCGGTCCGATTTCCCACTTCGTCTTCCGTCGCGCCTTCCCTGTGGGGACGGTTTTCGAGGAGGAGCATGCCGAGCTCTTGGAGCAGGCTATGGCTCCTGAGTGCGAGTAGCTCGCTTAGGGATCTGCTGAGCGCGGGCGACTTGCTTGGTTGGAGCCCTAAGCGTGGATAGCTCTCTCGGCGACATCGCGGGCGTGAGCGGTGCGCATGACCGGAGGGCCCGTGCTGCTCCGTTGCCCGACGTGCTAGCGCGCAGAACAATCTGTTGGTGCATTCGGCGGCTGCTGAAGCGTTTCGGCAGCCGCTTTTTATACGGAGTTTAAATACAACAGTCTGTTGTATTACGTAGAGTGGTATATCTCTAGCGGGAAAAATGCGAGAGACGGAGCATTATGGCGTTGCTAGTAGGACTGGACGTAGGGTCGACGACGACCAAAGTTTACGCGATGCACGAGGATATGACCGAGGCGTGGTGGGGATATCGCCGCCACGGGGCGTGTCAGACAGCGAGCGTGCGCGCCATGCTCGGCGAGCTCGCCGAGCGCTTTCCCCATGAGTCACTGCGCGTTGCGGTGACCGGCTCGGGTGCGCGCGATATCGCGACCGCGCTGGGCGCCTCGTACGTTCAGGAGGTGGTCGCCAACGCGCTCGCGATCAGCAGGTTCTATCCGCAGACGCGCTGCGCCATCGAGCTGGGCGGCCAAGACGCCAAGATGATCTTCTTCCGCACCAACGATAAGGGAGACATCGAGGTTGCCGACATGCGCATGAACGGCTCGTGCGCAGGCGGTACCGGTGCATTTATCGACGAGATGGCAAAGCTCATGGGGGTCGGCACCGAATCGGGCGAGTTCGAGCAGCTCGCAAGCCGGGGAACGACCGTCCACGAGGTCTCGGGCCGCTGCGGCGTGTACGCAAAGACCGATATCCAGCCGCTGCTCAACGAGGGCATTCCTACCACCGACCTGGCGCTTTCGGCGCTTCACGCGGTCGCCCGCCAAACGATCGGCGGTCTGGCCCAGGGTATCGACATCGAGCCGCCGGTAATCTTCGAGGGCGGTACGCTCGCCTACAACCCCACACTGGTCCGCGTGTTCCGGGAGCAACTGAATCTATCGGACGATCAGGTTATCGTCCCGCGCGATCCGCAGATCATGGTCGCGCGCGGTGCCGCCCTGTCGCTGACCGACATGTTCGCATCGTCCCAACCGATCGACCTTCCCGACGCTTTTGTCCGGCTGGATAAGCTCGAGACGGTCGCGCCCGCAAGCGGGGAGGGACGTCTTGCCCAGCCCTTTTTTGCCACACCTGCCGAGCAGGCGGATTTTACGGCACGCCATGGCAAAGAGACGCCGGCAAAGGGTCCGGATGCGTATGCGCCCGGAGAGACGGTGCGTGTGGCGCTCGGTATCGATTCGGGGAGCACGACGACCAAGTTCGCCCTGGTCGATGAGGCGGGTGAGCTTGTCGATTCGTTCTACGCGTCTAATAACGGCAGACCGCTCGACGTCGCCCAACAGGGTCTTGTCAGCTTGAAGAACCGCTGGGAGACAGCGGGAGTCACGCTTGCGATCGATGCCGTGGGCACCACGGGATACGGCGAGGAGCTTTTCGCGCGCGCGTTCCACGCCGACTACCATACGGTCGAGACGGTCGCGCACGCCCGCGCCGCGTGCGCATGCGTTCCCGATGCGACCTTCGTGCTCGACATCGGCGGACAGGATATGAAGGCCATCTGGCTCAACCACGGCGTGCTGACCGATATCGTCGTCAACGAGGCGTGCTCTGCGGGCTGCGGCTCGTTCCTCGAGGGTTTTGCCAAAAACCTCGGAATAGCCGTTGAGGATATCGCGACCGAGGCATTTTCGTCCAAAGCCCCCGCCGTTCTCGGCAGCCGCTGCACGGTGTTCATGAACAGCAGCGTCGTTTCCGAGCAGCGGCGCGGTAAGGGTCCGGGCGACATCATGGCCGGTCTCTGCCGTTCGATTATCGAGAACGTGTTCACCAAGGTCATTCGCGTTTCAAATCTCAACCGTCTGGGCGACAAAGTCGTCGTCCAGGGCGGCACGTTCCGAAACGACGCGGTGCTGCGCGCATTCGAGCAGTATCTGGGCAAACCCGTCACGCGTGCGCCCCACCCGGGGCTGATGGGCGCTATCGGTATCGCCCTGCTCGCGCGCGAGGAATGCCGCAAGGGCGACGCCGGCACGTCGTTTATCGGGCTCGATGCCGTGGAGCGCTTCGAGCATCGCGAGTTCGGCGGCGTTACCTGCCGTCGGTGCAACAACCGCTGCCAGCGCGCGGTCGTGGCATTTGGCGACGGCTCGCTTTACGTCACGGGCAATCGCTGCCCGCGCGGCGGCGCCATCTCATGGGATGAGCTCGTGCGCGAGGTTCCCGCGGCGGAGGAGCTGCGTCCGCAGGGTGCTTGCGAGGCACAGGCACCCGGCACGGGGCGCGACCGGACCGCGGCTGCCCCCAATCTCTTTGTCGACCGCGAGAAGCTGCTGTTCGAGTCGTACCCCACGGTTCCCGTCAGCGGGGGGCGCGATGTCACGATCGGCATTCCCCGTGTGCTCGAGTTCTGGGACACCATGCCGTTCTGGTCGACGTTCTTCAGCACGCTCGGCTTTAAGGTGCGCGTCTCGGGACGCAGCACCAAGGCGATGTACGAGCGCGGTCTGGCGCACGTCACATCCGACACCGTGTGCTTCCCGGCCAAGCTCGTCCACGGGCACATCCGCAATCTCGTCGACGCCGGCGTCGACCGCATCTTCATGCCCATCATCACGACGGTGCCCACCGAAAACACCGCCTCTACCAGCGAGTGGATGTGCGCCGTCGTAAAGGGATACCCCTACGTGATGCGCAATTCCGATAACCCGGAGGAGCGTTTCGGCGTTCCGTTCGATACGCCGCTGTTCCACTGGTACGACGAGGGCGACCGAAACCGCCAGCTCAAGGCGTGGTGCAAGGAGACCTTCGATATCGATGCCGACCTGGTTGCCAAGGCGACCGAGCAGGCGGACCGCGCGCAGGAGACGTTTGAGAACCAGCTGCAGCTGCGCGGCAGGCAGGTGCTCGAGAACGTGCGCGAGGACGGCGGCTACGCGGTGGTGATCGCTTCGCGCCCGTACCACAACGACCCGCTGGTCAACCACGGGCTGCCCAAGCTCTTCTCTGAGCGCGGCATCCCCGTGCTGACGCCCGATGCGGTGCCGGGGGTCTGCAACGTCGATCTTTCCAACAGCCGCATCGACATCGTGAACAACTACCATGCGCGCATGCTGTCGTGCGCGGTCATCGTCGCATCGACGCCCGAGCTCGAGCTCGTGCAGATGGGCAGCTTCGGCTGCGGCCACGATGCGTATCTCACCGACGAGATCGCGCGCATGATGGGCGAGATGGGCTCCAAGGTTCCGATGATGATCAAGCTCGATGAGAGCGACGTCGCCGGTCCCATGGGCATTCGCGTGCGTTCGTTTATCGAGTCGGTCAACCGTCGTCGCGCGGAGGAGCGTGCCGAGGGCGCCCGGGTGCACGCGGTCCATCCGCTCGACGACCCGTATAAGGTCAAGTACACCAAGCGCGACCGGCACGACAAGATCGCGCTGGTCCCCAACACCTCCCATGCGTTCTGCAGGCTCATGACCGCGGCGATGCGCAATCAGGGCGTGCGCGCCGAGGCCCTTGATATCGGGCGCGAGGATGCCATCCGCCTGGGCAAACGCTATGTGCACAACGACATCTGCTTCCCCGCGCAAATCGTGATCGGCGAGGCGCTCGCGGCACTCGAGAGCGGTAAGTACGACCCGCACGACGTCGCCGTGGTGACTGGCAAGTATATCGGCGACTGCCGCCTGACGCACTACATGCCCCTGCTGCGCCGCGCGCTCGACGACGCGGGATACGACTATGTCCCGGTGCTCACCAACGACGACGTCGATGCCCACAATGCGCATCCGGGCTTCAAGCTCGGCCTTGGCCCGAGCATCCAGATCGCCTACGGTCTTCCCATGATCGATGCCCTCGAGGCCATGCTTAGGCGCATCCGTCCCTACGAGCTCGAGAAGGGCGCGGCGGACGCTGCGTTCGACCGCGCGCTCGATGAGGTTATCGAGGGCATGGAGTGCTCCGGGCTGAGAGGCCAGGCGACGGGCTTCAAACGCGCGCTTGCGATCATGGACGCCGTTCCGTACGACCGCTCGAACCCGCATCCGACCGTTCTCATCGTGGGCGAGTACCTGCTCAATTTCCATCTCGGCGCCAACCACGAGATCGAGCGCTACCTCGAGGACAACGGGCTCGAGGTCATCGAGGCGCGCATGACCGACGTGATCCGCAAGACCTATTTCTACAAGCATGCGCAGTCGCGCGAGTTCCACGTCGACCTGTCGCTGCCCGAAAAGGCCTGGTACGCCACGGCGGACAACCTGTTCGAGCTCGCGCACGACCGTTGCGACCGCCTGGGCGCGGCGAGCCCGCTCTACGAGCCGCCGACGCGCATGCCCGAGCTCGTGCGCGCGAGCGATAAGATCCTGCACCATACGTTCGATGCGGGCGAGGGCGTGCTGATTCCGGCGGAGATTCTCGAGCACGCCAAGCGCGGCTGCCGCAACTTCGTGATCCTGCAGCCGTTCGGGTGTCTGCCCAACCATGTCGTGGGGCGCGGGCTCATCCATGCGCTCAAGGAGCAGTATCCCACGGCGCAGTTCCTGCCGCTCGACTACGATCCCGACGTGAGCTTCGCCAACGTGGAGAACCGTCTTCAGATGCTCATCATGAACGCCAAGGCGCAGGGGTGCGGTGAGGCGCATGGCGAGACCGCGTAAGGACGCCGATGCGCCCGATGCACGCACCCGTATCATCGAGGCGTTTTGGGAGCTCATCGAGAACAACAGCATCTTCGAGCTGTCGGTTGGCGAGGTGACCCGCGCCGCCCAGTGCAATCGCGGAACGTTTTACTACTATTTTCACGATTTCGATGAACTCGTCGCCATCGCCATAGCCCAGCTGCTGCAGGATAACGAGCTCATCACCGATGCCCTCTGGCATTTTTCGAGCGAGGGCGACCTTTCGGCGTTCGACCGGCGCGACGTCCGCTGCCTGCTGCGGCGCATCGTCATCACCATGAGGGCGGGTGCCGCCGAGCAGGTCGTGCAGGGCATCCATACGATCATCATCGACCGCGTGAGAGAGATCGTCCACCCCGACGGAGAAGAGCTCAAGGCAGATTCGAGCTTTGCGGTGGGCTTTCTGGTCTCGGGCATCATGGGCTTTGTGATGGCGGTCGGCTTTGCCCGGGAGGGCGGCGAGGAGATAGACCTCGAGCAGCCGGGGGACAGCGCGTGCGCGTACCTGAGGGCGGTCGCCATGCAGACGGTGGAAACGGTCGCGCAAGTCGAGGGCGTCGATACATCCGAGCTGCTCGAACGCGTCTCCAAGGAGGCCGATGCCTATCGCGCATCGCGTGCGACGAGTCCCGACGTGGTGAAAGACGCCTAGGGTTTCTCTTGCGGGGCGCCTGTCGCGCATCGCGCGGTGAGTCCCGCGATGCGGTCATAACCTGCATTCATGTGAGCCGGGTTTATAGATATTCCTCCAGCTGTTAACATAGACAACCTGTGGGTAAAGAGACAAAAGCGCCGCCGACGGGCGGGCGTTTTGATTTCGATGAACTCATGTAAGGAAACGAGCATGTTAGATAGATTTACCGATCGAGCGCGCAAGGTCATGTCGATGGCCAAACAGGAGGCGCTCGATCTGCACTCAAATAAGGTGGGCACCGAGCACCTGCTGCTCGCACTCGCCAAGGAGGACGAGGGCATCGCTGCCGAGGCGCTGCGCTCGCTTGATATCTCCTACGACGACATCATGGACACCCTCAAGGAGGTCCAGACCACGGTTCCCGAGCCCAGCGAGGAGACCGAGGCTGCCAAGCTTGCCTTTACGCCGCTCGTCATTAGCGTGATGGAGCGCTCCTTCCGCGTGGCACGTGAGAACAACCAGACCTACGTGTCGACCGAGCACTTGCTGATTGGCATCGTCGAAGAGGGTAACGGCATGGCCATGGACATCCTCATGCGCCTGGGTGTGTCGTCCGCCTCCATCAAAAAGGCTATCGAGAAACTTACCGCCAAGGACCAGGACAAGAAGCGTCCGCTCGCCGGCGCCGGTGCCGGGCGTCCCGGTGCGGGCCTGCCGTTCTTTAGCGGCTCGGACGCGTCGCAGCAAAAGGGGAGCGGCACCGACACGCTCAAGCAGTTCGCCACCAACCTCACTCAAAAGGCGCGCGACGGCGAGCTCGATCCCGTGATTGGCCGCGAAAAGGAAGTCCAGCGCATGATGGAGATCCTTTCGCGCCGCACCAAGAACAACCCGCTTATCCTGGGCGATCCCGGCGTGGGCAAAACGGCCATCGTCGAGGGCCTGGCGCAGCAGATCGCTGCCGGCAACGTGCCCGAGAACCTCATGAACCAGAACATCTGGACGCTCGACCTGCCGGGCCTCGTTGCGGGCGCCAAGTATCGCGGTGAGTTTGAGGAGCGCCTCAAGAACGTGATCCAGGAGGCCACCGAGGCTGACGACGTCATCCTGTTTATTGACGAGATGCACACCATCATCGGTGCCGGTTCTGCCGAGGGCTCCATCGACGCGAGCTCCATGCTCAAGCCCGTGCTCGCGCGCGGCGCCTTCCAGATTATCGGCGCCACCACGGCCGAGGAATTCCGCAAGTACCTCACCAAAGACCCAGCCTTCGAGCGTCGCTTCCAGACTATCGATGTCGAGGAGCCGAGCGTCGAGGACACCGTCAAGATCCTGACCGCGCTTAAGCCGCGCTACGAGGAGCACCACCATGTGCGCTACACGCAGGGCGCTATCGAGGCTGCCGCGAACCTTTCCAACCGCTACATCCAGGATCGCTTCCTGCCCGATAAGGCCATCGACCTCATCGACGAGGCCGGTGCCCGCGCTCGCATCGCCGCGAATCGTGCGCCCGAGCCGGTGCGCGAGGCCGAGCATCGCATAGAGGAGCTCAAGGCCGCCGCGCAGGAGGCCACCGAGAGCGACGACATGAACAAGGCCGCCGAGATCACCGAGCAGCAGAAGGCCGCCGAGATTGAGCTCGCCGAGGCCAAGGCCGCCTGGACCGCCGAGCTCGACGCCAGCCCGCTCACCATCGACGTGAGTCAGATTGCCGACATCGTGTCCGTGACCTCTGGCGTGCCGGTTTCCTCGCTCACCGAGAGCGAGAGCCGTCGCCTGCTGCAGACCGAAAGCGTGCTCAAGACCCGCATTATCGGCCAGGACGAGGCCGTCGAGGCCGTCGCCAAGGCCGTGCGCCGCAGCCGCTCGCCGCTCAAGGACCCGCGTCGTCCCGGTGGTAGCTTTATCTTCCTTGGTCCCACCGGCACAGGCAAGACCGAGCTCGCCAAGACGCTCGCCGAGTACCTCTTTGGCAGTAAGGACGCGCTCATCAGCTTCGATATGTCCGAGTTCGGCAGCGAGTTCGAGGTCTCCAAGCTTATCGGTAGCCCTCCGGGTTACGTGGGCCACGACGAGGGCGGTCAGCTCACCAAGGCCGTTCGTCGTCACCCGTACTCGGTCGTGCTGTTCGACGAGATCGAGAAGGCGCACCCCGACATCTTCAACATTTTGTTGCAGGTGCTGGAGGAGGGTCGCCTGACTGATAGCCAGGGCAAGACGGTCGACTTCCGCAATACCGTGATCATCATGACGTCCAACGTGGGCGCCCGCGAGATCGCGCAGGATGCGAGCGTTGGCTTTGGCACCACCGGCGAGCAGGGCCTCACCTCGAGTGAGATCAAGGGCCGTGCGATGGGCGAGCTCAAGCGCCTGTTCCGCCCCGAGCTGCTCAACCGTATCGACGATATTGTGGTGTTCCAGAAGCTCTCGGGCGAGAACCTGACCAAGATTGCTCACCTGCTGGTGGACGATCTGCGCCAGCGCCTGATCGCAAACGGCATGAACATCAAGCTTACCGATGCGGCCTACGACAAGATTGTGGCGGAGGGTACCGACCTCACCAACGGCGCGCGTCCGCTGCGTCGTGCCATCCAAAAGCTCATCGAGGATCCGCTGTCCGAGGAGCTTCTGGCCGGCGAGTGGGGCGAGGGCGATACCGTCCTGTGCGACGTGGCCGATGGCAAGTTTGTCTTTAGCCACGGCACGGGTGAGATCCCGGCGCCGCGTCCGGCGGGTGCGCTCGGGGGCGATACCGCTCCGGCGGCGCCGCACACCGGAAACGCCGCGCCTGTGAGCAGCGGCGTGAGCTCGGGCCCCGGTGGCATGATGCAAGCCGGCTCCGGCGCGCTGTAGGGCGTGGCGACAATTTGATACGCGCAATCGAGGCGCTCCGGAAAGGGCGCCTCGATTTGTAGAGCTGCGGAAGTTGTGACCGTTGCGCTATACGGTCCACCGTTAGCCGATGATGCGGGGGCGCTCGGCGTTTTCGACTGGTTTATGCACGCAAAGTCTGGGAATATACAAGGCGCATGTCTTACTGTCTAACCAGTTGCGCCAAGGAGGCACCATGGACTACAAGATTACCGGCTACGAGCCCGCCCAGCTGTTCCATTTCTTTGAGGAGGTCAGCGCGATCCCCCGTGGTTCTGGCAACGAGAAGGGCATCAGCGATTTCCTGGTCGCGTTTGCCAAGGAGCGCGGTCTCGATGTGTATCAGGACGAGGTCTACAACGTCATCATTCGCAAGCCCGCATCTGCCGGCGCCGAGAATGCCCCGACCGTGATGCTGCAGGGTCACATCGACATGGTGTGCGACAAGCTGGGTTCCGTCGAGCACGACTTTACGACCGACGGTATCGACCTGGTCGTCAAGGACGGCGTCCTCACCGCTAACGGCACCACTCTGGGCGCCGACAACGGTATCGCCGTCGCGCTTATGCTTACCGTGCTCAACGACGATTCGATTGCCCATCCGGCCCTCGAGTGCGTATTCACCACCGACGAGGAGACTGGCCTGGTCGGTGCCGAGACGCTCGACAAGTCCCAGATTAGCGCCCGTACTATGATCAACCTTGACTCCGAGGAAGAGGGCGTTGCCACCGTCAGCTGCGCCGGCGGCGTCGTCGTTACCTACACCTGCCCGATCGCGCGCGAGCACAAGACCGGTAGCACCCTCACGCTCGACATCTCCGGCCTGCTGGGCGGTCACTCCGGCAGCGATATCAACCTGGAGCGCGGCAACGGCAACCTCATCATGGCCCGCATCATCGATCGCCTGATGGTCGCTGGCGAGCCCGCCATCGTCAGCTTTAACGGCGGCACTAAGGACAACGCCATCAACCGTGAGTGCAAGGCTGTTCTGGTCTACGCCGACCACGCTGCCGCCGAGGCCGCGGCCCAGATCGCAAAGGGCATCATCGCCGACGTTACTGCCGAGCTCGAGGTCTTCGACCCCGGCTTTACCTGCACCGTTGAGATTGCCGACAACGCCGAGGTCGAGGCCATGGACCAGAAGTCCGCGCTTGCCCTCATCCGCGCCCTGCGTCTTGCCCCCAACGGTGTGATCCGCCGCAACGTCGCCACCGACGGCTCCGTCGAGGTTTCCTCCAACATCGGTGTGGTTGTCACTTCTGACGACGAGGTCAAGATCATGCTGTCCCCGCGCTCTTCGATCACCTCGCTGCAGAACGAGTTCAAGGACCGTCTGCAGACGCTGGCCGATGTCCTGGGCTTCGACGCCAAGTTTGAGTTCGAGTATCCCGGCTGGAGCTATGCCGAGCATTCGCCGGTCCGTGACGTCTTTGTCGAGAGCTATCGCGAGCTCTTTGGCTCCGAGCTGCGCATCGAGTCCATCCACGCCGGCCTTGAGTGCGGCCTGTTCGCCGAGGCCCTGCACGGCCTGGACGCCATCGCCGTGGGCCCGACGCTCTCCGATGTCCACACCCCGGACGAGAGCATGGAGCTCGCTTCTGCCGAGCGCTTCTACGAGTTGCTCATCGACGTCCTCAAGCGCCTTGCCGCGTAAAGGTCGCCTTGGTTAGGCCGCTCTAAAACGGCTGGCTATGAAAACGGCCGCCTGGCGTAATGCCGGGCGGCCGTTATTCGTTACAGTGCGAGGATCCCCAGATGATCAAGCAAGATCTTTAGCCCGATGAGGATGAGCACAACGCCGCCGACGATGGTGGCGGGTTTTTCGTAGCGCGCGCCAAAGGTGTGGCCGATCGCTACGCCGGCGACGGAGAAGATAAACGTTGTGACGCCGATAAGCGATACAGCGGGAACGATATCGACCGAGAGCGCCGCAAACGAGATGCCTACGGCCAGGGCGTCAATTGAGGTGGCAATGGCGAGAATCAGGTATTCTACCAGGTCAATCTTCTCGGCATCCTTGCCGTCGCCTTCGTCCTCATCCTCGTCTTCGGTAAAGGCTTCCCACAGCATCTTGCCGCCAATAAAGGCCAAAAGGATAAAGGCAATCCAGTGGTCGATGGGTCCGATGATGCCCATGAATTGACTGCCGAGCGCCCATCCGATTACGGGCATGCCGGCCTGAAAGCCGCCAAAGAACAGGCCGAGCACTACGGCGACCTTAAGGTTGATCTTTTTCATGCCAAGGCCCTTGCAGATGGAAACGGCAAAGGCGTCCATCGAAAGGCCAACGGCGAGCAACA
>CBCSNQ010000012.1:0-36229 GCA_965141565.1 uncultured Collinsella sp. | reverse complement strand
CCCTTGTTGCAGTTGAGGCACTCGCGGATGGGCTCACCCGTGGCGGCCTTCAGCGCAATGTCGGGGTCGCACATGAGCGAGCGGCCGTAAGCGATGATGTCGGCCGAGCCGTCTTCCAGAATCTTCTCGCCGGCCTCGACCGAGACAACACGGCCGACGGTTGCCACCGGCACGGAGACCAGGGCCTTGACGCGCTCGGCCACGGGCAGCGTCCAGTTGTAGGGCATGGCGCCCATGGGCGGAATGGTGTCGCCCATGTTGCCGGTGTGGTTGGCCTGTGCGACCTGGATCATGTCGATGCCCGCACCCTCGAGCAGCTTGGCGAACTCGCATGCCTCGTCGGGCTGCAAGCCACCCTTGCCGCGCGGCGTGCCATCGGGGTTCTCCATGATCACGGGGAGCTTGTACTCCACCATCAGCTGCGGCGCGGCTTCCTTAATGGCGGCGACGACCTCCAGCGCGTAGCGAACGCGGTTCTCGAACGAGCCGCCGTACTCGTCGGTGCGCTGGTTGAGGATGGCCGAGCACAGCGAACCCACCAGACGGTCGCCGTGGACCTCGATGGCGTCGATGCCGGCCTGCTGCGCGCGGGCGGCCGAGGCGGCGATGGCCTCCTTGATCTGGGTGAGCTGCTCTACGCTCGCCTCGTTCACAAAGTGCTGCATGTCGTGGTGCAGCTTGGCGTATGCCTGATTGCGGATCTCGTTGGACTCGGCCATCTTGGCGGCAAAGGTCTCCTCGTCGCCGGCGGCCTTGGCCTCCTGCGCGGCCTTGGCAGCGGCCATGGAGCCCATGACCATGCGGCCGACACCGGGCACGTCGTACTCGGGGTGGAACAGCTGCAGCGCAACCTTGGCACCGTGCTTGTGGACGGCATCGGCCAGAGCCTTAAACGTGGGGATCTGGGCGTCGGTTGCCAGCTTGGGCGTGGGGCTCGCGGTCATGACGGGAGCGACGTCGCCGATGACGATGTAGCTCACGCCGCCACGGGCCAGGCGCTCGTAAAAAGCCAGGCTGCGCTCGCCGATGGAACCGTCGCGCTCCTCGTAGCCGGTGGTAAGCGGCGGGAACATAATGCGGTTCTTGAGCTCAAGGGGGCCAACCGTAATGGGCTGGAGCAACTTGGATGCAGGTGCGGTCATGGACATTCCTCTCTTGTAGGCGCGGCGGCGATGTTGCCGCGTAGTTGTCTAGAGGATATGGCATGGGAATACAACAGCGCAACGGAAATCGGCGGACAGCAGGTAGCGGCAGGTGGATGGGGCAGGGCGGCCCGTCGGTTTGTCTCAATCTGTAACAGTTACGCGGCAAAACTGGGTCTTACTGTTACAGATCGAGACAAACCAAACCCGCCTGCTAGAAAATCTCAATCTATAACAACAACTCGGCAAAATCCGTCCCTCGTGTTACAGATTTAGACAAACACGACCCAGCCCACCGGTATATCTCGATCTGTAACACCTAGCCGCCCAAATCGGGTCTAGATGTTACAGATCGAGATTTTGTTTGAGAGGCCGAGAATTGGACCGAAAACACGGTCCCGAAATAACAAAAAAGCTCGCCGGCTAGGCCGACGAGCTGCAAGTTCTTGGTCGCGGGGGCAGGATTTGAACCTACGACCTCCGGGTTATGAGCCCGGCGAGCTACCAGACTGCTCCACCCCGCAATGTCTGGGCGCCTCATGTGCGCAAGAAAGAATATTACGCGGGAGTTCGGTAAACGGCAAGGAAAATCTCGTAGAGCATAATTCCTTCATATTTAAACCCCTCAGCCCATATCATCGTAAACGAATCGCAGCCGAGCGCCGTCGACGGCGCGTATACAATGGTGCGCGTCCTTTTATGCCAACACCGGGAGTAGACATGCTGCTCGCTATCGATATGGGAAACACGCAGACGGCCATGGGCCTGTTTGACGGAGACGAGCTGGTGCAGTCGTGGCGCATGCCCACCGACCGCTCCTATACCGCCGACGAGATCCATGTGCGCCTGATGGGTTTCTTTAAGATGTACGGCCTTTCGCTCGACGCGGTCGACGCGATCGCCTTTGCGGGCGTGGTGCCGCAGCTCTCGCGCGAATGGCACGCCGTGGCCGACCGCATTGCCGCAGACGCCATCGTCATTGGGCCGCAGACGGCCGCCGTAACCAAGCTGCGCGCGGCGCGCCCCCAGGCCGTAGGCGCCGATCGCGTCGCTAACGCCGTCGCTGCCGAAACTTTCTACGGCGCGCCGGCAATCGTGGTGGACTTTGGCACCGCGACCAATATCGACGTCATCGACGAGGACGGCTATTACATTGGCGGAGCGATTGCGCCGGGCATCCGCATCTCCATGGATGCGCTTGCCGCCCGCGCCGCCAAGCTCGCCAGCGTGCCACTCGAGGCGCCCGAGCATGCCATCGGCCGCGATACCGAGGAGTGCATCAAGGTCGGCGCCGTAACGGGCGCCGCCGCCATGGCTGAGGGCCTGGTCGCGCGCATGAAGCGCGAGCTGGGCCGCGAGGATGCCACCGTTATCGCCACGGGCGGTCTCGCCAGCATCGTCGCCGATTCGACCGATGCCTTCGACGTGGTCGACGGACAGCTCACCATCAAGGGTATCTGCGAAATCTACCGCCGCATGCAGGAGCTGGGATAGAGCAGGGGCTTAAGTCGAGCACGCCCGATGCCACAGTCCCCGCAAAGGCTCGCCAAGCCTATTCCTCAAAAACGAAAATTTTTCAGTTTTGAGGAATAGGGCGCTGGCAACCCATTCCCCAGATAGGCGAAACCCTCCCCGGCACAGGCCGAGGAGGGTCTTGTTGTCATCGTTGTCTTTGAGCGCTGGCGCCTCGCGCTACAGCCCGCGAATTCGTACGGCCTCGGGCGGAAACTCTTGCTCGCCGGCATCGGTCTTGATGGTCGCGCGGCCCCAGATGTCCAGGCCCGCAAACACACCGACCGCAAGCGGCAAGCCGTTGGGCGACACCGCCGCAACTTGGCGGCCCAGCAGCGGTACCATGTCGAAATACTCGCCCAGCACGGGAGCCAGCGGCCCTGCGGCGCCTTGCGGCGTGTTGGCAACAACCGCCCAGGTGTCCACACGGGTCAGCACAGCGGTGGCCAATACCTCGACCAGCGCTTCGTCAGCCACATCCACACCAAGCTCGCCCAGCGCCGCGCGCTCAATATCCACCGTCACGGCACCGAACGTGCCCGCGGCACCGGCACCGCCGTTGACGGCAACGCGCGCGAACGACGTCTCAAACGCGGGCGCGCCGCACACGATGTCGCTCGGCCACTGGATACCCACCTTACCGGCAAGGCCCAACCCCGGCGTCGAAGCCGTGCCCACGAGCGCGTCCATCATGCCCATCGCGGCCACAAACGGCAGGCCATGGAAGGCATGCATGTTCACATTCGGACGCACGACCAGCGAAAACGTCAGCGATGCATCGCCCGCACTCCACGCGCACCAGCCCGCGGACGCACCCTCGCGGCCCGCGTCACGCGCCGCGTCGAGCTCGGTGCCGGCGGCAACAGCATTCATCTCGATCATCTACATACGCCCCAATTCGCCCACGATATGACCCACACGGTCCTCAGGCTCCTTGACCTCGACGCCGTTGTAGCGGAAGAACCGCGCCGGGTCGTGCATCAAGTCCTCGAGCGGCACCAGCACAAAATCGCGCTCGCCGATCAGCGGATGCGGCAGGCGCAGCTTTTTGCCGCCGTGGGTCTCGCCGTCCATCCACAGCAGGTCCAGGTCGATGGTGCGCGGACCGTTGGCCTTGGCCTTTTTGGAGCGGTCGCGCCCCAGCTCGGCCTCGATCTTCATGAGCTCGTCGAGCAGCACCAACGGCGCCAGCTCGGTCTTGATCTCGATGACGGCGTTGGCAAACGCGTCCTGGCGCGTCTCGTAGGCCGGCTCGCTCTCGTAAATCTTGGAGGAGTTAGACACGCAGGTAAGTGGGATCTCGGCGATCATCTCGCGTGCGGCGCGGATGTTGTCGCAGCGATGCCCCAGGTTGGAGCCCACGGCCACAAACGCGCGGCGCGGCTGCGGCTTGGCAACCGCCCAGTAG
Source organism: uncultured Collinsella sp. (assembly GCA_965141565.1). Classification (GTDB taxonomy): domain Bacteria; phylum Actinomycetota; class Coriobacteriia; order Coriobacteriales; family Coriobacteriaceae; genus Collinsella. Next base: position 32,167 of record CBCSNQ010000012.1, on the reverse strand, counting down.
CCGTTCAGGAACTGCGCAAAACCCGCGGCGTCGTGCACGCGCACGATGTTGGCACCGGCCTGGATGGCGCCCAGGCACACGCCAAACGTGGCGGCATCGCGCGCGGCGGCCTCGGTCACGCCCGAGATAGCGCCCACAAAACGCTTGCGCGACACGGCGCACATGAGCGGGTAGCCCAGCGACGCCATCTTGGCAGTCTCGCGCTGGATGACGATGCCCTCGTTAGCCGACTTACCAAAGCCCGGGCCAGGATCGATGCAGATGCGGTCGCGCGACACGCCGGCATGGATGAGCGTGCGGGCCTGGTCGGACAGAAAGCCCATGACGCGGCGCATGATGGGCGCCGAATCGGGCAGGGTAAAGCGGCGGAGCTGCGAGGTGGGCACATAGGCCTCCTCACGGCGGGCGCTGCGGCGCATCATGGCGGCCAGGCGGTCATTGGACTCCGATGCGGCCTCGGTGGCTGCGGGCGCGGCCTCGGGCGCGGGCGCGACGGTCTCGGCGGCAGCAGCCTGCTCGGCGGCCGGCGTCTCCTGCTCGCTTGCAGGCTCGAACGTGGGCTCCGGTTCGCCAAACGGCAACGAGGGCTGCACCACGCCGCCCGGAAGCTTGGCCTCCGGCTTAGGCTCGCCCAGCAACTTGCCGCGACGGCGGCGAGCCGGCTTCTCGGCCTCACGCGCGGCCTCGGCAGCCGCCTCGCGCGCCTTCTCGGCAACAAACGCCGCTGCCGAGGTATCGAGCTGCACCGTTGCGTGCGTGCGGACGGGCGCGGCGACCTCGCCGGCATGCATCACGATGACGCCGCAAGTGCTCGTCTTAACGAACTCGACCATCTTGGGATCGGTGAAGCCGGTCACGTCGTTGACGATCGAGGCGCCGCAGCGCACGGCCGCCTTGGCAACCGCCACATGACGCGTGTCGATCGAGACGATGGCGCCCTCCTTGGCCAGCGCGCGCACCACGGGCAGCACGCGGCGAGCCTCCTCGTCGGGGTTGACCGGGGTAAAGCCGGGGCGCGTGGACTCGCCGCCCACGTCGATGATGTCGGCGCCGGCGTCGAGCATCGCCAGGCCGTACTCGATGGCGGCATCGGGGTCGAAGTGCTCCCCGCCATCGCTAAACGAATCGGGCGTCACGTTGAGGACGCCCATGATGCGCGGACGGTCAAAGCTGAGCTCGTACTTTCCGCACCGCCATGTCTTGCTGTCGTTCGCCATGAACATCCTCCTAAAATGCCCACGCCGCCGAGCTTGGGAAGCTGGCGGCGGGGTCGCTTTGCAATCAGTCTTTCTATTGTATCCGCGCGCGCGGGCTAGAACGCAAACGCGGCCGCGATGTCGCAAGAAATCAGCAGGTCGGCATTTGCATCCTGATCGGTGGGAGCAAGGTTGCATATGGCCAGCGTATCGCCGGTAAAGTAACGCATAAGGCCCGCCGCCGGATACACCACGAGCGAGGTCCCGCCTACAATGAGGGCATCGGCCGCGGCGATGGCGGCAACGGCACCGGTCAACACATGCTCGTCGAGCGGCTCTTCGTAGAGCACTACATCGGGCTTGATGCGGCCGCCGCACGCGGGGCACGCGGGCACGCCCGCGGCATCCTCGTGCTCGCGCGAGCAAATCCACTCGGCGCTATAGACCGCGCCGCACGACTGGCAAATGTTGCGATGGACCGATCCGTGCAACTCAAACACGCGCTGTGAGCCGGCCATCTGATGCAGGCCGTCGATGTTTTGCGTCACCACGGCGTCGAGCTTGCCGGCGCGCTCCAGCTCGGCCAGCTTGGTGTGGCAGCGGTTGGGCTTGGCGCCAAGCGCGATCATCTTGGTGCGGTAGAAGTCGAAGAACTCGGCCGGGTGCACCTCGTAAAAGCTATGCGAGAGCATGGTCTCGGGCGGGTAGGCAAACTGTTGGTGATATAGGCCGTCCACGCTGCGGAAATCGGGGATGCCACTCGCCGTGGAAACGCCCGCGCCGCCAAAGAAGACCACGTGACTATGGGTTTCGAACAGCTCCGCCAGCGCGGCGGACGCCTGTTTGGGGTTTGATATTTCCTGCGTCATATATGTCCTCCGTCCGTGTCTCCGGGACGGCGGCGTTCGCACTATCACTCGCGGACTCCGCCCCGCTCTTGTTGCGTTAATCTTAAGCCTGCCAACCCCGTCGAAAGGACACCATGCCTCAGACTTACACCTTTGCCTCGTGGAACGTTAACGGCCTGCGCGCCGTGCTCAAAAAGGACCCGAGCTTTATCCAGATCGCGCAAGAACTCGACGTCGATATCCTGGCGTTGCAAGAGACCAAGCTGCAAGAAGGCCAGGTCGATATCGACCTGCCCGGCTATCACCAAACCTGGAGCTACGCCGAGCGCAAGGGCTACTCGGGCACCGCGGTCTTTAGCCGCCAGGAACCGCTGCGCGTACTGCGCGCCGATGCGCTGCTGCCCTACGCCGGCGAGGGCGAGGCGGCCGAGCTCGTCGCCCAAGCCGCGACCGAGGGCCGCGTCTGCGCGCTGGAGTTCGACAAGTTCTGGTTTGTGGATGTCTACACTCCCAACGCGCAAAACGAACTCGCCCGCATCGACGTGCGCATGGCCTGGGACGATGCCTACCGCGGCTTTTTGAACGCGCTCGAGTGCGAGACCGGCAAACCCGTCGTAACTTGCGGCGACTTTAACGTGGCGCACGAGGAGATCGACCTTAAGAACCCCAAGTCCAACCGCGGCAACGCAGGCTTTTCGGACGAGGAGCGCGGCAAGTTTACCGAGCTGCTCAACGGCGGGTTTACCGATACCTGGCGCGCGGCAAACCCCGACGTCGAGGGCGTCTACAGCTGGTGGAGCTACCGCTTTAATGCCCGTAAGAACAACGCAGGCTGGCGCATCGATTACTTTCTGGTAAGCGATTCGATCGCCGCCAACGTTCGCGACACCGGTATCCGTGGCGATATCTTCGGCAGCGACCACTGCCCCGTCACCCTCACGCTAGAGCTCTAGCCCCAAGTAATTTCCTGGGGGACAGAGGAAAACAGATCATGTGACCCCTCTCCCCCTATAAGTTGCGGTGGAATAGTTCCTGTTTGGGCAGCAAATTGCCAAAAACGAGAACTATTCCACCGCAAGTTCGTGAGGGAACGCGAAATGCCTTACAGCCCGTATTTCACGACGACACGGTTAATGCGACGGCACCAAGGCTTGTACAAGGCGGCCAAGAACACGCAGGTCGCGAGGCCGTGTGTGATATCGAACGGCACTGCCGTGGCAAGACGCGCCATGGCACCCGCCCACGTGAGCGGTTGAACAAAACCGATAATGTCGTAGGCGTTGATCACAACGCCGTACAGCAGACCCGAAGCAAAGCCGTACGCCATCAGCGCCGGCATGCGCACGGTTCCATCCGCACGGTCGAACGCACCGGCATGCGCCAGCGCACCGCCAACATAGCCAACCAGGCCCCAGGCATACATCTGCCATGGCGTCCACATGCCCTGCCCAAAAAAGAAATTGCTGGTCAGCGCCGCCAGCGCGCCAACCATAAAACCATTGCGGCGACCAAGCGTCGCCCCCGCGATAATGGCGATGGCACTCACGGGTTTAAAGTCGGGAATGGGTCCAAACAGGATGCGCCCCGCCGCCGCCAGCGCCGCCAGCACCAGCGTGGGCATAATCTGACGCAGGCCTGGACGCGATGCCTCATAGCCCGCAAAGAACAGCGCAAGCACCAACGCCACCACAACCAGCATGGCCAACGCTGTCTGCTCAACACCCGCCAGCAACGCGGCAGCCATCACCGCCGGCACCGCCAACAACAGCGGGATCTCCAGTTTTGCAAGCAAACGCGAGAAACGACAGTCCGTCATCCCATCACGCCCTATAGAACACGTTGTCGGCAAAGAAGTCGGCCGGGGACTCCATGCAGGCAATCTCGCCGTCAAACATCATGGCGACGTCGTCGGCTACCTGCTCGGCAAAGTCCAAATCGTGCGTAGCCATGATGACGGTGCCGCCAGCCTTCGCATGGTCACGCAGGGCGCGGGCGATGGTGCGGCGGCTGAACAGGTCTAGACCCTTGGTGGGCTCATCGAGCAATAGCAGTTCGGGGCCGATTAGCAGCAGTTTTGCCAATGCAAGCAGTTGACGCTGCCCGCCCGAAAGATCGTACGGATGGCGTCCATCCAGACCCGACAACCCCAAGCTCGCCGCACGCTCCCGCGCCAAGTTCTCGTCATATCCGCAGGTCGAGGCCCATTCCATCAGCTCATCGCGAACCGTCTCGGCAACCAGCAATGCTTTGGGATTCTGAGGCAGCAGCGCCGCCGAGGCCGCTCCGCGCACCATGCGGCCGCGCTGCAGCTTGGCGGTCTTCGCCAGCACCGAGAGTATCGTCGACTTACCGCATCCGTTGCCGCCCACGATCGCATGCACCGCACCGGCCGAAAACGACGCATCGAGCCCGCGCAGCACCCAGCCGGACGCTCGATCGTAGCGAAACCAGCCTTCCGACAGGGTGGTAGCCGACCTGCCGTGCATTTTTTGGAGTATTCTGCTTCCATCCGTGCGCGAGAAGGCTTCCAAGCCGTTCTCGAGCGACGTTTGCGCCACAAATTCGGACGATTTGTCCAATTCCAAACTTTTTTTCGCGCTCGATACGACCCCGGGCGGCTCCAGAGAGCCCAAATTGTCCTCACGCCTGCTGAATACTCCATTTTTTGCACATCGGATGGCACCCCACCCCAACGTGTCATCGGAAAACAGCGATTCTCGGCGTCCCAAAGATGCCATATCCGCCACCTCGCGCACGCGCCCGCCCTCAATCCGGTACGCGCACGTCGCGTATTCGAGCATTGGGCGCGGCTGGTGCGTGGCCACGACAACCGTGCAGCCCAACTCGCGATTCACGCGAAACAGCGCATGCAGAAAACTCTTCTCGGCAACGGGGTCCAGTTGGGACGTGGGCTCGTCGAGCAGCAGCACGCGCGGGCGCAACGCCAGCACAGCTGCCAGCGACAGCAGCTGTTTGCGTCCGCCCGAAAGCGTATCGGTATCGCGGTGGAGCCAATCCTCCAACCCAAAGAAATAGCTGGTCTCGGCCACGCGACGGCGCATCTCGTCACGCGACATGCCTAAGTTTTCCAGGCCAAACGCCATCTCGTGCCACACGGCCTCGCACACGATCTGGTTCTCGGGATCCTGGAACACATAACCCACGCGCTCCGCCGATGCCCGCACGTCCATGTCGGCAACGTTCTCGCCCAGCACGCTCAGTTCGCCAGTGCGCTCGCCCGCCGGAGCGATCTCGGGCTTGAGCAGCGACAGCAGCGTCGACTTACCCGATCCGGTACCGCCAACAAGCAGCGCAAATGCACCTTGGGGAACAGACCAGTCGAGCCCCTCGAGCACCGCAGCATCAGCATCGGGGTAGGCAAAGCTCAGGCTCCGCACCTCAATCGCCGGCGCGGCCGAGCCATATGCCACACCCGCCGCCGAGCTCCTATCCAACCGAGCCATCAGCCAAACCTCTTCTCATCAATCGCGTGCGACGCGCAAGGCAGCATCATCCAGGCAGCGTACACGACATAGCCCAGCCACGGCGCCGGCACCGATAGTTGCGGGTAAAACGAATACTGCATCGTCGCAGTCCACGCCACTGCCGTCGTGGCCATGCCAAACAGCGCAAGTCCAACCAGCGCGGCAACATCGCCGCGCCCCAGCCGATACCGCGCATACGTCGTTCGACGCGTCGCGGCGCCCCACCCACGGGAGCGCATGGCGTCCGCGCGCTCCAGCGAATCTTCCATGCCCCAGCCCATCAACACGCTCGACGCCCGCAGGCGCGATCGCACGGGATCGGTGGGCGCGCGGCCCGGCACATCAATCGCATCCTGCACCGCCAGCACCGTACGACCGCGGCGTAAAAACTGCGGGATAAGCCTCATGCACATCGAAATCATGAGCGCAATCACCGGTGCGGCATTGCCCAGCAGCGCGAGCACCTTGTCGTATTCGAGCATCGACGCCGCGGCCTCAAACCACAGCACGCTCGCCACAAACAGCCCGCCCATGCACAGGCCGTATACCATGCTTTCCAGATACACCGCGCGCATGCCAATACGGAACAGCTCCGTCGAGCCCGAGGCGCTAAACAGCGGATTGACCAGCGCGATAATCAAAATCACCGGCAACTGCCAGCGGAGTGCGCCCAGCGTGCGGGCAGCCCCACGCGTCGCAAATCCATACGCCAGCCCGCCCGCAAGTGACAGCGCAATCAGCACCGGCTGCATCGAGAACATGGTGAGCCCCAGCGTCAGCACAATATAGAGTGCCGGCACAGCCGGATGCGACATCGAGAACGCCGCGACGGGCTCGCCGCCAAACTCCTCTTGTATGTTGTCCACGGGCACCCCCGTCCCCTCGCTCAAACGACGGCTCCGCAGCACCGCCAACGCCGCACGCAAGCAGCGCAAACGCCACGCCGGCGGCGCAAGCCTCAACCGCCGCAAACCAATCGCTACGCGCTCAACATATGCCTGCGGTATCATATTGCGCCGTGTATCGTTTCCAAACACACGTCTCTATAACGTAACAGGAGATCACATGGACGCAACCGCAATTATCCTCGCTGCCGGCGAGGGCACCCGCATGAAGTCGAACCACTGCAAGGTTTCGCACAAGATCCTGGGCAAGCCCATGGTTCAGTGGATCGTCGACGCCACCATCAAGGCCGGCTGCAGCCGCGTCGTGGTCGTCATCGGCAGCCACGCCGACGAGATGCGCGCCCTCATCGACGGCGCCTACGCCAGCAGCGCCACCAAGGTCGAGTGCGTCGAGCAGACCGAGCGCCTGGGCACCGGTCACGCCGTGAAGGTCGCGCTCGAGGTCTGCGGCATCACGCAAGGCCCCGTCGTCGTGCTCAACGGCGACCTGCCGCTCATCACCGCCGACACCGTCGCCAAGTTCGCACAGACCGTCGCTACCGGCGAGCTCGCCTGCACCGTCATGACCATGACCCCGCCCGACCCCTTCGGCTACGGACGTATCAAGCTGGGTGCCGACGGCCAGATCGAGCGCATCATCGAGCAGAAGGACTGCACGCCCGAGCAGGCCGCCACGCTGCTGGAGTGCAACGCCGGCTGCTACGCCTTCGACGGCGCGCAGCTCGCCGCCCACATCAACGAGATCGGCAACGACAACGCGCAGTCCGAGTACTATCTGCCCGACATGCTCGAAATCCTCAAGGGTCACGGCCAGGCGGTCTCCATCTTCCACTGCGACGACTACCGCGACGGCCTGGGCGTCAACAGCCGCATCCAGCTCGCGCAGCTCACCGCCATTGCGCGCGACCGCATCAACGAGCACTGGATGGCCGAGGGCGTCACGTTCATCGATCCCACGCAGGCCTGGATCGGCCCCGACGCCGTTATCGGCCGCGACACCGTCGTGTGGCCGCAGACGCACCTAATCGGCCACGTCACCGTGGGCGAGGAGTGCCAGCTCGGCCCCAACAGCCGCCTCACCGACACCACCGTCGGCAGCGGCTGCACCATCGATGAGACCATCGCCATCGAGGCCGTCATCGAGAACGGCGTCGACTGCGGCCCGCGCGCCTACCTGCGCCCGGGTACCCACATGCTCGACGGATCCAAGGCCGGCACGCACGTGGAGATCAAGAAGTCCACGATCGGCGAGGGCTCCAAGGTGCCGCACCTGTCCTACATCGGCGACACCACCATGGGCTCCGGCGTCAACGTGGGCGCAGGCTCCATCACCTGCAACTACGACGGCGTGCACAAGCACAAGACCGTCATCGGCAAGGACGCCTTCATCGGTTCCGACACCATGATGGTCGCGCCCGCCCAGATCGGCGACGGCGCGCTCGTGGCCGCCGGCTCCGTCATCACCGAGCCGGTCCCGGCCGACGCACTTGGCCTGGGTCGTGCCCGTCAGGTAAATATCGAGGGCTGGGCCGCCGATTACCGCCGCCGTCTGCACGAGGACGACGAGGTATAACGTTTTACCAAGCATCTAAGGAGCTGTTCCCGTGGGGGGCGGCTCCTTTTTCTATCGTGACCTGCGCAACCGGATGAGTGGTCGGTTCGTGTCCGTTGACGGTAAAGACGTTATCAGGACTCGATAAACCCCGTCGCGCGGTTACAATGCAAAAAGGCATCTATATGGCATTCGATATAAAGGAGAAGGGTAATGCCGATTAATGATCCCGAGAAGTCGGAGAATATGCGCAAGTCCATCCGCGTGTATTCCGGTTCCTCCAACCGTCCCCTCGCTCAGAAGATTGCTGAGTACCTTGGGGTCGAGCTTTCGGGCCTTACGCTAAAGCAGTTCGCCAACGGTGAGATTTACGCCCGCTACGACGAGACCGTCCGCGGCGCCGACGTCTTCCTGATTCAGTCCGTGGCCGGCGGCAACGTCAACGACATGCTCATGGAGCTGCTCATCGCCACCGACGCTGCCAAGCGCGCATCCGCCCGCTCCATCACTGCCGTTATCACCCACTACGGCTATGCCCGCCAGGACCGCAAGGCCGGCCCGCGTGAGCCCATCACCGCCCGCCTCGTCGCCAACCTGCTCGAGCGCGCTGGCGTCAACCGCATCATCACCCTCGACCTGCACCAGGGCCAGATTCAGGGCTTCTTCGATATCCCGGTTAACCACCTGTCCGCGCTGCCGCTGTTTGGCCAGTACTACAACGACATGCACTTCGACACCGACAACCTGGTTGTCGTCTCCCCCGATGTGGGCCGCGCCAAGGCCGCCAAGAAGCTGTCCGACATGCTCGGCTGCGACCTGGCCATCGCCCACAAGGGCCGTCCGCGCCACAACGCCGCCGAGGTCATGGGCATCATCGGTGACATCAAGGGCAAGACCTGCATCATCAACGACGACATGATCGACACCGCTGGCACCCTGTGCGCCAACGTCAAGGAGCTCAAGGCTATGGGCGCTGGCGACATCTACGTCTGCGCCACCCACGGCATCTTCTCCGGTCCGGCCATCGAGCGTCTGAACGACGCCCCGATCGTCGAGTGCCTCGTCACCGACGCCATTCCCGTCGAGGTCGGCGGCAAGATCAAGACCATCTCGGTCGCCGAGGAGTTCGCTCAGGCCATCTCCGCCGTTTACCACGAGGAGCCCGTCTCCACGCTCGTCGGCGGCGACTTCGCGCTGTAGTCGCTCGACCCTCGCATCCCTCCGGAAGCCCCGGACGCGCCTGCGGGGTTATCACGCGAACGTCCTCGCCGCTTTGCGGCTGCGGGATGTTCGCTTTGATAACCCCTCCCGGCGCGTCCGGGGCTTCCTGCTGTCTCGAGGCAGCTGTTTTCTGAAATGACTTTGCTGCAACCTTTCCTCGCCTTCGGCGGGCGTGGTAGCCTTTGTCGTTGATTGAACTATTTACGTAACGGAGGACAAACATGGCAGCTGCACAGCCGCTTAAGATTCGCATGGTTGCCGGACTTGGCAACCCGGGCGAGGAATATGCCGAGACCCGTCACAACGCTGGTTTCAAAGCAATCGACGAGCTGGCCCGTCAGGCCGGCGTCACGTACTGGAAAAACCAAGCAGGCGCCGAGGTCGCGCTCATCAACATCAACGATCCCGAGGAAGAGGGCGGCAAGCGCCAGATTGTACTGGTCAAGCCGCAGTCGTACATGAACACCTCGGGCGGGCCCATCTCCAAGCTCTGCCGCGAGTACAAAATCAAGGTCGAGGAGCTGCTCGTGATCCACGACGAGCTCGACATTCCCGCCGGCGACGTACGTGTTAAGGTGGGCGGCGGCCACGCCGGTCACAACGGCCTGCGCTCCATCATCGACAAGATGGGCAGCCGCGACTTCAGCCGCATCCGCACCGGCATCGGCAACCCTCCCGGCAAGATGGCCGTCGCCGACTACGTTCTTAAGCAGCTGCGCGCCCGCGAGGCCGAGGATTTCCAGGACACCTGCGCCCGCGCGGCCGACGCCGCCGGCCTGGCGATCGTGCACGGCGTGGTCTATGCCCGCGACCACGTCAACGGTGCCGCCTCCGCCAACGGCAAGCACTAAAACCTACCATTTAGGGACAGGTTTATTTTGGCAGGTTTTATATGCGGAAACGCCGCGGATGCCGCGTCGCAATAAACCCTGTGCCGCCATACATATGCAACGCTCCAAAGGGGGCCGGCCTCACCGAAGCGCGAGGCCGGCCCCCTTTGCCGTTTTACCTGATAAAACCGACCAAAATAAACCTCTCCCCCTTTGGTAGGCCAAAGTGGATAAACCCTGCTCCCAACAGCCGAAGACACACGTAAGTGACATGTCCATGAGGGTATAATTTGCACCGTATGTCTGCACAACGCCTGTGCGCGTACGGTTTTATTCGGGCTACCGTCCATTTCCGTGGAGGCACGGTTCGGCGGCCCTAACAAGAGAGGGGTTCTATGTATAAGATCCTGGAGAAGACGCAGTTCTCGGAGAAGGTGTTCAAGTTCCGCATCGAGGCGCCCGCAATCGCCAAGCATGCGCACGCTGGACAGTTCCTCATGGTTCGCGCCAATGAGACGGGCGAGCGTGTCCCGTTTACCCTGGCCGGCTGGAACGGTGACGAGGGCTGGGTCGAGTTCATCTTCATGGTGATCGGCAAGACCACCGAGATGCTGTCCACATACGAGGCCGGCGAGTCGCTGCGCGACGTCGTAGGCCCGCTGGGCGTTCCCACCGAGATGGCCGAGGGCCCCTGCGCCGTCATTGGCGGCGGCGTCGGCCTGGCAATTGCCTTCCCGGTCGCCAAGCACCTGGTCGAGACCGGTCATGAGGTCCACGCCATCATGGGCGCTCGCACCAAGGACCTCCTGCTCATGGAGGACCAGTTCCGCGAGCTCCTCGACGAGGACCACATCCACATCACCACTGACGACGGCTCCTACGGCGAGCAGGGCGTTGTCACCGCTCCGCTGGAGCGCCTGCTGCAGGACAAGGCCGTGAGCCAGGTCTTCTGCGTCGGCCCCGTTCCGATGATGAAGTTCTCGACCCTCACCGCCCAGAAGTACGACACCCCCATCACCGCGTCCCTCAACCCCATCATGGTTGACGGCACCGGCATGTGCGGCTGCTGCCGCGTCGAGGTGGGCGGCGTGACCAAGTTCGCTTGCGTCGACGGCCCCGACTTCGATGCCACCCTGGTCGACTGGGATGACCTTCGTGCCCGCCAGGCCGCTTACCGTTCCGAAGAGGGCGAGTCCCTCAAGGCCTATGAGGAAAAGAGCTGCGCATGCCACTAGTTAACGGTCGTTTCGTTGCCGATATGAAGTCGCCCCGCACCCCCGATAACGAGGAGCCGGCTGCCGAGCGCGCCTGCGACTTCCGCCCCGTCGACAAGGGCTTCACCGAGGAGATGGCGCTGGCCGAGGCCGAGCGCTGCCTCAACTGCAAGAAGCCGTTCTGTGTTGAGGGCTGCCCCGTCAACATCAACATCCCCCGCTTTATCGAGCAGATCCGCGCGAAGGACTTCGGCGGCGCCCTCGATACCATCCGCGAGGACTCCATGCTTCCCGCCATCTGCGGCCGCGTCTGCCCGCAGGAGAACCAGTGCGAGGGCAAGTGCATCCGTGGTAAAAAGTCCGAGCCCGTGGCCATCGGCCAGCTCGAGCGCTTCCTGGGTGACCGCCCCGAGCTCGCCTCCACGCCCAAGATGGCTCCCAAGAACGGCAAGAAGGTCGCCGTCGTCGGCTCCGGCCCGTCCGGCATCACCTGCGCCGGCGAGCTCGCCCGCAACGGCTTTGACGTTACCGTCTTTGAGGCTTTCTTCACCGGCGGCGGCGTGCTGGTCTACGGCATCCCCGAGTTCCGTCTGCCCAAGGCAGTCGTCAAGCGCGAGATTGACGGCCTGGAGGACATGGGCGTCAAGTTTGAGTACAACTCCGTCGTGGGCAACATGGCCACGGCCGAGGAACTGTTCGAGCAAGGCTTCGACGCCATCTACGTGGCGACCGGCGCTGGCCTGCCCAAGTTCCTCAACGTCCCCGGCGAGAACCTGCCCAACGTCTTCTTCGCAAACGAGTACCTCACCCGCGTGAACCTGATGAAGGCCAACAAGTTCCCCGAGTACGACACCCCCACCAAGCACGGCAAGAACGTCGTCGTCTTTGGTGGCGGCAACGTGGCTATGGACGCCGTCCGTACCGCCAAGCGCCTGGGCGCCGAGCACGCTATCATCGCCTACCGTCGTACCGAGGACGAGATGCCCTGCCGTCGCGCCGAGCTGCACCATGCTAAGGCCGAGGGCGTCGAGGTTCTGCCGCTCGTCTCCCCGCTCGAGTTTGTCGCTGGCGAGGACGGCTCCGTGTGCGCCGTCAAGGTCCAGAAGATGGAGCTCGGCGAGCCTGACGAGTCCGGCCGTCGTCGCCCGGTGCCCATCGAGGGCGCCATCGAGGAGATTCCCTGCGACGTCGCAATCTCGGCTATCGGCACCAACGCCAACCCCTTCGCAAAGAAGATCGGCGGCAAGATGGAGCTCAACAAGTGGGGCTACATCGTTGCCGACGAGGAGACCGGCCAGACCACCGATCCCCGCATCTGGGCCGGCGGCGACATCGTCACCGGTGCCGCTACGGTCATTCTGGCGATGGGCGCCGGCAAGAAGGCCGCTGCCTCCATCACCAAGAGCCTGCTGGGCGAGTAATCACCTACAGCGCTAGCCACCAAACGGCAAAGTCCCCGTCGAGCACACGCCCGGCGGGGACTTTTTCTATGCCGGCCGACCGACCGCCACAAAGGGGACAGGCACCTTTGTGGCGGTTTTGGTCGGTTAGCCTTCGAGTTGGGCCACCTTGTAGCGGTAGGCTGCGGCAATAACGTCTTTGCAACCCTCGCGGCCCAGCTTGGCGCGGTTGACGACGATGTCTTTACCGCTCGTCATCTTCCACTTTCCGGCACTGTAGCGCTTATAGAACGCCTCGCGCGCCTTCTGCTGTTGCTTGACCAGCTTGGCACCCTTCTTTTTGTTAAGGCCACGCTTTTTGCGCACGATCTCGACGCGGTCCTCAAAGGGGGCTGTCACCAACACGGCAATGTGGTTGGGGTTGTTGCGCAGCAGGTAATCGGACAGACGGCCTTCGATAATGCAGCTCTCGGTCTCGCCCAGATCCAAAATCACCTGGCTCATCTTTTGGAACAACTTATCCGAGTACGAACGCGCATCGTAGCGGTCGGGCAGAAACGCCATGTTCTCCACGGCCAGGCGCTCGTCGTAGGCGGCCATCTTGTCGAGCGACTCGCCCGCGCGCAGCGAAGCACGCACCAGCAGCTCGTTATCGTACAGCGGAATCCCCAGCTCATCGGCGAGGATACGACCAATCTCGTGGCCCTCGGCGCCAAAGTCGCGCGCGATGGTAATGACCACAGGATTCTTCTTATTCTCCAGATCGCTCATCGCGATTCCTTTCTCTATGTGACAAAGGGGCTGTCCCTTTGCCACATTCTACGCTGCCACCATTCGCCTCTGATATGCGCGAACCAGCAGCGAGATACCAAAGTTGAGCACAAAGTACATCGCGAAAACCAGGCCGTAGAGCATAAGAACCTGCGACAGGTCGATCGCGTGGGCCATCACGACGTTTGCCGTGTACATGAGCTCGGCCACGTTAATGCCCGAAAGATACGAGCTGTCCTTGATGACGGTCGTGCACTGGCTAAACAGCGCCGGAATGATCGTCTTAAACGTCTGCGGCAGAATGATGTAGCGCATGGTGGCAAAAAAGCCGAAGCCCTGGCTCTGCGCCGCCTCAAACTGGCCACGTGGAATCGAGTTGAGACCGCCGCGCACAATCTCGGCCATAACAGCGCTGGTAAACAGCGTAAAGGCGATGGTCGAAATCACAATGTCCAAACCCTGCACCGTAAAGTAGATAAACAGAATCCACAGCAGGTTCGGCGTGCAACGGAACAGTTCGATATAGGCGCTCACCAAAATACGGAATGGACGGGGCGCATAGCTCTTAACGAGCGCCAGCACCGTGCCAAAGATGAGCGAGAAAAAGATCGACAGCGCCGAGATCTCGATCGTCTTAACAAAGCCGCCCCAAATGTAGAGCAGGTTGGTCGCGTTGAAGATTTCCATGCGCTAGGCCTCCTCTACGTTGTCGAGTCCCAGCTCGGCCAGGCTCACGCCGCGCGGACGCTCCTTGGAGCGGCGCTCGAGCCACTGCACCAGCATGGCGAGCGGAAAGCAGATGATGAAGTACATAAGGCAGCAGACGATATATCCCTGCAGGTAGCCGTACAGACTCACAAAGTTGTCGGAACGGTACATAAGGTCGCCGCCGGCCACGAGCGCCAGCACCGACGTGTTCTTGACCAGGTTGAGCGCCTGGTTACACAGCGGCGGCAGAATGATCTTGAACGTCTGGGGCAGCACGATGTACCAGTACGCCTGCGCACGGGTGAAGCCCTGGCTCTGGGCCGCCTCCATCTGACCGCGCGGAACCGCCTCGATACCAGTGCGGATGACCTCCGAAATGTAGGCCGCGTGATACAGACCCACGCCCAAGAAGCCCAGCACGAACGGCGCGATGCGCACCGGCTGGTCGGCACCGGTTATGGCCTGCAAAAACTGCGGACCGGCCATGTACATAAAGAGCACCTGCACGGGCAACGGGGTGTTCTGGTAAAACTCCACGTACACGCGGCTTATGGCGCGCAGCACGCGCGAGCGAGTGGTAGAGAACACGCCCAGCAGCGTGCCCAGCACCAGCGACAACAGCAGGCCGGCAACGACCACTTGCAGCGTCACGCCAAAGCCCTCCCAGAAGGGCCCCATATTTTGAAATGTCGTCGACCAACGGTCGGCGTCAAATAATCCTTCGAGCATTTGATTCCTTCCTTGGACGATGTGCCTATACAAGACCCCAGGTCTTGACCTCTTGGTCGAGCCAGCCGTCGGCCAGGCGATCGCAAATCACCTGATCGACCACGGCCGAAAGGTCGCAGCCCTTCTTGGTCGCCACGCCGTAGCCCTGCTCGCCAAACTTGACCTCGGGCTGCAGCAGCTCAACGGTCTCGTTCATATAACCGGCCAGCGTGGAGCGGTCCATGGCAAAGACGTCGATATTGCCGGCGTCGAGCGAACTCTTGATGATGGGGTAGCCGCTAAAGGCCCTAAACTCTGGCTTGCAGCTAAAGCCGTTGTCCTTGATCATCTGCTCGATGAGGCCCTGTGTGGTGGCACCCTGGCTCACGCCAATGACCTTGCCATCCAGATCCTCAATCGAGGTAAAGCCCGAACGCTTCTTGACCATGAGTCCCACGTAGTCGGTGCGGTACGGCGTCGAGAAATCCCAGCTCTTCTTGCGCTCGTCGGTGATGGTGTAGGTCGCCGCGACCACGTCGAGTTGGCCGTTATCGATCAGCGGGCCGCGTGTCTTGGGCGTTACGTCGGTAAACTCGACAAGCTCCTGGGCGCGGGCCTCCTTGTAGCTCACGTCAAAGACAGCAGCGGCGATCTGATAGCACAAATCGACTTCCATGCCCTCAAAGCGGCCCTTGGCGGTGTCGTAATAGCCGTAGCCGGGAACATCCTTCTTAACGCCGGCATTCAGATGGCCACGCGATTTGATGGCCGCAAGCTTGGACCCCTTGTCGGAGCCCTCGCCGCTGGTGGAGTTGCCGCAACCGGTAAGCGCGGTCCCCGTCAGCGCAAGCATGCTGGCGCCAGCCAGCTGCAAAAAGTGACGGCGCGACACGGCCGCCCTCGTCATATCCGTCATGTCCATCACCGCGCCTAGTGCAGAATCTTGGACAGGAACTCGCGGCAGCGCGGGTTCTCGGGGTTATCGAAGAAGTGCTCGGGCGTGCCCTCCTCCAGAATGCGGCCGTCCTCCATAAAGATGACGCGGTCGGCCACCTGGCGCGCAAAGCCCATCTCATGCGTCACGCAGATCATGGTGATGTCCTCCTGCGCGAGCTCAATCATAACGTCCAGAACCTCCTGGACCATCTCGGGGTCGAGCGCCGAGGTCGGCTCGTCAAACAGGATGATGGGCTGCTTGGTGCACAGGGCACGGGCGATGGCGATGCGCTGCTGCTGACCACCCGAGAGATTCTGCGGATACTCGCCGGCCTTATGCGCCATGCCGACGCGCTTGAGCGCGGCGATGGCGATCTCGGTCGCTTCCTCCTTGCTCTTCTTTTGCAGCTTGATGGGCGCCAGCGTCAAGTTGCCCAGCACTGTCATGTTGGGATACAGGTTGAACTGCTGAAACACCATGGAGCTATACTTGCGAGCCATCTCCAAGTGGTTCTTTTTGGTGAGCGGCGTACCGTCGATGACGACTTCGCCCGACGTGGGCTCCTCAAGATAATCGACACAGCGGATGAGCGTCGACTTACCCGAACCGGAAGGCCCGATCATTACGAGCTTCTCGCCGCGCTTGACGGTGAGGTTGATATCTTTGAGCACATGCAGGTCGCCAAAGTACTTGTTGAGATGCTTGATCTCGATCATGTCTGCCATGAATGTCCCTTCCCTGCGTTTACACGAGTTGAACTATTGTACGGAAAGAACCGCGTTTCCGCAGCCCGCACTACATTCCCGTAAAGAACCCGCAACCTTTAACCCACTCATTGGGGACAGACTTAAATGAGTACCTGCTCATTGGGCACTCATTTAAGTCTGTCCCCAATGAGCACCGCCCAGCAAAAAAGGGGCGTGACCGCAATGGCCACGCCCCCTCAACATCAACTATATGCCGCTCGGCCCCTACGCGAGTTTGGCTCCGACGATCTTTGCCGCGGCCGGCTTATCGAAGTTGCCACCGGTGGCCTTGCCGAGTGCACCCATAACCTGGCCCATCTGCTTCTTGGACGTGGCGCCCAGCTCGGCGATAACCTGCTCGATCAGGGCCTCGAGCTCCTCGCCCGAAACCTGCGCGGGCAGCAGGCTCTTCAGAATCTTGACCTGCTCGGTCAGGTTGTCGGTACGCTCTTGGTCGGTGCCGGCCTTGATGGACATCTCCAGCGTCTCGCTCGTCTGCTTGATCAGACGCTTGATCATGCTGTTGACGTCTTCCTCGGTCACATCGCGGCGCTCGTTGACCTCGATATTCTTCACCTCGGCCTTAACCTGGCGAATGATGGACAGGCGGACCTTGTCCTTGGCCTTCATGGCGGCGATCATTTCCTTCTGCAGCTCTTCGTTGGTCATCTGCAAATCCTCTCTAATAGCGTGGGCGGCACTCGCGCGAGCGCCGCCCCATGATTACTCAGTCGTCGACGAATCGTCGGTCGAGCTCTTGGTGACGCCCTTCAGACTCACGTTATAGGGTACGTCCTTGGGCATGGGGTTGACGGTAATGTCGGCGTCCTTCTTGTACTGCTCCAGCCACTCGCTGTATGCAGTACTGGCCGCCTGCGTCTTCACCACATTGGAGACGTACTTCTTGATGGCCTTGGGCACCTGGTTGATGTCATCGACCTGATTATCGACATGGAAGTAGTCGGTGCACTTGATGATGTGGTAACCATAGGTCGACTCGACGACTTCGCTCACGTCGCCCTTGTTGAGCCCCTCGAGCGCCGTCTGGTAGCTGTCGACAAAGGTGGTGAGCTTATCCCAGCCCACATCGCCCTTCTTCTCCTTGGAACCGGTGTCTTCGGAGTACTGCTCAACGGCGTCCTCAAAGCTCAGCTCACCGGAGTTGATCTTGTCCAGGCACTCCTGCGCCTTGGCCTTGGCGGCAGCCTTGTCCTCGTCGGAAGCGTCGGAATCAACCTTGATCAAGATGTTCGACGAGCGGCGGGCGTCGTTGTAGCTGGACAGGTTCTCGTTGATGTAATCGACAATCTCGCTGTCCTTGGGCTTGCTCGTGGGCGCGACGGCATCCTTGAGTTTCTGCTGCGCCAGGCTCTCCTTGAGCGAATCCTTGTAGGTGTCCTCGGTATAGCCGTAGGTCTTGAGGGTCTTCTTAAAGGCCTTGGCACCGCCCGCGCTCTTGCACGCGTCCTTCCAAGCCTTCTCGACCTCCTCGTCCGACACCGTCACGCCGTTCTCCTTCTGTGCCTGCTGAAGCAGAATCTGCTGCGTGTAGGAGTCGATGAGCTGCTTGCGGTACTTCTTGGGCGTGAGGTCGTTGTCAACCAGATACTGCGCCCAATCCTCATCCTTGGTGTAGCCGTAGGACGTGCGCATGCTCATGATCTGCTTGGTCACGGTGTCCTCGGTGAGGTTGGTGCCGTTGATAGTGGCAGCAACACCGCCGGTCAGCTTGTAGCCCGAGGTGTCCTCAGCCTGCGACATAAGGCCGGAGCACGCCATCGCCGAGACGGAAAGCAGCATCGCCAGCACGCCGATGACCACCAGAACGATCTTGACGGTCTTAGACACGTACGTCTTGCGCTGCTTCTTGCGAGAGCTGGAGGCAGCGCGGGCCTGCTGCTCGGGCGTCGGCGCGGCCTCGGAGTTCTTTTTCTTATTTGCCATAGTTGGCCTTTCGCATAACGAATCGAACAAACGCCATTGTGTCACAACGCGGCCCCCGCGACACGCTTGGTGCATTGGGGACAGGTTAATCTGCACCATTTTGGTGCAAAGGGGGCAGATGTGGCACTTGGCAGTTGGGGACGTTCTTTATATGCCGGCACTTCGGGACTGTCCCTTACTGCCGGCAGAAAAGGAACGTCCCCAAGTGCCGACTCAGCCCCACCTTAGAAGTGGCGGCGGATGGCGTCGACCATACCCTGGGGCGTGGTCTGGCCGAGCACGTCGGCTGCGGCATCGGCGTCCATAAAGATGTTCATGAGCGCCTGCAGGGCCTCGACCTGGCCGCCCGGCTCGGCGATGCCCAGATTAATGACGATCTGCGCCGGCACCGGAGCGCCCATGCCAGCCATAGCGTTAAATGTCACGGGCGCGGTGGGCTTCACCACCGCGATATAGGGCTTGGTCACAAACCCCGGATCGGTATGCGGAATGGCAATGTTTGCCGCCGGCATGGCAAGGCCCGTGGGATAGGCATCCTCGCGCGTGAGAACGGCGTCGAGCCAACCGTCGGCAATGTAACCACGTGGTGCAAGCTTGCCCTCGAGCCGCGCAAACACCTCATCCGGCGTCGCACACTCCCAATCAAAAAACACCAGCTCAGGCGTAAACAGCGCTTCGTTATCCGCCATGCGCTCACCTCTCTCACCTAGCCATCGGGGACGTTCTTAAATGACTAGTCGTTAAAGAACGTCGCAGGTGACTACCCAAAACAAAAGGTGGCCACGCGCGCCTTGGCGCCAATGACCACCCTGACTACTCGGCTAAATTGTACTGTGCGCCGCTAGCCGCGAGGCGCGTCAATTGCGACCTTGCCGCTCTCCAGCACGTGGACGCGGCCGTCGGCGAGCATTTGCACGACCTCGGGATACAGCACGTGCTCAATCGCGTGGATGTGCTCCTCGAGCGTGTCGACATCCCAACCTTCCTCGACAGCCAGCGCGCGCTGGGCGATGATGGGGCCGTTGTCGTAGATCTCGTTGGCAAAGTGCACGGTCACGCCGGTCACCTTGACACCGCGCGCAAAGGCATCGTCAATCGCATGCGCACCGGTAAAGCTCGGCAGCAGTGCCGGATGCAAGTTGACCACGCGGTTGGGAAACGCCGCCAGTAGCGGCGTGTGCACCATGCGCATGTAGCCGGCCATGACCACATACTCGCAGCCGCGCTCGAGAAGCTCGTGCGCGATGATCTCGTCGGCGGCAATAGGGTCGGCATAGACATCCTTGGACAGCGTGAGCGTCTGGATGCCCGCGCGCTCAGCGCGCTGCAAACCCTTAGCCGAAGGACGGCTCGACACCACAAGCTCAATCGAAGCGTTGAGCTTGCCGGCAGCGATCAGATCGATCAGCGCCTGCAGGTTAGTACCCGAACCGCTGATGAGCACACCGATCTTGAGCGGCTCGGCCGTATCGGTGCCGGTCGGACGGGTGTAGGGCACAAAGCCCAGGCCCTCGGCAGCAGCCATCTGCTCGTTAGCGCTCATCGGAGTACACGACCTTACCGGAACCCTCGACGCACTCGCCCACGCGGAACGGCTTCTCGCCCAGCGCGATCAGGGCCTCGGTAACCGCGACCTCGTCCTCGGGGGCGACGATCAGGCACAGGCCAACGCCCATGTTGAAAGTCTTGCATGCCTCATTGGGCGCGAGCTCGGCCTGGCGCGACACGTAGGTGATGACGGGCGGAACGTCCCAGCCCATCTCGGCACCGTTGCGGGTGACCACGGCGTCGACGTCGTCGGCGAGCGCGCGGTTGAGGTTCTCGGTAATACCGCCGCCAGTGATGTGGGCGATGGCGTGCACGTTGGCGCCGCCGCGGAGCAACTCAAGAATCGGCTTGACATAGATGCGCGTGGGGGCCAACAGGGCGTCTGCCAGCGATGCGCCACCGAGCTCCTCGAGCGGACGGCTCAGCTCCTCGGCCTTAGCGGCGGCCTCGGGCGTGCCCGGCTTAATGCCGTCGACGCCAATGACCTTGCGCACGAGCGAGTAACCGTTGGAGTGCACGCCGGTGGAAGGCAGGCCCAGGATCACGTCGCCGGGGCGGACGTTTGCGGGGTCGAGCATCTTGGGACGGTCGACGACGCCCACGGTAAAGCCGGCAAGGTCGTAGTCGGCCGGAGCCATGACGCCGGGGTGCTCGGCCATCTCACCGCCCACGAGCGCGCAGCCCGCGAGCTTGCAGCCATCGGCCACGCCCTTGATGATCTTTGCCATGTGCTCGGCCTCAATGTGGCCGATGGCAACATAGTCCAGGAAGAACAGCGGCTCGGCGCCCGAAGCCAGAATGTCGTTGACGCACATAGCAACTAGGTCCTGGCCCACCGTCTCGTGACGGTCCATAATCTGGGCGAGCACGAGCTTGGTGCCCACGCCGTCGGTGCCGCTGATCAGGATCGGGTCTTCCATATCCTTAAGTGCGGCGGCCGAGAACAGGCCACCAAAGCCACCGATGCCGCCGATAACCTCGGGGCGGTTAGTGTCCTTGACCATCTGCTTAATCGCGTCGACGGCGCGGCCGCCCTCGGCGGTATCGACGCCGGCGTCCTCATACGTCACATGTTTGCTGTCGCTCATCTGAGCCTTCCTCTCCCACTACCGTCCGCCGCCCGGGCGCCAAACGGTGCTCATAGTTGCGTTCATTTCGGCGCGCGCCATAACAGCACGCGCCGTCATATCAACAAAACAGCAGGTAAAACCTACCAAAATAAACCTGTCCCCACATGGCAGGTTTTAGGCCTCACCGTGCTTCTCTTCCCAGCTGCGGTCGTCGTATTTCTCGACCACGGCGTCGTCATCAAAGTGCAGCGGCTTATCCAGGTTGCGGGGCTTAAAGCCCTCCATGAACTTGTCGCGGCCAAAGCTCTCGGGAATCGCCACGGGGTAGCGGCCGGTAAAGCACGCATCGCAGTAGCCGCCCTTGGGCATGACCTTCAGCAGGCCCTCGACCGAAAGGAAGGCCAGCGAATCGGCGCCGATATACTCGCAAATCTCGTCGACCGTCTTGTTGGCGCTGATAAGCTGCGACTGCACGTCGGTATCGATACCGTAGAAACACGGCCAGATGACCTCGGGCGAGTTGATGCGGATATGAATCTCCTTGGCGCCGGCATTGCGCAGCATCTTGACGAGCTGCACCATGGTGGTGCCGCGCACGATGGAGTCGTCGATGACGACCAGGCGCTTGCCCTCGATGTTGTCGCGCAGCGGGTTGAGTTTCATGCGCACGCCCATGGCGCGCAGCTCCTGCGTGGGCTCGATAAACGTACGGCCCACGTAGCGGTTCTTGATGAGGCCCTCGCCAAAGGGAATACCGCTCTCGTGCGAATACCCCTCCGCGGGCGGCAGGCCGGAGTCGGGCACGCCGATGACCAGGTCGGCCTCGACGGGCTCCTCGTGTGCCAGCTGACGACCCATGTCGTAACGGCAGGCATAGACGCTCTTGCCGTTCATGATGGAGTCGGGGCGGGCAAAGTAGACCTGCTCAAAGATGCAGTTGGCGGGCTCTTCGGCTGCAGGCACGCCCTGCTCGGATACCAGACCCTCGGCGCTGATGCGCAAGATCTCGCCGGGACGGACGTCACGGACGTACTCGGCACCCACGATGTCGAGTGCGCAGGTCTCGGAGGCAACGACCCAGCCGCCGGCGCGGGTGACATGGGTGGTGGCGTCGACCGTCGCGGCGCCGTCCTGCGACGGCAGCTGCGAAACGGATGCGGCATCGGCCTGGTCCAGACCCTCGTCCACCAGCTTGCCCAGCACGAGCGGGCGAATGCCGTGCGGATCGCGGAATGCGTAGAGCGCTTGCTCGTTAATGAGCGTCATGGCGTAGCCGCCGCGCACAAGCTCCATGGTCTTACGAATGCCCTCGCGCAGGTGGCCCGTACGCTGGGTAAAGTAGCCGATAAGCTTGGTCGCGACCTCGGAATCCGAATTGGAGAGGAACGGCACACCCAGCTCGATCAGCTGGCGGCGCAGCTCGTCGGTGTTGACCAGAGTGCCGTTGTGAGCAAGCGCGATAATGACGCTATTGATGGTAGAGAGGTGCGGCTGAGAGGCTTCCCAGCTCTTGGCGCCGGCGGTGCCATAGCGCACATGGCCCACGGCCAGCTGACCGGAGAGCGTCGACAGGTCGGCATTGGAGAACACGCGGTCGAGCAGGCCCAGATCCTTGCGGACCATAACCGTACCGCCGTCACCAACAGCGATTCCCGCCGATTCTTGGCCACGGTGCTGCAGTGCACGCAGGCCAAAGTACGTCAGTCGAGCCACGTCGCGATCGGGCGCCCATACGCCGAAAATGCCACATTCCTCATGCAGCTGGTCGGAGTCCGGATCATACGTCGACATGGTGTTCACCTGTCCCGCGGCACGCTCGGCCGCGCGGATGGTTTCTTGAGACATGGCATCCCCTCAGAGCCTCGTTTTTTGGCGTTACCCGCCTTATTATACGCACGGCGCGACGCGCTCCCCAGCGCATGAACAGCGCTTTTTAAAAGCCCACCGAGCTAATAATCAGTTTTGTTGCCAAACATTTATTTGGCTTCACGACGTGGGTGGCAGTGCCACGCCGACCCTCGCTACGCCACGCTTCGCCCGCCGTTAGGACTTACATTGTTGCAATTGGGACGTTCGTCCTGTCTTTTGGCAGGTCGGCGGCGTATCCTTGTACCTACAGCAAAACGAGAAAGGTTATGTATGGATCGAAACGAACTCGACCCCAGCGTCCCCAGCGCCACGGAGGTCAAGAAGATCCCCCTCATCATTAAGGTATACGCCGTCCTGTGCATCCTGTCCGGCGTGGGCACGCTCCCGTCGGTCGGCGCCTTTATGTGGCAGGTCATCACCGCACTCATCAACGGCAACGCCGCCGCCAAGCTCGGCGACAACACGCTCGTCGCGGTCGGACTGATTGTCGCCGGCATCATGCTCTCGGCTGCCAGTGCCGTCATCTTGATCATCTTTGGCCTGGACCTCATCAAGAACCAGCGCCGCAATGCCGCCCGTCTGTCCTATATCCTTATCGCGTTTACCGTCGTCGAGCTTTTGGTTGACGTGATGCTCCAGGGCATCGGGCCCTTCTTGCTGCGCCCTGCCATCCAGCTCGGCATCCTCGTCGCGCTTTCGGCCACCGTCGACCCCACACTGCGCCAGGAGCGCGAGCTGCAGCGCCGCCTGCAGGAGATGCTCGACCGCGACGCCGCCGCCGAGGGCATGCTCGGGCGCGATGAAACCGGCGAGGGCTACATCAAGCTCAACTACTTCAACCTGTTCTGGGTATTCTTTGTCTGCTGCGTGCTCGGCCTGGTCCTGGAGGATATCTGGCATATGACCGTCAACGATCCGGGTGTCTACCAGGACCGCGCCGGTATGCTGTTTGGCCCCTTCAGCCCCATCTACGGCTTTGGTGCCGTGCTCATGACCATGGTGCTCAACCGCTTCTATAAAAAGAACCCCATCATCATTTTCCTGGTGAGCGCCCTGCTCGGCGCCAGCTTTGAGGTGTTCGTGGGCTGGTTTATGCAGACCGCGTTTGGCGTGGTCTCGTGGAGCTACTCGCACATAACGCTGTTCGGTATGCCCGACCCGCTCGTGGTCCTCACGGGCGGACGCACCTGCACGGGCTTCGCCTGTCTGTGGGGCCTGGGTGGCCTCATCTGGATCAAGCTGCTGCTGCCGAGGCTGCTCAAGCTCATCAACATGATTCCGTGGAAGAGCCGCTACTCGGCTACCGTCATCTTCACCATCATTATGCTGGTCGATGGCGTTATGACGCTGCAGTCGCTCGATTATTGGTATCAGCGCGTCAACGGCACGGAACCGGATATTCCCGTTGCGCAGTTCTACGGCAAGTACTTCGATAATGACTTTATGGAAAACCGCTTCCAGAGCATGACCATGAGCCCCAAGGATGCGACGCGCGTGTAGCGCCCACCGCGCCCAAAACGCAAAATGCCCGCCGGTATCACACGTACCGGCGGGCATTTTTATAAACGAGCCTTCTATCGACGCAAGCCTCTACGCCTCGCGCTCGACCTCACTCACGCATTCATTCTTGATGGTGCCAACGAGCGCCTGCAGCGCATCGACCACGTGCGGGCGAATGTCCCCGCCGATGAGCACGAGCATGATGTCGTCACCTACGGCAAGCTCGCCGCTTGCCAGCCACACGCGCACATAGCCGATACCCGGCATCGCGCGCGTCGCCTCGATGGCGGCCTGTACCTTGCTGGCGTCGTAGCCGAACACCATGCTGCCCACCTTGTGGCCCGGCGCCACGCCATCGGTCTCGACACCGCGCGCCTCGGCCTTGGGCGTCGCGCGCACCACACCGTTATGTGTCAGATACATACCGCACGCAGGTGCCGACGAATCGGCCTTGGCCTCGCGCAGCCAAGCATCAATCGAAGGCATCGTTTTGCCATTCTCGAGCATCATTTCTCCCTTACCGTCGTCGAGTAGCCAATTTGGAACGGGGCTTTTTTAGCTACTCTCGAACAACTTATTCCTCGACCGGCGTGAGCACCATGACGGCACGCGTGTTGCTCAGCGATAACGAACGACAGGTCACAAGCGTTACGACCTTGGTTGCCGAAGCAGCACGATCAGTGGCATCGCTCGCCACGGCAGAGGCACCGTCGAGCATCTCGGACAGGTAGTTCTTGAGCCCGTCGTCGCCCTCAAAATTGGGCGTGCGCGCCTTGGAGTACGTATCCTCAACGACCTTGGTCGCCAGCGGACGCAGCTTATACGTAGCATCCCGTGTGATGTAGTACACATATTCAATGCTATCGAACGTTGCCTGGTCAGTCGTATCCGAAATCACGTTGAACATCGACCCATCGTTCATATGGTGGCCGTAGATCGTGGTCTGCTGGTCAACCATTCCCGGCGCGGTGTCATCGCTATCCAGGAAAATGGCCCCAGATGCATTGGCCGTACCGTCGAACAGCGTGTTGAGGTATTTGGAGTTGTTGTTGGTCTGCACGACGGGATAGTTGATGTTGGTGCCGGGCGCGTAAATCCAACCCACAACCTCGGGATTCGTCTGGGCAAGTGCATCAAAGTCGATAATCGGCACGCCGCTGGCGTCCTTGTCGCTTATATATTGCTTCTCGATTTTCTGATACGAATCGCTCGCCTGCTTATAGCCAATCTGAGCATTGATAAAGATGGCAGCGGCGGCAACAATCAGACCGATGCCCACGATAATGAGCAGAATAGGAATAATGGAGCGGCGCTTTTTGCGCGGCGGTTCGGTGTAATCCGACGGCGCGGCATGCGATGAAGACCGGGGCGGCTTCTTAGCGGTGCTATAAGACGAAGGGCGATACGCAGCCGGCGTATCCTGACGGCGATGGGACGTCGGCGTTACAGAACGCGGCGCGCGCGGCTGCTGAGGAGAGGATGTCCGACCCTGCTGCGCCGCATGGGCAGCACCCGGCTTCGACGGATCGGGAATCTGAGAAGCCTTGAATCGTTTTCCCTGATAGTCGGACATGGCTCTCCTTATACTGCGGCGAAACGGCGGAACGTCTAGGCGTCGGCCATC
Organism: uncultured Collinsella sp.; assembly: GCA_965141565.1. Lineage (GTDB taxonomy): Bacteria > Actinomycetota > Coriobacteriia > Coriobacteriales > Coriobacteriaceae > Collinsella. Next base: position 6,091 of record CBCSNQ010000012.1, on the reverse strand, counting down.
TCCTGCTTCATCTTCTCGATAACCTTGCGGTACTCGGGGTCGCATGCGCCCAGAATCTGCGTGGCGTAGATGGCGGCGTTCTTGGCGCCGTTGATGGCAACGCAGGCCACGGGCACGCCCGAAGGCATCTGCACCATCGACAGCAGCGAATCCATGCCGCCCAGGTCACTCGTCTTCATAGGCACACCGATGACCGGCAGCGGCGTAAAGGCAGCCACGACACCACCCAGGTGAGCGGCCTTGCCGGCGGCGGCGATAATCACTTTGATACCGCGATCGGCGGCAGTCGAAGCCCACTCGTGGACCTTCGCCGGCGTGCGATGTGCGCTCGCAATGACGAGCTCATAGGGCACACCGAGCTCCTCGAGCTCGGCGGTGCAGCCTTCCATAACGCCCAGATCGGACTTGGAGCCCATAATGATCCCGACAACCGGCTTCTGATCTGCCATAAACAAAGACCTCCTGTTGAGAGCGGTGACGCGGCCAATCCGCGACCCTTAACTACTGAGAGTAGTATAGCTGCTCCCGTCCCTGCGGTCTTTGTGGCGCTTCGCGGGCGGGCCAGGCTTTATCTTCACTCCGGTTGCTTCGCAAAGTCGTTCAGATAAAGCCTGGCCCGCCCGCGAAGCGCCCTGCGACCTACCGGGGATTGCTATGACGTACGTTGGCTGATGAATTGGAAGGAAAGGTCAACGGAGGCTGAAGGCAATTGGTTCAGCGAAAAACCCTGACGAATCTAATTCGTCAGGGCCCCACCAACGCTCACTCGTCGTTCATCGTTAAAGCTAGATATTCTCTTCCGCCCATTTCTCGAAATCGAGTTCTCGTCTCTGAGCAGTTCGGTAGACTTCCATGTCTTCGCGAGCGCCTACCACTACGATGGCCATCTTTTCTTTAATTCTGATGAGGCGGTACACGATTCGAATGCCACTTCCCCTGAGCTTGATCTTCATAAAGCCAGTCAAATCCGTACCTGCCTTGTTTCCAAGAGGCTTGCCGAATCCACCTTCGTTCTGCGGCAATGGGTTCGTTCTGATTTTTTCTATAGCCTTAAGGACGATCTTTCGTTGGGAGCCGTCCAGACGCTTAATATCCTTGAGAGCATCCGGGTAGAAAGCGACTTCGTACCCACTCATTCAAACTCGACCTCATCCATCTGATCGAGTTCGTCCTGGCTCACACCCAGCTCTTCCATAACATCAGACAGGGAAACAAGCGCATCGTCACTTGCCACAGCCATTCTCTTAAGCGCCAACGTTAACAAGGTGAGGTCCTCCTCCGCTTGCTTCGCTTCCCTATATTCATCGGGTGTAACAATCACAAACGCTGGCTTGTTGTGTTTGAGAACCACAACAGGATTGTCGTCCCCAACCTTCGAAAATGCAGCCGAGCCCTTACCGTGGCTGAAATCGCTAATTGGAACAAGGTTGTCGAGCATCTGCAAAGCAGGCATACATACCTCCTAAAAATGAATTCTTTTTCGAATTCATTTTATCATTCTTTTTTGCTATATTGTACCGCGCAACCGAAACAACCTTTTTAGAATACGAATCCGAGCTTAGAATGACTGTTGGCCCTCGCACCGCCCTTGCCTCTTTTATTACGTCAAGTGGTATACAGCGAAGCAAAATGGCGATCTAAAGTGCGCGGCACTCGCCTCGCATCGCTACAAAAAACAAACTGCCCCCCACCCACTCGGGCAAGGAGCAAGCCTCATTTTTAATCAGACTGAGAACCACGAATGCAGAAACACAGGCGACTTCAGTCCCTTATCGCCGAGAGACGTTATTGTGCAGCCATTTCTTTAAGCTTCTCAGCCATCAACAAACACACGTCTTCCGATTGCGGGTACACGCCAAAATGATCGAAGAAACCATGGTCACATCCGGCATATTCGATGACCTCGACATCGATTCCTGAAGACCGTAATTTTGTAGCCCATTTTTCATCGGGGATACGAAGCGGATCGTATTCGGATGTCACGATAGTCACCGGGGGGAAATCAGTGCAGTCCTCAAGCATTAGCGCAGAAATCAACGGGTCATGAGGAGACATTTTTCCGTGTGCACAAAGTTCGACCATCGGGCCGTCCGAATCGCGAAGATGGTCGATGCGAAAACGCGCAACGTCCTCTTGATCGGCTATCGCAGGAAAATCCTCATATCCCTCGCCCTGTTCGCCCGCAAGGTCGACTTCAGGATAAATTTCGAAGGCATGGGCTACAGCTCCAGCACCCCTGAGCTGAACACACGCATTAGTAAGGCTTCCTCCTGCGGAGTCGCCGGCGACCATTATTTTATGAGGATTGATTCCGAGATCCCCGGCATGCTCGCACACATAATCAAGAGCAAGAACGCAATCCTCGATCTGCCCGGGAAATGCCGTCTCCGGCGCCAAGCGGTATTCTGGATAAACCACCACTGCACCAGACTTTTCGGCGATGAACTCGAGCTGATGTTCAAATTGCAGAACATTCCCCGCCATAAACGCGCCGCCATGCAGGTAAACAAGCGCTGGACTTGCCTTCTTATGATTTGGTGGCGTCCAGACGAATAAATCTATATAGCGATCGGCCGCCTCCATGAGGATCTCATCGCGCTGAACCTCACCATCGAGTAGGCGGTATGTCGGCTTATCCGGGCGATGGCGCATTCCAATAAGGCTCGTCCAGCTCGGAGACATGCTAACATTCCGCATCTTCTTGCGAGATACCTCGAGAATTCGTGGGTCAAGCACATGCTCTCTTTCATCATCAGGAACCGGACGAATTTGAACCTCGAGCCCCCTCTTCTCGGTTATAAACGAGCGACCGGAGATGGCGCCAATCAACGCCTCGTCGTATTGTCTGCCCATCTTAAATCCCCTCTCGGCGATAACGCCAAATCGATATTTCCATAACTTTTGAGATAACGGCTTATGATGTCCTCAGTTGTCGTATATCTATGTACTAAAGAAACTGAAGACCAAGGGGTCCACCATGCCTGCAGCAAAAGACGAGCTCACTCAGCCAGAGCTTCTCTATCAGACCGTTGAAAACGATATCCTCAAGAAAATAGTTTCTGGCGAACTCCCCGGCGGCAGTCAGATTCCCACCGAAACCGAGCTTTGCAAGCAATACAAAGTAAGCAGGATCACCGTAAGACGCGCCGTACAGAATCTCATTGACCAAAACTTGCTCTACCGCCTGCGAGGCAAGGGAACATTCGTAAACCCATCGAAGCTCACCCTGAAACGAGGAACAAGCACCATTTTCAATTTGAGCTCCGACCCCCAATACGGCGATAAAACAACCAAGTCCATCTTGGAAACAGGCTTGATCAAGGCTGATGCCCACATTGCACGGGAGCTCAAAATTGACAACGGAACCGTAGTGCAACGAGTTGCGCGCTTGGTTTATATCGAAAATGCCCCCTGCGCCATCGACACCGTTTATGCAACGCAGGGCACTCTGCCCGGACTACTGGAGCTTCTCACAGACAATGCCAGTCTTTTCGACCTGATCGCCAACCATTACAGCATCGCAACCGGTATTGAGAAGCTCAAAATCACCGCAGGAATAGCGGGGCTCCAAGAAGCAAACCTTCTCGGTTATATCGTTGGAGCCCCCGTGAGCGTTGTCGAGCACGTCACATATGCCTGCGATGAAATGCCGCTCCACTATTCAAAAACCGTTTGGCGAGCAGACGCATCGTCCTTCGAGTTCAGCATCTCAAAAGATGGACGCCTTCTCTAGCCCAAAATCCCCAGGACGCCGAGCACAATACCCGCAGCGAGAATGCCCACAATCTGCCAAATAATTTTGACCTGTTTCTTATTGCAAAGACACATGATCCCGAACGCGCAGAGCGGCAAAAGAGCCGGGAATATCCCATCGAGCGTTTCCTGCAACTTAAACGCGGTGTCGCCGAAGTTAAGAGCGAGCGGAGTGGTAACTGCAACGGTGGTCGCCACCATTCCACCAACTACCATTAGTCCCACAATCGCCAGGCCGGACGTAACTTTGTGCATTACATCAGAATCGTTCAGCTTCGAAATCATGCCACTGCCAAGCGAATAACCATACTGAAGCCCAAACCAGCGGATCAGGATCGTTGGGACATTATAAAGAAGCAGGAACAGGATTGGGCCGAGCAGACTGCCCGAAAGGCAAAGTCCTGTCACAACGCCCGTCGCAATCATGCGAAGCGTACTGGCAATCAGTGAATCTCCAATACCGGAAAGCGGAGCCATAAGCGATGCTTTCATGGCGTTAATTGAGGCGGTGTCAAAGTCCTGATTGTTGGCGTTCTCCTCCTCCATGGAGGCCACAATGCCGGCGACCAGAGGATTAAACGTAACTTGAATATTGTAGAACTCAAGATGACGCTTATATGCCTCGATCCGGTCTTCAGGCTTATCGTATAACCGCTTGATTACCGGAATCATGTCGTAGCAGAAACCAACGTTCATTTGTCGGTCAAAGCTCCACATGATGTTGAGTGGAAAGCTACGCCAAAATAACGCCTTTAAGTCTTTCTTGGTTATTCTCTTATCGGTCGATTTATTTGACTCCGGCGAGAGCTCAAGAACATCATTAGAATTCGTTGTCATCGTCAACCTCCTTAGCGACCGCCGCACTGGCAGGCATAAAAATGTGAGCCATATTGAGAATCCCAATCAGGATCAGCGAAAACGCCACGATACCGATCGTCGGAATGTTTAGATAGGCACTCAGCAAGAAGCCTCCAAAGAATAGGAAGCTCAGCTCCTTGGTGGACAGGATTGACATAAGCTGCGCAAATCCAAGCGCGGGCAGAATACCCGTTGCGATCGTAAGCCCATTCGTAAGCCAATCAGGAATGGCGTCAATCAGTGCCTGAACAGCATCATTTCCAACGTAAAAAGCCACGCCGCAAATCAAGCCAAGCGCAATGATGTAGAGAATTCCATTGGTCCACACAGCGGCTGCAATCGTTTTGGGGTCGTCTTTTTCGGCGCCACGATCAGCCCAGACAGCCATAGGAGGCGTAACAACGCTATACATAAGGCTGTCAAACATGCCGGCAAGCACCGCAGTGGGCATAGCAATAGTCAGAGCGGTCTCGGGACCCGCACCCATAGTAATCGCAAAGGCTGTTCCCAAAACTGAACCAACAATTACGTTGGGCGGCACGGCAGCACCAACCTGCCAGACCCCCATGAACGCGAGTTCGAGCTGGAAACCAACAATAACGCCAGTCGGAATATCACCCAAAAAAATACCGACAATCGCTCCGAGGACAATCGGCCGCTCGACCATCGCAGCACCGAGTAAATAATCCGATTGACCTATCGCAGCGGCAAGACCAACCAGAAAAGCTTGAAGCAGCATATTTCTCCCTCTTCCTACAAATCAAAACTTGTTACGATGCGTTTTTTCTCGCTAGCAACCTGCCTTACCTCGAACTCGATTCCATCAGCCATGGCTTTCTTAATTTCATTAATATCGGATTGGGAAAGGCGCACAGCAGGGCCAAGCTCCTTTACGCTATCCCCCAACGGTCGAGCGCCGCCTAAATTCACAGACGTTATTTTTGGACACGCACGCGCAACTTCACAGGCGTCATGTACATTTCCCGCAACAACAATTAGCTCGTATTTATCCACCGCGCTTCCGTTAAGGGCCACGATGGAATCTTCTACACTTTTGACAACCAATTTGGCATCAGCGGGTTTTGCAATTCGCAGCGCTTGAATTCGCTCTTTGCTTGCGGCGTACTCATCTGAAACCACAAGAATAGCGTTTGCTTCAAGCGTTGGATACCAAGAGAACACGGTCTGCCCATGCACTAACCGGCTATCGACGCGACACAGTTTAATCATTTTGCCCCTTTCTCGACTTGAACACAGACAATCATCCTTGACTGCTAATGGCATATTACGTCATATGACGTAATATGCCATTACATAATATCTTGAACGGTTGAATATCACCGCTAAATGGTATTTATCTCTAAAAACAGGAGGTGCAATCCGTCTAGACACAGTGCGTCGGGGCAAGAGGGGCCGAGTTTCCTCCTGAGCGACTCTGCTTGCAGCCGGAGCGAAAGGGGGAAATCTCGGCCCCTCCCGC
>CBCSNQ010000011.1:0-36629 GCA_965141565.1 uncultured Collinsella sp. | reverse complement strand
CTAAAGTATACCGTCATCGTCATCGCCTTCGTCATCGCCTTCGTCATCGCCTTCGTCATCGCCTTCGCCGTCAGCAGTCGCAGTGGCGTTCACCAGCGTACCCATGCGTCCCTCATCCTCGGCGTCGAGGCGTTCTTTGATCGCCGCCACCTCGCTGGGCGCGATGTTCGGCAGCTTGCGCAAGATAGTCTCGTTGTCGAGGTACTGTGCCTCACTCATCACCATATCGACTTGCTCTTTCTGGTTGCTGATGCGTGTGCGCTTGAACACCGGCACATCTTCGATACCCATGAGTGCAAGCAGCTGCTGCACGAACTCCGAGACTTGATATTCGAAATCGCTCGCCTCCTCATCCATAGGCTGGTACGCGGCATCGATGTGGTCGTTGGTCGCGCCTGCAGCCACCGTGTGCACATCGAGGGCACCGAAGTCCTCGTAGATGCCGTCGCGGATCGACTGCAGGTACGCCTGGCGTGCGGCGTACGGGATCTCCTGTGTATATGCCTGCGCATTGCCGCCGTCGTCGGAGTCGACGAGCGCGACGTGGTTGATCTTCAGGCGGTCGAGGAACTTCTGCAGATCCTTGTCGCTCATGCCGCCTGCATTTGACACGAGCCAGTAGATCTGCGCGCAGTCGGTGAGGTCGTTCGCGAAGCCAGAGCGGATGAGGTCATAGCTGTCGATCGCCTGGCGCATGCCCACCAACGTCGACTGGTGGAGCTTCGAGCCCCACATCGGCACGACCGGCAATGCCGAGTAGTTCTCGCCGCCGATCACCTGCTCGATACCGTCAGCCGGCGTATAGCTCGTCTTCTCGATATAGGGCCGCTTCCCCTCGACGACATCGAGCCGCTCGCTCGTGACGCCGTTCGCATCCTGGCGGCTCTGGAAACGCGTATAGCCGTCGGCCTCGTATAGCACGGCCTGCATCGGGCGTGACTGGTCGATACGCCAGAAGCGGATACCCGCCTTGAGCGTGCCGTCGTATTCGTCCCAGAGCGGGCAGAACTCTGTCAGCGGGAAGACGAACATGCGGTCGAGGTTCCAAAAGCCGAAGCACACGCCGTGGATGAGCGCATCGTATGCGAGCGTACACAGGTCGTGGTCGAAATGCCTGCCGAGCTTCTCCTTGGTCTCGTCTTTCTTGCCCACCTCGTCGACATCGATGAACGACACGCCTTGCCCTAGCGAGTACATAGTGCGCTGGGTGTTCAGGCGGTGGAAGAAATTGCTCGCGATCTTGTTGTTGCTCGCGGTGAAGTCCACGAGCTTGGACCCGGTGATGTCGAAGACCTTCTGCACATAGGTGTTGATAGTCGTGTTTTCCTGGCGGTCATACGCATCGGCCATGCGTGCCGTGCGGTACGCCTCGCCCGACTTATGCCGCTCGATCGCCTCGAGTACGAAGCCCTCGCGGTTGGCGTCGCCCGCCTCCACGAAATCTTGGTACGTGAGCATGCGCGACTTGTCATCGCGTACCTCATCCCATCTCATAGTTCAAACCTCCTGGGTCCCTCGTCTGCGCCGCCCGTGAACGGCGACTCATACACCATGTCACGCGGCCTGTACACGCGCTTCGTCTTCACGAAATACCTCAGCGCATCCATGCCGTGGTCGTCGACCTTGACCGGCTTGTCTTGGTCTGCCTTATCATCCCATACATAGCCCGTGAACTCACGTGCCAATTCGGTGAGTGTGTCCCCGATTTTGACCTGGCCCAACTGCATCGCCGATGCCGTGTCGCGCACGCCGTCCCCGACGTCGTTGTCGGCCTTCCTCACCTTGAACCCGCCGCGCTTCCGCAGCTGTGCGATGAACGACGATGCACTGGGGTCGACGATGACCTCGACTTCTGCGTCTTCGGGTGCGTCGTCCGTGAACACGACCAGGTCGTCGACATAGTCGGGGTCTGTCTTCTGCCTGCCTTCCTCACGCCCTGAATAGCGGTACTCGCCGACCGCATGCCAGGTACCGGCAGGGTCGAGCATCCACTTGATCGCATGGAACGGGTTCTGCGTCCCGTAGTCGACACTCACGCAGTAGCCGCGTACGCCTTCAAGCCCCGCCGGCGACCATGTCGGCTCTTGGGCGTCCTTCCAGTTCGGGTACACGAGGCCCTCTGCCTTAGCCCACAGGCCCCTGATGTACCGGTCGTAGTACACCGTGCCGCGGTACTCGGCCTTGAGGCCTGCGACATACGCAGGCGGCAGGAACGGGTTGTCGTCGATCGTATACCTCTGCACGAACATGTCGATACCGGGGTCGGCCTCGCCCTTGTCGATGAACTGCTTGAGCCAATGCGTAGGCCCCGCGGGGTTGCATGCCCCGTGGCATTCGCTGTACGGCAGGCTCAGGCGGCTCTTGAGCATCTCGAACACGTCCGGGTGGATGTCGCAGATCTCGTCGCAATACGCGAACTTGACCTCTGAGCCTCGGAGCTTCGATACCTGGCCGGCGTTCTCGGCGCCGATGCAGTACACACGCTCGCCGAAGACCTCGCACCAGTTGCGGGCGTTGATGTCGCCGACGAACCGGTCGCCCCACATGTCACGCATAGGCGTCAAGACGTTGCGCTCGATGTTCTCCTTCGTGGCGCCTAAGATCAACGCCAGGCCCTTCTTGCCGCGCAGCTTGATCAGCCTGTCCGGGATCGTATACTGCACGGCCAGGTGGCTCTTGCCGGAGCGCACCGCACCCGTCGCGAGGTTCCAGCGGTGGTGCGCCTCGCGCACATATTCGGCTTGCTTACGCGTCAGCCTTATCTCCATCTGCCGCCTCCTCGATCTGCACGAGCACGTTCTTCACATCGATGATGTCGCCGTCGTCGGCAGGCAACTGGGGCTGCATCGACCGCCAGGCGTCACCGCGGCGGTTGAACAGCCACATGGCGATGGCCTTCACATCGGCCGGCACATGCTTCTTGACTTTCCTGGTCAACACTTCCCGGCCCGTGTCGGGGTCGGGTGCCCACGTCTCCTCGAAATAGTCGTACCCCAGCGCGCGCCTGAGCAATGCGCCTTCCACCTGGCCGTCTACGAGGTCCTCGGTGACGGTGAGCGCCTTGTCCAGCTCGGGCGACTGCCGGCGCCATGTCATGAGCGTGGTGGCCGCGACGCCGATCTTGTCCTCGGCGATCGCCTTCACCGAGAGCCCCCGGCGCCTCCAGTCGTTGATCAGCTCGATGCCGTCTTCGCCGAGCCAATAGCGCTTACGCTGCACTGCGTTGTTGAATTTGATATAAGGCAAAATACCCCTCCCCGTATCCATCGGAATATATTGTACGGCGATTGGCGGCGGCCTACGGCCGTTGACTGCGGCCCGCGATCGCCTACGGCGGCCAACGGCGGTCAACGGCGGCATGCGGTTGTCTCTGATGGCCCACGGCATGCCGATTGGGCTCCGATGCATACCGGCGGGCATTTGGATAGCCTTTCGGCTGTGCACAGTGTGTATACTGTGTATATGCGGTATACACAGCTGAGGCATCGGCGGCCTTTCGATTTTTTTGAATATGTATATTGTATACACCCACCCGTCAAAATCGAAACGCCCCCACATGTTCACCGAGGTCAACATATACGCCCTCGACTGCCTGTCACACTGCTGTCACACAGGTGTCACACTGCTTTTTTCGATTTATCTGCACCGTGTGACAGGTAGTCTCGACAAAATACGATGTAGACGCATGTATTTGCAACTACCTGTCACACTGTCACACTGACACGCTCCCCTATACCCCTATATTTTGAAAATATATATTTATAAAATGGTAGATATACCTATAGAAAATATCTAATATAGGGGCGGCCTGCTGTTTGCCAGTGTGACACTTGGGTACCCAACAATCAATCTACGTCGCGTTTTGACGCCTACTACCTGTCACACTGGCCCAAAAGCAGTGTGACAGGCAGTGTGACAGTAACTTGCACCATGCGCCGCCACACATCTATCTACATCGCGTTTCGCCGTTTACTACCTGTCAACCACGCTAATTTATCGAAAAGTGCCACTTTCGACCCCGAGGCGCAAAAAAATGCCCCGAGGCGAATATCTGCCTCGGGGCCCTGCAAGCATACGCGCCTGGGCAAAATAGCGCCTTCTACGTATGCTAGAATCATTTCTAGGCATGTTTTTACATCTACTCCACTACCCTTGCGCCACAGCCCATACAGAACTTGGGCTCGTCACCGTAGGGGTGCCTGCGACCGCACTCAGAGCAGCAGGGCCCGGCACCGTCGTCGACCATCTGGCACGTGCGCTCCGGTTCCGGTTCGATTAGATCCGCCAATGCCGAAAGCGTCTCCCCCGGGTCAGGGTAGTCGTCGACCCCAGTCACCATCTCATGCAGCCTGCACCACCATTCGGACATCGTGCCGCTCGGGCGGTACGCCACTTCGCGGCGTACGGCGTCGGCGACCGACCGGCGGCGCTCACAGTCAGTCATTGTTCCTCCTCCCACTCACGGCGACCGTCACTCCTCGAAACCGGCGCAGCAGTCGTCTTCGTATATGAACGCGTCCTCGACCGCCGCGAGGATGTATCTCGGCGACCAGCGCTGCGTGCCCTTGAGCCTCGCGACCGCATCGGCGAGCCTGGGCGCGCAGACGCAGCAGTCGAGTTCGTCCGATACGATGCAATGCCTGCACTCACTGCAATAGCGCCGCTCGCCGCCGAACGCACGGCCGATGTCGTCGTCGAGGCATCCAGGCGGCAAGTTGTACCCGCTGACGGGCTCGTTCTCAATCATGGCTGACCCCTTCCGGTTCCCACTTCTTGGGGAAGATGACGGTCGAGTCGCAGTGCCGGCAGTGGTACCTGGCCTCGCGCATGGGCGGCCTGCCCTTCTCGCAGGCGGGCACATGGCCGTTGCCGATATGCCCGGCATGGGAATCGACCTGCCCACCGCAGTCGGGGCATCGGATACCCATATCGTCGGCTGTGCAGGCACCGCCGTCGCAGTCGGCGCATGCGGCGCATGTTCCCTCACCCATGGTTGAATACCCCTTCCCAGTCGTCGCGATGCCCGTCCCATCGCCCGATGCCCCCGCGTGTCGACTGCACGTCGCCAGGCCTGCGCCCGTCGGCAGACGAGCCTGTGGGCACATGATCGGCCTGCGCGGAGGCGTGGCACCCCGTACACCCTACTTCGACGGGCCGGCTGGCAGTCGAGTCATCATCGGTTACCTCGATGTGCAGGTGCCCAGTCGGATGGCACTTCGGGCATGGCTCCATGGCCGTCATCTGCCTTCACCCCTCAGCTTGTGGATACGGGACACGATGTCCTTGCACATATTGACAATGCAATCCCCCGCGTAGAGTTTGCATTCGGCGCACTTCTTGCCGACATTGCGTGCGTATGCGCACACCGGGTCTTCGAGTTCAGGGGAATCCCCACAGACCCCGACTGCCTGCAGGTCTTCGTCTAGCTTCTCCCAGCTATCTGGTGGGGTGAGGTAGAGGTCTGAGGCATCGTGTACGATGTAGTCCGTTACCACCACCTGCCACTTACGCCGCGGGGTGGTTCGACGCACTGGGTATCTGTAATAGTAGACTTCGTACTCGTTCCCGTTTTCGTCGTACAGGATCTCGGTATCGAGCGGGATCTCACGGCCCTCCGCGTCTTCGGGCAGTTCGACAGCCATTTCTTCCTCCATTTCTCAGAGCCTGCCTCGGTCCCCGTTGCGCTCGTCCATACGCTTGATGGCGGCGTCGACCTCACCTTGTGTCGCGCCGACGGCAGCCAGCATGTTTGCCGCTGCCTGCACGGTGTCCACGCATTCGTCGATAAGGTCCCTGCGAGACGCCCCGCACGCATCCCGTGGGGCAAAGCGCATATTGTGGCGCGCCTGCCACGCACCGAAGACCTCGGCTGCCTCCTCGAGCGGCTTGAGTGCCTGGTGCTTATCGTCGTTCACCTTGTTGAACACACGCATGTTCAACAGATACCCGTCGATCATCGCCTGTCACCTCCCTAAATGCATTGGTCGATTACTGCCTTGCCACGCAGCCGGCCGACCCACTTCGGCGGGATTGCCTCGAAACCGTAATACACGCCTGCGAGCGCACCGGCCACGGCCGCAGTCGTATCTGTGTCGTCGCCTAAGTTGACGGCAGTGAGTACGCAGTCTGCATATGAGCCCGTGTTCATGAGACACCAGAGCGCGGCCTCGAGCGTGTGCCCGCAGTAGCCATCGCTTTTGACGGCCTCGACCGGCCTCGACACGATGTGCCCGTACCTGCGCCGGAAATCGACCTTCGCCGGTGTGCCGGAATTGCGGATAGCCCACAACATGTCGCATAGCGTGACGCAGGACCATTCCGCCACTGGGTGGGCATGTGTGATTGCAGACACGTCGCGTACTTTGCCGAAATCGAGGTAGTCGAACATGGCGAGCGGCGCCGTCCTCATGAGCGAGCCGTTGCCGCACTCGTCATATGACTTCCCGGGTACACCGGTCGAGATCGCCCTCTCGCATGTCACGCCGACGTCGAAGGCATACCCATCGCACGTGAAATCGCCATGTTCAAGCCATCTGCGGAACCTGCCGGCGATGTCTGCCACATCGATATACGCAAGCCGCTTGATGCTCGAGCATATGCACAAGGCCATCGACGTGTCGTCGGACCAAGTGCCGGCGAATTGCCCATGCGTGCCGCCGTCCACCATGCCAGTGCATTCGAACGTGCCTCGCCTACAAAACTCATATGGCACGCCGAGGGCGTCACCGACTGCGAGCCCGTATATACACGAGCGCATGAGGTCCCTGTCATATGGTACACAACGGTTATATGTGGTCGGCATAACGCACCTCCTTCGCCTCGTACTCGCCGACCGTACCGTCTGCGAACTCGACGAGCCCGACGGGCTTCTGGTTGTTACCGAGGAAACCGCCTCGTTGGAACCACCCGATCAGGCGGCCGCGATGACCGTGCACGGTGACCGGCCTCCGCTCCATGGCCACGACCACTTCGGCCTGCATCAATACCTACCCCTCTTCGTGTTACGCTTCTCGCAGCGCTTCATCAACTCCGACATATCGTCGATACCGACCGATGCGACGCAGTTGACGACCGCTTGGATCACATCTGCGGCCTTGTCTAGCATCTTGTCGCGTGCCTTCGTCGAATACCTCTGGTTGTCGCGGCGCTGTATCCAGAAATGCCACGCGACGAAGAACTCCGCCGCCTCTTCGAGCGGCTTCGTGAATTGCTGGCGATCGTCCGCGTAGACATATTTGAACGGCTTCACATCGCCGATCTGCATGATGGCTCCCTCCTCATCGGTCTTTGACCATGTACTCGACACACATGCCGAGCAGTGGTAGGGCCAGGAACGCATACTCGCCGCCTACGGCGAAATAGCCCCTGTCTGCGAACGCGTATGCCGCGGCGACGGCTGTGGCCACAATACCTGCGACCGTCAATGCAGTGTAGATGAAATCACGCATAATTAGCCCTCCCTCTGGAAACTGGCGCAATCGTAGCTGATAGCGCGTGCGCGGATGCATGCCTCGTCGCACGTTCGTGCCATGACGCGAATATCGGGGCCGTCTAGGCGCCCAGCACGCCACGGCACGAACGGTGTGCCGTAATCGATGATGCATGCCTTCCAACCACGCTCGCGGTAACGCCCCGCGGTGGCCATGGCCGCGTCAAACCCCCATTCCGGGATGTCGAACGGCTCGGCATCCTCATCACTCGGCGGCATGACGAAAACGATATATTCGGGCATTTGTTCCTCCTTCTGGTTGACAAGGTCATTATATCACGATGGCAACTAATTATTTCGATAAATTGAAATCTATTTCGAAATGTTTTAACGTTCTTGCGGATCGATGAGATCTGCCAACTTATCGAACAGCTCGTAAACGGGTAGATCTGCGTATATATCCATGTCGTCCATGCCGAAAGCAATGGGCACACCCTCGGTGAAACGGTAGTTCGACATATTGAAAATGGTGTCTTCCCCGTTGTAATCACGCCGGTAATTGGCTTCGGTACGAAGGCGCTTGGCTATCTCTTTCATATCAGTGACCATCAGTGACCTCCCCGAACTCGATATCATCGACATGGTCGAGGTCGACGACCACCTCGCCGACGACTTCACCGTCGACTTCGACATCGGCGCCCTCATGCTGTAGGCGCTTCTCGACTTCGGCCATGAACTCAGCGGCCTTCTCGGCATACACGCCGACCGTGGGCTCACCGGCGAACAGGCGCTCATCGTAGCAACGCTGCGCACGGCGGTTGCCGATCTTAAATAGGTACTCGAACGTGAGCTCAGCCGCACCAGCCATGTACAGGTCACCAGTAAAGACGATCTCACGCTTGTCGACTTCCATGCCGACGCCGAAGAATGCCGAAACTACGTCGGCCAAGTCGTAACGCCAGTGCTTGCGGCTGCCGACTGTCGTATGCTCCGAACGGGTGCCTTCGTCGCCGTTGGCCGCCCTGGCCTCGCGCGCGGCATCGTATACCTGCATGGCCTTATCGATCAGCTGGAACTCATCAATGCCCTTCGTGCGGCGATCACGGAGGTTGGTGGTGATCGCCTGGCGGAAGCCGGCGTAATCGACAGGCGCGTCCTCGATGATCACGTCGCCGGTCTCACCGTACTTGAATTTCTTGCCACCGTCTTCGACCTCACCATCGGCCTTGGTGAGGTCGATATGCACGACCTGGCTGTCGAGGTAGAATATGTCGCGGAAGTCCTTCGTAACAGTGAGGGCATCGCCCTTCTTGGTGATGACGCCCTTGCGATAGAGTGACGGGAACGGGTTTGCCGGCATCTCGACCAGCACGCCCTTCTTGTCGATCGCGCACTCGTTGATGAAACCAAGTTCCTTCTCAGTGAACGTCACCTCTGCCATGGTGTTTCCTTTCTCCTTCGATTTTGACGGTATTAGACAGACTGTTCGAGCAAATAGATCACAGTGACCTCGAAAACTACAGAGCCGGCATCGTCGAGTTGCTTGAGGATGCGGTGGGCGTCGAGTTTATCGAGCCGGCATAAATTGACGATATACGAGATGTCGATGAAATCTGAAACATACGGGCACCTGAGCACGCCGCTGATGACGTCTATCGTCTCGATAATGTTGATCGGCTGCCATTCTGGGCATATGAGGCGTGCCGTCAATGACTTCTCATTGCCGCCTTTATCGATCCGGACTTCGAAAGTGGGCACGTAATTGTATTCGCACGTCCCATTCTCAAGGTGTGGAATGACCTCGACGGTGTAGAACTCTTTAGCCATGATGTTTCCTTTCAGTTAGCCGATGAGCAGTTCGATGCGGTCGAGTGCCGCATCCATGGAGCCGTATACGCCGCGGAACGACTCGAAGCCGAAATCTGGGTCGATCTCGGCGAGGAACATCTTGCCGCAAGTCTCGTCGCGGCGGATAACGAACGTGCGTTCGTAACCGAACTGGTCTTGCTTGGTGACCTTAACGGGCTTCATTTTGCTCCTCCTTCTGGTTGACAAGGTCATTATCCCACCGCGGGACGCGTATGTACATATCTATTTTCAAATTCATCGAAAACTTTTTTGATTTATTTGAAAATAGCTGTGTGCTTTCGGGTAGTTACCGGGTAATATAATCTTGTCAACCACGAGGAAGGGAAACACCATGGCTAAGACTTTCGACGACGCCATCAAGCTCGGGCGTGTCGCTTTCAAGCAGCCGTTCAATGAGGCATACGAGATCATCGGTTGCGGCCGCCGCGTGAAGATCGTCCTCGACGACAACTGCGTGCACTACTGCCGTTTCAAGGCCACCAATCGTGGCGCGTGGAAACTGATCTGCCGTAAAGAGTTCGAGAATGTGAACAAGCGGCTTTGCATCGAGAACGCCCTCAAGTGGGTCAACGCCTGATAGCATTACGTGTGATAAAATAGGAGGTGCGGTTTTGGGCCACCGCACCTTACTCCTTTGTGGGGAGAACGCCCCAGATGCAATTGAGCGTCTGGGGCGTTCTTCTATTTCTATGCACTTGTGACGACGTCGACGCCGGCGTTGCCGATCATGCGCATGCACACGGGGCACGATGAGATCTCATCAGGCGGGATGCGCTCGCCTGTCTCGAGGTCGACGCCTGCCAAGTACAATGTCGCGCCGATCATCTCAGAGCGCGATGCCGACAACATGGCGTTCATCTCAGCGTGTACCGCCGGGCATGAGCCGTAATCACCATCGTTATGACCATGACCGCAGCGATGGCATATGCCCGCGTCAATACAATTGACATCACCGCGTGCGGCACCGTTGTAGCCGGTCGCGATGATCTCGTCGTTGGCCACAATCACGGCGCCGTAGCGGCGGCGCAGGCACGTCGACCTGACCGCCACCGCAAGCGCGATATCGAGGTAATACTCGGCCTTACTAGGCCTCGCCGGTCGATCCGAAAGCACCGTCGCCCCTCTCCTCGCCCAACTGCTCGACGAAGTCGGCCAACACGATGGGCATGACGACGAGCTGGCCGATGCGTGTGCCGCCCGGCACCTTTTTGAGCTTGTCCGTCAAGTTGGTGACGATCGCGTGCACCTCGCCGGTATAGCCGGAGTCGATCGGCGGCAGCTCGCAGACGAGGCCTTCGAGGCTCATGCCAGATCGGGGGAACACGCACGCCATGACGCCGTCGGGCAGCTCGAGCGAGAAGCCCAGCGGGATGCGGCGGGTCTCGTGCGGCTTCAGGGTCTCGCCGAAAGTGGTGTAGACGTCGGCGCCGGCGTCGTTGTAATGTGCACGTGCCGGGAGCTTGATTTCGGCTCCCTCTGCGATACGGTTGATCTTAATCTTCATTGTTTACCTCCGTGACGATGTCGTTATCGAAACAATATACAGCGATGTCGTGCTTCGGCTCGTCGGACGACATGGCGATGTGTTCGATCTCCGAGATATGGGCCAAAAACTTCTCGATGTCGAACTTGAGGTGCGGTGCAGCCTGCTTGCAGCACCAAACTTCGCGGACGCGGTCGATGTCCTTCTCATATGTGTGGAGCGACACCGTGAAATGTGTATACTTGCCGTAGCCGACGCCGAGCTCATTTGCGATGTGCTTCTGCAACTCTGTGAAGAACACGACATCGTAGGGAGTGCCGAGCCATACGTCGTTGGAGCGCATGATGCCGGTGCAATCGAGCTTTCCATCGCGGAGCTCGAACACGAGCGCGATGGTGCAGATCTCGTCTTTCGTCTCGAAACGCTTCGGGTTAGGCACATTGAAATTGATGACCGCGCGTCGTGAATACGGGTCGCGCTTGAGCGTGTCGATGACCTGCGCGACCTGGTCGAAGCCATAGCGGTTGAACACGATGGCGCCGTACGCAGACCGGTTCGTCACGCCGTCGTCGCTGATGTGCTTCCAAAATGACGAGAACTTCGAGATGAACTCGACATCTTCGCGGCCGGTGAAATACCATGCGAGCTCACCCAACATGTACGATAGCGAATAACCGGTGCGGGCCGTCGCGATATTGTCGGTGATGTCGAGCAGCGTGAAACCGCTGTTGAGTATCTCCTTGGTACCCGCTGCCTCATGGCCCTGTACCGATATTTTGCCGCAGAGTTGGCGGTAGATGTCGTTCATCGACTTGCCTACAACATGCATTTGAGCACCTCCACCATGGCTGTCGCCGGGTCGTTGTCTTCGAGCACAATCGCGGTATCATGCTTTTCAGCCCACTCCTGATAACGCTTATAGATCTCGACGATGTTCGGGCATACGACATCGGCGTACTCGTCACCGCGTTCGTTCAGGCGGCTGGTCACGACATGGAGCGGAGGCAAAAGCACGATGATCGGGATACCGACGAGCCCGCAGAATTCCGTCAACGCCTCCGCATCGCCATTGCTGATACGGGGTTCGCGGCCAAACAGGTCGGAATACACTTGCTCAGACACCCAGCAACGGTCGATGATGACGCCGTCGCATGCGAGCTTCTGCTCATACTCACGCGCAGACTGGCCGCCGTTGGCGGTCATTTTCAGAATGTTCATATCGAGCGCTCCGGCCAATGACTTCGCTAGCGTGGACTTGCCGGCGCCGTCAGGGCCTTCGATGATGATAGGCATTGTTTACCCCTTTACAAAAATACGTACACGTTTGCCGTTGACACGGCAGGTCTTGCTCGCCAGCCCGTAATGTTTGTTAGCCTGGCGGGTGAACTCATTTTGGCCGAGTGGCTTCAGGTTGTTCCTGATTGCCCAGGCCATATAGTAGTCGTATACGAGCGCCGTCGACTCGTTCACCACCTCGTCGACAGGCGTGTCTTCGAAATAACCGAGGACCGGGTTGTTGGCGACGTGGTAATCCTCGATCTCCTTGACGACGACTTCGGGCATCGTAAATGCACGGTTGGCCAACACACGCTCGAGCCCCTTGAGGCCGATATTGATCAGGTGGCTCATGACCTCTGGCGAGTGGAGCTTGTACTTGATGTACGGGTCGAAGTCCGGGTCATCTTTCGAAAACGTCGCCTTGAACGGCACGAGCACGATGCGGTCGAGCACGGCTCCGGTCTTGTCGCGGATACGCGGCATCGAATTCGCCGAAAACAGCAACTTGGCATAACTCGAAAAATCAAACGGGTCTTGGCCCTTCCGCTCGGCGTTGACGCGGTCACCGCTCACGAGCTTCTTGAAAATCGCCGGGTTTGCGATGAACTCGTCGCCGATATCGTCGCCGATGTTGGCCAACTTTCCGAATAGCTCCGCCGTCTTGAACCTCTCGCCTAGCTCAGCCAGGTCAAGCGCCGACGTATTGCTGTCGCTGAGCAATGTCTTGAGCATATCCAGATAAGTAGACTTGCCGTTCGCCTTGTCGCCGACCAAGATGAAACTCTTACGGAGCTCGTTGCGTCGATAGAACAGGTAACCGATGACCTCCTCCAACAATGAATAGATTCCGTCGTCACCGCAGGCGAGGCGGCGCAGCGTCTTGTCGGTGAAATCGGACCAAATCGTCGGGTCGTACTCCCATGGAATGCGGTTCGTGATCACGAACTCCGGCGAGAACGGCATGAGCTCCCCCGTCTTGAGGTCGTATACGCCGTTGGCGAAAGCGATGTAATCGGCATCGGCCGCGGGTGCGTCGTCTTGGATAAGCACATCAAGGTAGTTGAGCACCTCGGTACGCTTGGCCTTTGACAGCATAGGCAGATGTTGGATCATCGCATTCTCGATGATCAGATTGCCGGACACATAGACGCCGTCGCGGTATACATGGAGCTGATGGCCGATCTTGATGATGCGGTGCTCGTTCTTGAGGTATTCGGCGAACTTGTCGAATAGGAACGTGCCTTTGTGAAAGAAAACGTCTTCGGCGAAAGCGTCGTCGCGGTAGACGACACTCAGCTCTTGCTGCTCCATGGGCTTTTCGAACATATGCCGGTTGATGATGTCCAGGGTCTCGCGCGCCTCGTCTTTCGTGAAACCCTCCGACTGCAGCGTCAAAATGTAGTTGAATAGCGTTTGGTTGCGGCCGTCGCCTTCTTCCATCTCACCGAATTCCGGCGTATACGGCACAGGCCTGAGCCAGCACGGCAGCTCGTCGTAATCTTCGTCCGGCCCGATGTCATAGATCACGTCACGCTCGTGGCCGTCGACTTTCAAGCTGCCATAGGTTGCTTTCGAGCCGACTTTGATGTCGGCGTCGATACCGACGGCCAGGCGTGCATGCGTCTTGCATTTCATACCTTTAGGATAGCCGACGAAATAGAAATGCTTGCCACGAGTCGTCGCGACGACCTTACATGCGACCTGCTCGGCCTCAATGATGTCCATCAGCTTCTCGCTCTGCGCCATGTCGTCGACATCGACGAAAATCGTCTCAGGCGCCAACACTCCGCCATAGCCGTCGAGCTTACGTGCCTGGGCCAATGTGAGGTACCGGCCGCCCATCAGCTTCTGCGCACACTTCTTGCCGTTGAGCTTTACATAGCCGATAAATAGACGATCCATCACATCACCCCAAACTGCGCTAGTCGCGTTTTCGCAAGTTGGATATACCAACTCTTATCCAAATAACCTGGGCACTTCTTGCCGTGCACATCGCCGTTGTCGATAAACGAGTGCTCGCTCGTGTTGCCGAACTTCTCCGGCTTGGCCTTGCCGGCCTTGACCCGCCCGATCATGCCGTCCGACGCACGTGTTGATGCGAAGACGCGGAAGCACCTGTCTGTGAGCCGCTCATGCCCGTGTACACCGTACTTGTATTTGCCGGACACCTTTACCACACGCTGGTAATCGATCAGATCATCGTCGGCCGCAATCGTGTCTTCGACAGGCACGCCGTGCACCATGTATTCGACGAGTGCCTTGTTGACGACGGCGAGGTCGTAGTCGAGTGGCCCCAGCTTCTTGACATACGCGCCTTTCGTCTTCATCGACCCGTCTGCCGCCACGAGGACGTAGTTGTTGACATCCTTCTGGTAGACACGGGTGAACTCATCGAATTCCAAGCCCATGCCGGTGCGGTGCTCCCACTCATATGCCACGTCGTCGACGCGGTCGTAAAATGCATCAGGCCCGCCATCGAAACCGTCAGGCATGCGGATGAGCACGCCATCGGTGTTGCTTTGGATGATCTCGGCACCCACGTCGCGAACGAGCTTATGCATGAGGTCGATGAGCATGAGCTGACCGTTGACGCAGACCATGTTGGCCTGCCGCGGGTCATAGAGCGCATTGAACTTATCTTTGCTGGCGCCAAAGGTGCCATTAACGACGAGTTTCAACGCCTTCTGGCGCGGATCTTTCGCATGCTTCAACTCGATACGGTGGTCTCGAATGCCCTTAAATCTCGACGGGTCCTGCACATTGCGCGACAGCAGCTCGTGCGCAATCATCTCGGCCGGGTAATAACTCTCGACGTCGACGTTGATGAAATAACCCTCACCGGCGTACTGGGCAATCGCTCCGTGTAAGCCTCCCCATGCGCACTTGTGCGGGCAGCCTGCGATGTCGAAATTAAGCGTCACGGAGTAATCTTGATTCGCCGGGTCGAGGTACCACGTACGGATGAAATCATACGGGCCGAGGTCGAGGCACGGCAACGGCACGATGTCGAACTCATCGTCGCGTGGGCGTGCAGGCCGCTCGGCACCCAAGATGATTGCCGTGAGCTGCGCATCGGTCTTACCGAGGTACACCAACGGCAAATCGAACATTTTGAGCAGGTCCATGCGGGCGTCGAATTCGCTTTTGCGCTGCATGAATACCTCGATGGTCTGCTCGACGTCGTGGCGGCAGTATTTCACGGTCTCGGCGATCTCTGCATCAGTCAGTTTGCGGTCGATGTCGAACGGCACTGTCGTCTCGCAGATGTCGTTGCCGAGGTACGCCTCGTGAGTCTTGAGGCCCCTGTCGGTACGCGGGTGGAATACATCGTAATTGACCATATACACCTTGCGCAACAAGCTCGAATATTGCCAGCCTTTATGGCCTTCAGCGATGATGAAATCATTGATCGCCTTCGGGTCGAAGCCACACAAGATACCTTTGAAAATGAACTGGTCGTAGTGGAGATTATTATAACCTACCCAAATCTCACGCTTGTGCCCTTCGTAGAGCGCGGTGAGCGCGTCGACATCGTTGATGATGACGCGCTCATCGCGTGTGACGGGGTTGATGACTACGACCATCCAGTCGTGTTTGAAAACTTCGAAGTCGTAGAAATTGAGCATCGCCGCACCTAGTCAAGCTCGAAAATATCAGTGATCTGGAAGGTGTCGAAGCCCTTGTTGTTCTCGCCGTACTCCAAGCCGTACTCGAATTTGCCGTCGACATATTCGGCAATATCGAGCAGCAGGTCGTTGTACTCGGCATAACCGGTAAACTCGACGTCGATGTCAGAACCCTCGGGTAGCAGCGAACGGAGGAAAGCGTTCATGATGTGGATCTGGAAACCCTGGGTGATGACCTGGTTCATGAAAATACGCTGGCCCTTGAACTCGCCGTCGCTCACGATCTTCATCCAGCACGACGCCATCGGCTTGCCGGTCTTCTTGGTCTCGGTGAGCTCGAGCTTGTCGATCGCGACCTCATAGCTGCCGTGTGGCACATCCTTGAAATCGGCACCGCCACCGTTTGCCTCGGCGTCTGCGATGTCCTTCTTGAGGCCGTCGATGTCCACCATCTTGTCAAACTTGCTGAAATCCATGGTATATCCTTTCGAATGTCAAATACTATTTACTCTTCGACGACGCGGCGCTTACGAGTGCGGCGCTTCGGCTTCTCCTCGACAGCCTCGGGTTCTGCTGTTTCCTCGGTGTCGAACGGCGGCTCCTCCTCGGCGACAGGCTTGGCCTTACGCACACGGCGCTTCGGCTTCTCCTCAGCGGCGTCAGGCTCCTCGACGACCTCGGTCTCAGTCTCAGCCTCAACCTCAGGCTTAGGCTTGGGCTCTGCCTTCTTGCGTGCCTTCGGCTTCTCAGCCTCGGCCTTTGCACCTTGTGCCTCGAGCAGCGCTGCGTTGAATGCCTTGACGGTGAGGTCACAACGGTCGCGTTTGAAATCGATGCGGCCGCCACCGAAGACGTTCTCGTTCTTGCGGAGTTGGAGGAAATGGCCACGCTCGTCCATATAGGCACGGAGCGTCATGGTGACGGTGCCGGCGAGCACGTTTGCGACCTTGTCCGGCAGGTTCGGCTTAAATGTCGACACCTTCATGCCGTTGGCGTACGTGATTTCGGTGACGAGCTCCTTGGAAATATAGATAATGCGGTAGCCGAGGGACTTAAGGCGCTTCATCTGGCTGAGGAACTCGGTGCGCACCATATCCCAACCCTTGCCGTAGCCGCCGTCGCTCTCATGCTTGATGCCTAGCTGGTCGAACACGTAGAAACGGCAGTGCTCGTACAGGTCTTCAACCAAGTCGAGTGCGATGATGTGGAAGCTGTTGTCGTGCTTCTCCAGCTCGTCGATGGCCTCGCGGAACTTCGTCCACGCGAGCACCTTGTGGCTCATGCGGCCTTCGGTCACGAGCTCGTCGGCAATCTGAATAAACGGGCTCGTGATGTTCTGGGTGTTGCCGTCGGTGTTGATGAACAATACATCATCGAAGTGGTCAACAAACGTCGACTTGCCGACATAGCTGTCAGCGTAGATCCACATATCAGGGTCGGTGATGACGGCCTCGTGGCGGCGTTCATTCTTGGGCAGGATAAGCATATCATTTCCTCCTAGACAGAAATCTTTGTAATCACACCAGTCGCATAGGCGCGACTCATGTTTTGGGAATTCGGTGGCATTCGCCATCGTGCAAGTGCCGACTGTGAAGTCGGCAACTTTCTCGGGATCATACTGGACGCGGTACAGAGTCGGCCACATGTCTTCCAACGTCGCAGCGAGGCGCTCGCGGAATTGGTAGAGGTCTTCGGTCTTCTTCTGCCTGATCATCGTCTTGGGCACAATCAAGAAGGCCATGTCTTGGATGATCTCACCGGGATGCGTCTTCTCGTAGAAATATTTGTAGACGCTGAGCTGCCCACTTTCTAGGTACCTGTCGACGTTGTTCGAATACTTGAAATCAAGCATCGTCCACAGGCCTTTGCCACGGGGGATGAGCATATCGATAAACCCGACAAAACCGCTGTCGTCCTCAACCTTCACCTCAAATACCGGGTCGGTGTCGTCGTCCAGCATGCCCCATGCGAGCTCACGGGCACGCGAGCCGAGTACGCGGATCTTCATAAGTTCGTTGACCATGAAATCAGTCATGACAGGATAAACGGCTTTATAGTTCGCGATGGCCTCGTCGACACCGATTTCGATACATTCGTGCAGCATCGTGCCAATCACGAGCGGGTTCGCAGCATCGCAGTTGAACGGCACCTCGAGGTCGTCGACATAGTTGAGTTTGAACTTATGCGGGCACTGGGTGAAGGTACCTACCCTCGAATATGAGGTCTTGAACGTCACAATTTCCTCCTTTCTCCTTAAGGCGTTGCACAAGTCGTTTGAACTGGGTGAAATCGTCCGGCCAGACGATGACGGCTATGCCTCCGCTCTCCGTTATCTTCCCGCAGTGGTATACCTGCAGCGGCGACGGCTTGCCGTTTGGGCCTTTGAGCTCGATGCCGACAAAACGGCCGTTGATACACGCCAAGATGTCCGGCACGCCCGCACGTGTGTTGCGGTTGGCGAAAAACTTGACATGCCATACACCCTGGGTATCGAGCCACCGTTTCAGACGGTTTTCGAAGTTCTTTTCCCCTGCCAACTAGTCACCTCCCATCTCGAACAGCTTTTCAGTATAATCGCGTCGCATCGCCAGTGTATCGTAGATCTTCTCTTCGACCGTGCCTTTCGATACCAGCTCATAATATGAGCACGGCTTGTCTTGGCCGACGCGGTGGATACGCTTCTTCGACTGCTCGAAGAGCGACGACGCGAGCGGCGGCGAGAAATAGACGCATGTGTCTGCTTGCTGCAGGTTCACGCCCATGGCACCAGACTGGTACTGGATGAGCGCGACCCCGTCGTCGGTATCGAAAAACGGCGACAGGTCATGTGCCTTGCCGTTGAGCACGCCATACGACCTGTACCTCTTCTCCAACTCGGCCGTGAGCCCTTCGAGCTCGACGTCGAAATTGTAGAACACGACAAGTCGTTTACTAGTGCCGTCCAGCAAATCGCCGAACGCCTCGAGTTTGGCACGAGAATACGCAGCCGCCAATTGACGCTTAGCCGTGAGGTCGCCGAACACCGTATCACCGACGAAATCGCGGCCGAAAGCCGTGATGATATTCGTCTTGGCAAACTTGCGGTAATACTCGCTCATCGGCACGTCGATACGAATGAAACGCTGGTCCGGTAGGTCGATGACGTCGTCGGTCTTGAGGAAATCGCAACCAAGCTCCTTCATCTTGCGCACCAGCCTCTCCTCGTTCTTGTAACCTGTAACCTTCGTGATCGGGAAACCCTCATGCATCGTCGTCTCCGATTCGACATATTGCCGCCAAAACAGCTTCTCGTCGATATGCCAGCCGAGCATGTCCAGCTGTGTCCACAGCCGTTCGTATTTGCCGTCGACCGGTGTGCCCGACAGCAAAATGAGCTCATTTGCCTTATCGGCTAGCCTCATCGCTGCCTTGGTGCGCTTCGACGACCTGTTCTGCAGTAATGACGACTCGTCGAACATTACGGCGAAGCACTTCAACGCCTGAAGTTCCGGGCGTCTCCATAACAGGTCGTAATTGATCACGGCGACTGCATCCCGTGCGTGTGGGTCACGAATACGCCGTTCGAAACCTTCCATAGCATGCGGCTTGGTCAAATTGATGACATCGATGTCATAGTAGTTCGCGAAATGGCCGACCCAATCGGCTACTTTGGACTTCTGGCATACGACCAAGGCCAAATGCCAGCACTTGTCCGACATCAACTTCTCGGCACCTGTGAACGTCTTGCCGAGACCCATGTCGTGGTAGAACGCACATTTGCGTTTACCGTCGACACGATCAAGTGCTGCCTGCTGGTAAGCGAACAGGCCCATTACGCGAAGAACATCGACTTGATTTCCTCGCCCGTCAAGTCGTACCGGTCTGCGATAGCCTTGATCTCAGACTGCTTGAACTCGGCTTTGCCGTTGATCTTCCACGACAACGTGGACTCGGTGATGCCGAGCATTCGTGCGAGCCCGCTTTGGGTATCGCCGAACTCACGGATCGTTTCATATAGGCTTTTCATCTTTCACCTCCTTCGATCGGCGGACCTTATTATACAACGTTTTCTTTCGATTTATTCGAGTTTTTATAACTTTTTCGAAACACCTGTCACACTGTCAAACACCTGTCAAACAGCTGATTTTGAGCCTGTTTGACAGCAAGTCGCATCACTATGTCGCGTTTCTCATCACCTGTCAAACTGTCACACAGTTTTCTCCCCTATCCTTAGATAATTTGACTTTTATATCTATATAAGGTCTATTAGATATATAGATAAAAAATATCTAATATAGGGGCCCCTTGTTGTTTGACAGCTTGACAGGTAATGAGAAACGCGACGTAGAAATGCAATCACCTGTCACACTGGCCCTTTTCGGAGTGTGACAGGTGATTGACACTGTTTGACAGGTGATAACTACCGTAATGCGTAGATCTGTGACATGACGACGCCATACTCTTTAGGGCACACGGCTTTTATACATTCCATGTGTTTATCGAGTATTCCCATGAGTGCCGCATAGTCTACACCGGACGCAGCCTGCATTGCAGATTGCAAGGGGTTTGGTTTCTGTGCGCCACCGAACAGGCTACTCGCCATTGCCGATCGCCTCCCTCAAGTGCTTCATCGCTGCATCGAATTCGTCACGTGTCACATATTGCCGTGCCGGCTCGGGCTTGTTTTCAATCGGCTGGAACGCAAAAGCACGGATGGTCGGGAAACCGGCACCATCCGTGCTTTTAACATACATGATGTCGTTGTCTGCGTCGAACAGGGGCACGACGGAGTTGGGAGGCATTTGGTATGCCTTGGCCCCGTCCATACCAGTGACACGGATTAGCTGCATGCTCTGCTGCATTTGAGTGCGTTGCTGAAACTACTGCATCTGATCCATGGCGAATTGTTGTGGTGTGCCGACAGGTTGATACGCGTTGTAGTTACCGAACATCATGCTTTCTCCAATCCTCCATCAACGGCGGGTGCCGTCTGAGATATAAGCCTGCAGGCGGTCGAGCGCGTAACCGTACATACCAGCGTAATCATCGCCACCGTAGGTCGTGCCGTCGTCGCATACCTCGTCCCAGTAGCCAGCGTGGGCTACGTCCTGAGAACGGTAGTAGACCTGCTTGTAGTCACCGTTCGGTGTGATGTAGTACATCTGCACGCCGTCAATCACCTGGCCCCAGATGCCGGCCATGCCGTTCACGCTGTCGTTGTAGTTGGCTGCTTGGACCCAGCCGAGCCAACCGCTTTCCTTGGTGTGGACGCGGTAGCGCAAGGTGCCGCTGTCGGCCCATGCAATGAGCATGTCGTGGGAGCCGTACGGCACACCGGCAAAGCCCTCGCTGTTGGCGTCGTTGAAGTTGGTGACAGCACTATTCCATGCGCCATAACGGTTATGGAGGGCATAGTGGATATTGACCGACTTGCCCGTGGACTTCGGAAAACTTGTACGCGTGGCAGAGGTGGAAGGCTGGTACGTACCTCCATTGCCGTCCGTCGGTGCTATCGGCGCGATATAGCCGCTACCCATATAGGTGGCAACATCGCGCTTGAAATCGCTCCAAGTCTTGCCGTATTTACGGAAATAACCGATCGGGTCTGTGTGATCAGACCCACCCCAGATACGTGCGGCCTCGTAATGGCTAAGCAGGCGGCTGGTGTCCCAACCATGAGCGCGGAGCGTGTCGCCTGCCCACTTCACAGCCTCGGTCCATTGCTTGGCGAAATCAGTGGCATTTGTGGCGTGTGCCAGCTCGATGCCGATCGTACACCAATTGCCATTGCCGACGTGCCAGCACAGGCGGTTCTGCGGTACGGTATCGTACACTTTAGAGCCGTCTAGCTCCATGACATCATGCACTGCGTAGGTATCGTCACGCGACCACAAAAGCACGTGGTTCCACGCACTCGCGCCCGGGTTAGCCGTCTCGTGGATCACGAGGTACTGCGGTGACAGCGACCCGTGTCCATTGCTGACGTAATTAGTGATACGCTCGTAGGCATAACTCGTCGTCGGTACTGTGAGTGCAAGTGCGATAGCGACCGTACTTGCACCTAACGCCAATCGTCGAACAAGGTGAGGCTTAGATAGATATCCGGCAACGCGCATATTTGCCTTGATACCCAAATTACTCACCCTTTCCAATAGTATTACCGTTGTTACTCATTCGAAGCCTTCGCAGTGGCATGAGACACACCGAGGAGTGCGCCGACGAGCGTACCCGCGGCGGTGATCACAGTCACTGCGATAGTAGTCAGCTCCCAATTGACGGCGGTACCGACGGTACCGACAAAAGTACCTACTGCGGGGAGGGCAACGAGGCCGACCCACTTAAGGATATCATATGCCTTATCAGGCAGAAGGTATTGCATAATTACCCCTTATTCTTGATGTGCTTCCATGATCTCATTATACATATGCGTACCGGGTCCGTTGAGCCCCAATTCATCGTGATAATGATGATAAACGTCGTCGACTTGTTGCTTGTCGGCAGCAGAACACGGATGGCCTTCTATGACAAAACGTCGGTGTAGATCTTCGAGCCGGTAAAACAACAGCTCACCGAGCATAGCACGATTTTGCACGCGTTCTTCGTGTTCACGACGCGATATGTTACATAATTGTGCCGTGTTGGTTTTGATTGCGTTCAGCAGCCATCCAATTATCGTACCCATAATCGTTGTTACGACAGTCGTCATAATATATTTAAACATTGAATTAATACCTCTTAAACGACAAATATTCTCAGTGCTGTCAATAACGTCAATGGCGTCTGGGCAACGACGGCATCATGCGCATCATTGGAAACGGCTATAGGGCGGTGACTACTGATTTGTACAGTCTGATCATCCCCGCCTATGCCCCCAATGTGATGATGTAATTCAATCTTATGGCGTTGGTTGTACCGCTCAAGTGGGCGTCCAAATGCTTAGTTCTCGGGTCGTAGAGGATGCCCAAGACAATGGCGCCGCTCGCACTGCCGTCCGCGTTCATGGCCGAAATGCTGTCTTTAGTGTAGTTGAACGCCCTCCCCGCGATTTGTTTGAACTGCTCATCGTTGAACATCATCACAGCGTTGAAGTTCTTCGCGTCGCGCACCACGGAGCCGCATATGACTTTTGGATACTCAAGTTTTGATACAGACCCTTCGAGGCTCGCGAGCGAGGCTACGGTGTCAAAAAGTTTGACTGGTGTGCCGACGCTGATACCGTTCAACGGGATGCGCCAGAGCTTCAAGTCGTTCGAGGTCGTCGCGGGGTCCGCCGCCGTGCCCGTGCTTGGCGTGCCCTTGATGACGACGGGTGTGATACTCTCGATGCCCGCGGCAGTCTTCGCATAGCGGGCCACGACCAAGTCGTTTCGCTTCTGGCCCTGCGTGCCAGACTGGACCGTCAGCGAGGTTGCCGCCTGGTTCCAAAAGCGCTTGCCGCCAACCATACCTACACCGGTGCCGAGCGTCGCGCTGTTCGCGCTCGCCATCGTGAGCTTAAAATCGTCACCGTACTTCAGCACGCAGTTTGCTTTGCCGATGGTCGCGACGTTGAGCGCCGACAGGTCGTCCGAGCTGATGTGCTTGGTCCCCGTCATGCCGTCCACGATTTCAAATGCCATGTTACTACTCCTTCGCGTTGCTCATGAACTGCTGGAACTCGCCGTCGTGCTTGGCTGCGAGCTTCTTGTACTCGTCCGTACACCCCTTGCACAGCAGGCGCGTGGCCCTGCTGCCGTACTGGTCGAAGCGCTCGACCTCGCGCCAGTCACCAGCCGCCGCAGCACCTTGCCGGAGGTACGCGTCCGCGCCGCATCGGTCGCAGGTGTAGTGGGTGAAATTCTCTGTCTTTGCCATGTTCTCTCCTTTACTTAGTCCTGAGCCACGTGTGCGGCCCGATACTCGGTACCTGCACCCATGTGCCGCCGATGCTGTTCGGGTCAAACGAGCCGTTCGTCTCCAAGTACTCGCCGACACGATGGGCCATGATCCACGTCGTGTTCGAGTCGAGGGTATCGAGGATGTGCTGCCACGCCGTCCACGAAGAGTTCGACCCGCCGCGCCGCCACCATATGTCTGCGCCGCTCATAGCGACCTGCTTCGGGTACCCGCCGGTATCGCTGTACCATTGCACGAAGGTGACGAGGGTCGCGAAGGTTTCGCCGGCCGAAAGCCCGATGGCTTTCGCCGTCTTGAACTCGACCACGGTCTCACACGGGTGGTTCTTCATATACCAGCTCGGCGGCTGGTTGTCGTTCCTCGTGTCCTTGATCGCGCCGCCGCTTGGCCCCTGCTTTCCCGTCGGCCCTTGCGGGCCTGTGTCGCCTTTCGGACCCTGGATACCCTGAGGCCCCTGCGAGCCAGCTGGGCCAGTGGGGCCTGTCGGCCCCTGCTTTCCCGTCGGCCCTTGCGGGCCGGTGGCACCAGTGGCGCCTTTCGGTCCTTGCGGGCCGGTGGCACCAGTGGCGCCTCGCGCACCCGTGGCTCCCTGCGGCCCGGTAGCACCGGTGTCGCCCTTGGGGCCCTTAATGTTACCTACAAGGTATCTCGCCATGATCACTCACCTATCTCGTAGTAAAGCTCGCCAGTGGTTGAATCGTATGAGAGTGGCGGTGCCGCCCCGTCTGCCACGTGCGACCAGAGGTTGCCATCGGAATCGACCGTGAGAGAGAAGAACCCCGACAGCGGGACGGTAACGCCAGAGTCGCCGCGGTCGCCCTTCTCACCCTTCGGCCCTTGGATGCCCTGAGGCCCTCGTTCGCCTTGCTCGCCCTTGACGCCCTGCGGGCCCGTCGCACCGGTGTCGCCCTTCGCGCCGGTCGCACCAGTAGCTCCTGTGTCTCCCTTTGGCCCTTGCGGGCCGGTGGCACCAGTGGCGCCTTTCGGTCCTTGCTGGCCGGTAGCACCCGTCACACCGGTCGCGCCGATAGGGCCCTGTGCACCTGTCGGGCCTTGTGCGCCCTTTACGCCGGTCGCGCCACTCATGTCTGCTATGAGCGAATAGCCATTGGACGTCTTCACGTACAGCTCAGCATTGTGCGGGTCCTCGACATTCGAGCTGATCACAACGAAACCGCCGACCTTCACACCGTCCGTCTTCCATCCCGCCTGCATTGCGCCGTAGCTGGCGTATACCTTCGAGATGGAAAAACCCTCGCCTGTGTCGCCCTTAGGGCCTTGGACACCTTGGACACCTTGCAGACCACGCGGGCCGGTCTCGCCTTGGATACCCTGTGGGCCTTGCTTTCCCTGCACGCCCTGCGGGCCTTGCTCACCGGTTTCGCCCTTAGGGCCCTGCGGTCCAGTAGTACCTTTAGGGCCTTGCGGGCCAGTCGGCCCTTGCGGGCCTGTGTCGCCTTTCGGACCCTGCGGGCCTTGGGAACCGCGCCCACCAGTTGCACCTGTCTCGCCCTTAGGGCCTTGGATACCAGTGGCGCCGCGTGGGATACCGAGCGAGAGCGTCTTGACGAGCCCCTCGCCGGATAGCGACGCGGTGGCGTCCGCACCCTCTGCGAGCGTAGACACCTTACCCATGGCGATATCCGCCTGTGCCCACGTCTGGAGCGAATTCGAGGCGTCCGTTACGGCCTTGTCGGCCTTGGCCTCAACGGCCTTGAGCGATTCCGCGTCGACCTCTGCGCTGAATGTGTAGTTCTCGAGCTTCAGGCCCTTTCCAGCAAGGTACGCGTGCCCGCCACCTCCATCGGCGACCGCACTGGATGAGTTCTTCGTCGTGGTCTCGCTGCCGACCTCATACCTATATGTTGCCACGCCGCGTGAGACCTGCACGATCTTCTTCACCACGGTCGCGCTGACGGTCTTACCATGTACGTTATCGCGCGCCGAGATGATGTCGCCGACATCGACGTCGATGTCGTCGTGCGCATCGACCTCGACGCTGCCTTGGGTCTGGTACTCCCTGAGCTTCTTGCCGCCCTCCTCCTCGAGCTTCGCCCCGTCGGCGTTGCTGTAGTCGTAGAGCGCGCATATCTCGTCGACTCCAAACAGGCTCTGAGTGTGGCTGACGTTGCCGGCCGCGTCCGCGTAGAAATGAACAACAGCGCGGTTCTCGAGCTCACCCGTGCCAGCACAGACCAGGTGGTTCACGCAGCGGTGAACTGAGGTCAGTGTGAAGTCCAAAAGGTCGGAATCGACCTTGTTCGCATAGTCAATCGCGGGCGGCAGCGAGATTTCCACCTTGCCGCCCTTGTGGCGCATGACGACCTTGCGTCCGTTGGCCTTCGCCATGGCTTTCAAGCCGCTGTAGCCGTCCACAAATCGATCGAAGGTGTAACTCACCGACGTGTCGTCGGAAGCGGCGGAGAACAGCCCAGAAAGCCCCATGCGCTCGATGAGCGACGCGAGCGCCGTGCCCGCCTTGCCGCTGACGGACAGGTAGCCGCTGCCCGAATCGGGCAGAAGCCTCTTGCCCGCAAGGATGCCGTGCCAGGTGCGGCCACTGCACAGAATCGAGCCGGATGCTTCCCTGCCAGCCTCGTAGCTCGCCTGGTCGATGACCCCGCCATACTCGGTGCCGTCGATGAACACGAATTGGCCCTCTTCGGGTGCCTCGCCCGCGCGGGCCTCCAATTTCAGCGCGTTCTCATCGCTGCCGAAAGCTATGTCAAGCTCGAATTCCTCGATTTCGCGGATATCGCCCACGGTTGAATCATGCACCACTAAGACCATGCCGGCTCACCTTCCTCCTCATACAGAGTCAAGTCGAAGCCGAAACTGTTGTCCCACGAGATTTCGGACGTGCCGACTGGCACGTGCTCAAAGATGTACTCGCCAGAACCCGCACCGCTGCCTCGATGCGCCTTGCTGAAAGCATCCATCGTGGTGCCGTCTGCGACGACCACGGTGACGGTGCGCCGCAACGGGTCGATATCCATGTAACCGCCCTCGGGGACGGTCACGTCCACCTGGTACAGGTTGCCGGCCAGGCGCACAGAAGGGTTGACCACAGGCCCATACACGATGAGCTTCGCGGGGCTGTTTGAATACCCCGGATTGATCACATATTGTCGCGGCGCCGTCACGCCGAGGTCGTATGGCAGATCATGCGGCAGGTCGAGGAATTCGTAATCTGCCGAACCCCGCACGGGCACGAACGCAGTCGTAGTCCCCCTGCGCCATACACCGTCGAGCAAAACCAAAGTGAGCTTGGCCGCGAAGAAATCGTCACCAATGCCGTCCACCTCCGAGGCCACCACGAAACAGCGCTGGAACCAGCCATTGACGTGGATAGTGCCTGGCGTGCCCTTCTGCATGTCCGTATCGGCGCATCGGCGGAAATCGTCAGCCTGCGCCATATCTGCGAAAAACGCCTTGAACGAGACTTTGCGGGCACTGCGCGAGGCCGAGGCCAAGGCGCGATATCCAATCTCGTAGTCCCATTCGCGGCTAAAGAGATCGTTCGGCTTGCCGACATAGATACCGGAGTTTAGCGGGATGACGGCACCGGTGCTAGACTCATATACGATATCAAGCATACGCGACCGCCTTCCTTGCCTTGCGTCCGAACTCCGATTCGCCCATGACAGGTGTGAACTCTGCAATGATAGCCGGCAAGTTCTCTGCCAGCCAGCTGATAACGGCCGATTCGCCGCCTGCTACATTGCCGACGCCCGGCACGGCGATATCTTGTGCCGTTGAAATCATGCCGCGCATCGCGTTATCTGTAGACTTCGACAGCAAGTCTGCGTCATCGTCGACACCGAGCGCTGCGCCTTGCATGGTGTATTGACCGATCGCGCGGAACACACGCGACGGGGAGTGGATGCCAAGCAGGTTTTTTGCGCCTTCGATGGCACCGTCGACAGCACCCTTAACGGCCTCGACCAACTTGCCGGCAGCACCCGTAACGCCGTTGACGAGGCCCTGGATGATGTTCGAGCCGACCGATGCCACTTGACCGGGTATAGATGCGAGGCCGTCGACGAGGTTGCTTGCGAACTGCGATGCCGCGCTCGTAGCATTGCTTGCGAACTGCGACACCCAGCCGATGACGGACGAGATGACGCCTGAGAGCCATGACGCTATATTGCCGGGCAGCGCAGACAGAAAACCCGCGATACCGGAGACGAACCGCGAGCCGGCGCTTACGGCCTTCGACGCCATGTCGGCGACCCACGCAACGACACTTGTTATGACCTTCGACAGGAACGCGGCGATGTTACCCGGCAACTGCGCAAACCATTGCACCAACGTGTTGATTGCGTTCGGCAGGCCGACAGTGAAGAATTGTACGACACCCGTTACGAACCCCGAGATGTTCTCATACAGTTGCGCGAAACCCGTGATCACAGACGCGACGACTTCTGTAATGGCCGCAAACAGCTGGATGGCCGTACTGATCGCCGCCGCGAGCACGACGCCGATGATGTTCGCGATAAACTCGAGCAGGGGCTGCGCTGCCTGGATCGCTCCGAAGAAATCTTCGAAGGCCGGTGACAGCTGGTCGATAGCAGGGAGTACCAAGTCATTGACGGCATCGCCGAAAGTCTTGACACCAGAGCTGATCGCACTGAAAACGCTGTCTGCGGCATCTGCCGCAGGCTTCAAATTGTCGTTGAATACGCTTTCGAGTTTGCCGACGACTTCGCCGACACTCGTGAAGGCATCGCGCATCGGCCCTTGCACGGCTTCAGGCATGACGCCGATGAGCGCATTGCTGAGGTAGAGGCCGACACCCGGTGCGTACTCTGCGATCGTCTGACCGAGGGTCGCCATGATCTGGCCGGCCCTCTCGATGGTTTTCTCACCTGCAATGGTGACTGATCCGACGAGTTGGTCCGTCAAGACTCCCATGTCTGCGTTCTCGTCACCAAGGCCGGTGAGCCAGTTCTCCCATGCGGCCTTTGCCATGTTGGCAGAGCCGGAGATTGTACTCGCTGCCTCGCCTGCCGTCGTTCCTGTGATACCCATCTCGTCTTGTACGATGTGAATGGCCTCGACGATGTCGGAATATGAGTCGACCGAGAAATCGCGCACTTTGCCTTGCGCCGCCGAGAAGTTCTCGGCGTCTGAGAGCAGGCGCTCCAACTCTGATTTAGTACCGGCATAGCCGAGTTTCAGGCTGTCGAGCATCTCATAATTACCGCGCGACAGCGACATGTATGCTTCTTGGACATCCTCGAGCGACGTACCCATTTTGTTGGCGTTGTCGCTCATGTCCGTGATGGCGGTGTTGGCCATATCGGCTGCGGCCTCAGTGTTGCCGCCGAGTGAGCTGATCAGCGCCGCCGCGAAGCTCGTCGAGATCTCCATATAACGGTTGGCTGATACGCCTGCCGTCTGGTATGCGTTGGCCGCATATTGCTGCATCTTGGCCGACGATGACTTAAATAGGGTATCGATGCCGCCGACCAACTGCTCGTAATTCGAATATGCGTCGAGTGCAGTCTTACCGATTGCGACCGTCGCAGTACCGACTGCCGCCGCGGCCGCAACGCCGGCTTTAGCGGCGGCACCCAGTTTGTTCTTGATGCCGTCGCTGATCTTGTCGACCTCGCCGGATGCCTGGTCGTCGCATGTGATCTTGACGGCGAGGTCGAGTAGATTCATACGACCACCAATCCCGCCCTTTTCGTGACGTCCGCCACTACCGCGGCGGCATCGATGTCTTCATATACCTTGGGCCGGACTTGGTCGTACCAACGGCGACCGATAAACTTCTGCTGGCCCATGAGGTGTAGGGAGTCGGTGACATATACCTTAAACATCATCTCATCCCGTTCTCTCCTATAGCGGGCCAGTGTGAACTTGACGAACGCGTCGGCCCTTAATGGGCCTCGGAACTCGCCGAGGCAGAGCCAGGCGCATCTGCGTCCTTCCCCGTCTCCGACGACGATAAAAAATCGAGAAGCGCATTATCAGTCACGAGCTCCATGACATCCGTGAACAGCTTGGGGAAATCGAGCGAGGCAGCATACTGCTCGGGTGTCACGCCCTCGATCGCAGCCATGATGGCGATGATGTCGGCCTTATGGCCCTTGAACAAAACAGGCAGGCCCTTACACATGCGCTTCGCGAAGAAATCGCGTGCATCCATGCCCTCCGGCACGGCCTCGCGCTTGAACATAGCGGCGACGTCCTTGTCCTGCGCCATGTTCGCGATAGGGTCGATGATGTCGGCGATGACGTCGAGCACGCGGTCACCCTTGATGTCACTGAGTTTCATTTACTTTTCCTCCTTCATGTAATGCTTACGCATCGGCCGAACCTGCCTTGATGTAGATCTCAAATGGTACGGTGTCGATGTTCTTGAGGCTGTAGTGGCCAGTATACTCGAACTCAAACGTGCCCTTCGCCTTGTCGCCAGACTGGATCTTGAAACCGCCAGTCGACAGCGCGCCGATGAGCTTGATTGCGATGAAACCGGCCTTGCCGGCAGACGTGCCGTCTTCATTGATGTCGGAGTAGTCGCCGACCCACCAGATGTCTTTGAAATCCTTGGCGTCGACAGAGTTGCGGGGCACGACCTTGGTCGGGTCGTCGCTCGCGACGGCAGCGGTGCCGATAACAGACACAGCGGCATTCGTGTCCATCGTTACGAACGAGCCGGACATCTTGGCTTCCCAGCTGTCGAGCCTCTTGAGCTCTTTCGTATTCTTCGGGCAATTGTCGATGTCCTCGCCAAAATCGCTGAATGACGGCGTAGCCTCGAACGACACGCCGCCGCTCGTCGCACCGACGATATTAGACGCGGTGAGCTCGCCGGTCGCCGTGTCAAAATCAGTGGTGAGGAGACCCGCACCGAGCTGGAGCTTCTTGAAAGTATCCGTTGGGATCTGTGTGAACTTAGCCATTTAACTTGTCCTCTCAAAACGAGGTGATAAACTCTGCCGTCACATTGATGTGGCGGCGCTTGATCTTATCGTCGGCAGTATCGCCCATGCTCTGGCAGAACGGCGAGCCCTTTTTGAGTATGACACCACCGCCATCACATGGGATACACTTGCAGCCGATAAGTGCCTTTGAGACTTCACGCGCTTTCGCGTTCGGCTCCGCCGCGGAGTCGCCACGATACCAGATGTCCATGGCCAATGCAACTTCGCCACCCCAGAAATCATCGGTTGCGAGCTCGTACGTGATATACGGGAATTCCGCTTCATCTGGCACAGAAGTCGCCGCATACGCCGGAACACCGAAACCGGCCATGAAACCGTAGATCGCAGCTGCCGGTGTCATGATAGGCTCCATTCCTCAGCGCCCACCTGCTCGAACTCGAACGATGCGACAGACGGTGTGCGCTTGTCGTCACCATTCGACATGACGCGGAACACCTGCCCGTCCGACTTGCGTTTGAAAACGTCGTGGAACTCGAGTGTGGCGTTCGCCGACGTGGTGACGGTGTACGTATTCGTGAGGCCGTCCTTCTCGGCGATTCGCGCCTCGAGGCTCGTGTCCTTCACGATAGCCGCCTCGAACTCGGCGCCTTCCTGCCAGGCGGTTGTGAAACCGCCTTCACCGTCAGACACCTTCGCCTTGTTCATCACGACGCAAGGCCCTTTGAAAGCATCGATCAAACTCACGGCAACTTCCTCCAACGATTGAGGCGTCGGCGAAATGCGTCTTGCCATCGCATGGGCATGCCGTCGGAAGCGGTGCCCTTCGTATACGAATACCCACCGAACGACTCAGATGTATATGCAGAGTCGGGGTTGGCCTTACGCCATGCCTCGATTTCAGTCGCGGTGTCGGTGACTGCCTTCGGTACAGCCAATGCCCACACCTCGCCGTCGAATACCTCATCGGTGAGGTCTGATGTCGGGTACTGGTGCAGGCCGTCGTTGAAAACACTGCCGACGATGCGGTAATACTGGCCCTTCTTGACGAAGCCATGCGGGAGGGTGAGCTCGCCGTCCATGACGGTGAGCTCACCTGCGAGGTAATCGCACTCAAACCAATTGTGGATCTCGGCGAGCAACTCCTCCAGCATATCGACTCCTTAGGCAGTCTTTGGCGCGGTGATGATGCCCTTCATGTGGCCGGCCTTCAGCGTGTTCTTGAGGGCGACGCCGGCGACGAGCTCAACCTCGCCCTTCTTGACTGCACCCGGGAGGGTGAGGTCGGGCATGTAGGACGTAATGACCTTGGTGCCGGTCGGGGAAATGCCATGGAATGCATCGAGGCCGAACTTGACGGCATAGATGTCGGAAGTGCCGAAGGCGTTAGCGCCGGCAGTTGTGTCGGCGACGATGTCGACAGTGTTGGAGCCGTCATAGAACTCGCCGGCGTCCATGAGCGCGATGCCGTTATACATCTCGACGCCGCGGCCAAAATCATCCTTACTGACCTCATAATAACCGGCACGGCGGGCGATACCGCGGAGCTTGGAGAGCATCTTGCGGTTCATGATCAGCATATCGGGCATGCCGTCGAGGCCGGAGATGAACTCGTCGAGCTCGTCGAGGAACTGGTTGTAGTTGGCGGTGACGTTCTCGCTGGTAGACAGGTCCGCGGTAGCGGTGTACTCGGTGGAAGAGTTGGCGAGCAGCTTGTTGAGGCCGTCGAAAGTACCGGTAGTCTTACCGGGTGCAGCAGTACCGGCCGCGGTGCCGTTGATCACGCAATTCGTGAAGAAATTAGCAGTGGCCTTGATCTTCTCGTCGGCCTGGAACACGAGCTCGTCGATGGCGCCGGAAGTGTCCTGAATGACACGGTCGACCTCGAAGGCACCACCCATGATAATGGCCTGCGTGGTCTTCTTCTCACGCTTGGCCTCATTTGCCGTGTACTCGGAGTTGATCGCACGGACGGCGGCAGTGGAAGGCGTCTTCAACTGCGTGTAGCCGTAGACGAGCGTGGAGCCGCCGGTACCGGGGGAGATGGCATTGTCGAAAGTGAGGCGGTCGAGGAGCAGGGAAGATCGACGGAACATGTCGACGATCTGCTGGTCGACCTTGTCGGCCATGCCGACCTTGGCCTCTGCGAGGGTGATAGGCATAATTGCCTCCTTTAATCAGTGTTCTGCTTGGTGTACTTCTGCCGCAGGGCGTCGCCGAGCGACTTCGGTTCTGCCGCGCCGTCGCCACCACCTGCAGGCGGCGTATCGACTTTCGCGGGCTTCGTATTCGTGGCCGGGATGAAATCCGACCACTCGCCTTTGACCTTCTCCGTGACCTTGTCGGCGTCCTTGATGGCGCCGTCTTCGACCACGATGTTGGATAGGTCGGCGACACGCATCACGGCATCCATGCGCTTGGGGTCGACGCCTGCATCGGTGAGCAGTTTACGGTACAGCGATTTCTTCTCGCGATCGGCGGCAGCCTTAGCGGTATCTGCCTTAAACGCCTCGAAATCGGCGTGCTCCTTCTCGAACTTCTCTTTGTAACCGTCTGCCGGCTCGGCCTTGAGTTCCTCGAGCTCTGCCTCGGCCTTCTTCAGTCGGTCCGCAGCATCCTCGAGCTCGTCGCGCTCGTCCTTCAGCGCGTTGACGGTCTCAGTGTGTGCGTCGATGATCTGGTCGATCTTCTCGTCTTCGATCCCCATTGATCGGAGGAGTTTGCGGGTAAGTGCCATGATGTTCGCTCCATTTCTTCGGACTCTGGGGTACGTGCTTCGACCCCATACTGTACAGCGCATTGCTTCGCGCATTTAACATAAATAATACCAGGTTAACTACTGCCACCGAGGGCTTTTTCCAGCACTTGGCGGTATTGTGCACCGTGCTCGGAAGCCGCGGGCCTCAGGAACGGCTGTGCCTTCTGTCGCGAAGTGCCGAGCTCGACGTACGGCGCATATTCGACATTCGTGCCGATGTACACGGCGTTGTCGGCGGTATCCACCTCGTGCGTGATCGACCCGCGCAGGTTGCCGGTATCGACCGGGCATTTCTTCTCAGCGTAATTCTCAGCCAAAAGCCCGATCTTCTCGAGCGCGACACCGATAGCCGAATCGATGCCGCCGATAACCTGCCCGGTGTTGTCTTGCTTCACCGTGACGTCACCGGCCATGTCATGCCTCCTCGATATAGAACGGGCAATCGGCACCGTCGAAATATACGGCGTCCGGCTTGATGTTGCCGAGGCGGCGCTCGTATGCCATGCAATACGACTTGTCGGGCGAGTCCTCCCACGGTGCCGGGCCATGTGCGTTCGCACAGGTCCGGCATTTACGGGGGTTGCGCTTCAGGCAGCCAAACGAATCGTCGAGCTCGAGGTTCGGTACTTTCTGTGTCTCAGTGGCCATGGTACTCCTTACTTGTATTTGTCCTTCGAGCCGGTCCACTCTTTGGGATCCTGCTGGAACTTATCGTAACCCTGCTCGGGGTGCAACTCCAGCACGACATGCATCTTGCCGTCGGTACCTTTGTATACGTCGGTCGCCGTGTAGTAACCGCCGCGTTGCAAGATCATCTCCGACTCGTGGCCGAAACTGTGTTGTCCCTTCTTGCCGTCCCAGCTATGCCCACTGTAGCCAGCGCCAGAGAACGCCGAAAATGGCTCCGCGTACATCATCTCAGACCCGGCGGGGCAATAGACCTCCATCGCGACAGGCTTGCCGCTGAAACCCTTACCCTTCGCCGTACCGGTCGACACGAACGACTGGATGCGGTTTGACATGCCGACGAGTGATTTGAGCCCATCGGTATCCATAGAATACAACTCCGATGCATCTATGCCGAAGAACGACTCCATGGCGTTGTAATCACATCCACGTACGAGCCATGTATCATGATCGTACGATGATTTCTCAATGACCTCAGTCATGCGGCGGATCTCAGAGCCCTTGCCCTCGAAGTCGATCCACACGTTGCCGACACCTTTGTAGAACTTCTTCTCCCAGCCGGAACCACCCTGCGACCACGGCTTCTGGAAACCGGATAGCGGACGGTTCCAAGCACCCGAGCCCTGCGTATAGCCGTAAATGCCGTCGCGTTGTGACTCGGTGGCTTCACGCCAGACCTTACCGCATACACCGCGAAAATGCCTATCTGCCTCAGCCGACGAAGTGAACCTCCAGGCGTTCGCCTTGCGCTCTTCGCTGAAAGCAGAATCTTCAATGAGACCTAAGTCGACCATCTGCTTGTGGATCGACTGGCGCTTGAGCCTCAACGCCGACATATTGTCGACATGCGCCTTGTATGCCTGGCCTTGCTTATCGAAATCTTCCGTATCGCCGATGAGCGTTTGCCACTTCACTGACGCGGCATCGTCGCCGGCTTCCATGGCCTTTGCGACTTGTTCTTCAAAATACTCGAGCTTCTTGCCGATCGAGTCTTTTTTCGCATCCCAATCAGCGAGTGTCACGGGGTCTTTCCAAATACCGGAATACGTCTTATCGGAACTCTTCATGAGCTCTTTTAATACGTCGATCTCATTATCGACATCCTTCAGTTGGCTGTCGAGTGCATTCGCGAGCTTCTGCCCTTTTGTCAGCTTCTCGGCTTTCCACTCCCCATAACTCATTTTGCCGAGCTTGTCGGCACGCTCGACTTCGTCGTATTCCACATCTCCAATGACTGGCACCAAGGTGCAGCGGCAATTGTAGACCTCAGAGGCAGGGCCG
The DNA here is from genome assembly GCA_965141565.1 of uncultured Collinsella sp. Classification (GTDB taxonomy): domain Bacteria; phylum Actinomycetota; class Coriobacteriia; order Coriobacteriales; family Coriobacteriaceae; genus Collinsella. The sequence continues at coordinate 1,450 of CBCSNQ010000011.1, read as the reverse complement.
TCCGGGTCACCCGGGTATTTCAGCCCGTTACTGAACCCGGCATCGAGCTTGACGACCTCGCCGTCAAGGTGGCGGTGGCTGCCACGCGTGCGCGAGTCGAGCGCCGCGAGCCATTGCTTTTTGACATCGATACCCATACCGGCGGCACGCTCGTATCCCTTAAGCTTGCCGAGCGAATGCGCACTCGTGATGGCGGTACGTGCCGCCTTCATCGCTGCACGCTCGTCCATGGCGGCGATACCCGCGATGGACGCGGCGAGCTGCGGGACCGTCTGTCCCTGCAGCACCGCCTGCGTCACGGCAGACGTGACGTGACGGCTGTTCCATGCAGAATCTTTCGCCTTGTCGAATGCAGCTTGCGGGAGCAGGTCGGGCTCATTCGCGACGAGCTCCATGACGGTGTTCTTGTCGTACAGCGTGAAAGACGTGTTCGCCTTGGCGCCGTGCTCGATCTCATATGTCGCGAAGTTCATGCCTTCCGCGTACACACCGGCGGGCACTTGGTTGACGTAAGCCATCGCCATCTTGTCGGCTGCAGTGAGGTCCTGTGTCAATGCCTTCTCGAGGGCTTTGAGCCGGTCGTTATGTAACGCCTGGTCCTTACGCCAGGCTTTGTATGCCTTCGCATCCTTCTTGCCGACGGCGACATCGGCTTGCCATTTCGCATCATCGGCAGCGAACTCCTTAAGCGAGGCCTCGATACGGGAGGTCATGCCATCGATCGCATCGGCGTAGGTGAGCTGCAGTTTCCCCTGCAGCTCCTGCGCCTGCTTCTCGAGCAATTTGGCCTGGGTGTCCCCCTGCGATTTCGCCGTCTTCGCTGCGAGCTTCTTGCCCGCCTTGCCGGCACCGTCCTTCGATTTGTAGCCGTTCTTGAAAGTGCCGTCGGGCATCATATACCCATACGTGCCGTCGGTGAATGTGTTGACGGTATAGCCGCCCTTGTCTTCACTCTTCAAGACTTGTGGGCCTTTCGGCTCCGTAGCGGCGAGCTTCGTGGCTGCCTTCTTGGCGCCGTCCTTCGACTTATAGCCCTCCTTGTGTTTGCCGCCGTCGGTCATGTAGCCGTAGGTGCCGTCTGAATACGTGTCGATCTGGAAGCCATCGAGATGTTGCGTCTTGGTAACTGTGGGGGATTCTGCCTTGGTGACGGTAGGCGACTTCGTCTTGGCGGCTGTCGGGGGCTTTACCTTGGCTGCGGTAGTAGGCTCTTCTGCCTCATCGGGCACAAGTTCGTATCCGCCGGACTTCAGCGCATAGTCAATTGCCGCATTAGGCGACGCGAATCCCCCTGATACATCGCCCGCACTCGACACATACTTAAACAGAGACCCATCTTCAATAATGGGGATCTCGTCAACTGAATAGATCTTCACGGTAGGGCCACCTTAAACACTAAAGTATACCGTCATCGTCATCGCCTTCGTCATCGCCTTCGTCATCGCCTTCG
>CBCSNQ010000010.1:0-37354 GCA_965141565.1 uncultured Collinsella sp. | reverse complement strand
CGTCGAGCAGTTGCGGCGTTTGGTAAAACGCCGCAACGAACTAGCTCAGCATTGCATCCATCATCTCGGAGTTGACGGAGTCGTCGGCAGACCACTCGCCGTCGTCGTTGCAGGTGTACTTGAAGATGACCGTGGTCTTCCTGGGCTCGGTGGCCTTGGTCACATCGACCATGACCTGACCGGCCATCTTGTACAGCTCGTCATCGGAAGGAACCGTATCAAGCGCAGCGACCTTCTCCTGATACTGGGTGGAGAAGTCCTCGACGATCTTGTTCATGGACTTGCAGGTGATGGAGACCTCGGCAGTCGCGACGCCCTTGTCCTCGTCAACCGTCACGTCGCCGATCTTGTAGTCAAAGCCCTTGAGATAGGTCTTGGCATACTCCTTGGGATCGATACCCAGCTGCTCGAACTCGTCGCCCGAAGCCTCCTCTAGGCCAGAGAGGAAGTCCTCGCCACCGTTCTTGACCTCGTCAAACTGAGTCGTAAGATCCTCGGTAATGAGTTCCTCGATCGAAGGGCCTCCGCAACCGGAAAGCAAGACCACGCATGCAACCAAGACGGCCATGAGGGGCGCAAGCAGCAGCTTCTTTTTCATGTTGTTCCTCCCAATAAGCGGCACCGTGCTTCCCAGACACGGCGCACGTTGTAATAAGTAAGCCCATACTATCCACTTATGAACACCCTCGGCAGCGCGAAGGCGCGGTCGGTTCGTTTTAGCATCCGAACGGTTTGCAAGCCCGCCCAACGTGCAATATAACGCTTCCCCGCGGTGCAATAAAAAGGGTGGCCGGATAACCCGACCACCCTTGCACATCCTTTGGACGCCGCAGTTTACTTGCGGACGACCTTAACGATGGCGTCACCGGCGGCGACGGCGGACTCTGCCTCAACGGTGAGCTCGACGTCGGCAAACTCGGCGGTGTTGGACACGGCCACGACGACGCAGTCCTTGTAACCGGCAGCAGCGATCTTGGCGCGGTCGATCTTGAGAATGGGCTGGCCGGCCTTCACGACGTCGTCGGCCTTGACGAAGCCCTCGAAGCCGTCGCCGTTCATGTTGACGGTATCGACGCCAACGTGCACCAGAACCTCGATGCCGCTATCGGACTGCAGACCCACGGCGTGACCCATGGTGACGGTCACCTTACCGTCGCAGGGAGCGTAGACCAGATCGTCCTCGGGCCACACGGCGCAGCCCTTGCCCAGAACCTCGCCGCCAAAGACGGGATCGGGCACGTCGGCCATCTTGATGACCTTGCCCTTGACGGGCGAGCACAGCACGTCGGCGCCGGCAGAAGCAGAGATGGAGGCCGGAGCAGCGGCAGCCGCGGGCTCAGCCTTCTTCTTGAACATATCAAACAGACCCATACGTTTTCTCCTCTTGATTAAGCGCAACGTTTTGCGCATGCCTATGGTGATTATAGTGCTAAATAGTTCAAATGCTAAGGTGGGGACTCGAATCGCGAGCCCTTCCCGGTAGTGCCTTCCCGGTAGCGCTCGTGGGATGAGCGTCTCCTTTGCATCGCGGGTCGAAAAGCCGAGTATCGCCTGCGCACGGGACGGGCAGAAGCGGGCGCACCAAACCCGATACTTCTTTTCGCTCTCGAGTCCTGCCGCCGCCCCGTCCCTGACACTTCCTGATACCGACCGAAACGTGCCAAAATAAACCCGTCCCTTTTTGGTAGGTTTGGCGAGTGTGGGAGTTCGCATGGATATCAAGCGCAAGATTACCGAGGCACAGGGCCTCACCCCCACCGAGCAGCAGCTCGGCATTGCAGCCCTTGCTATCAGCGAGGACATCCGCGGGCTTTCTATTAAGGAATTTGCCACGCGCGCCAACGTTTCGGTCGCGAGCGTGCACCGTTTTTGCAAAAAGCTCGGCCTCGAGGGATTCAAAGACCTCAAGGTCGAGCTTATTCGCTTGGCAGCCGAGGCGGGAAACCGGCGCGACGTGGATATCAACTTTCCCTTCGATGCCACTTCCACGCCTGCGCAGATTATGGAGCGCATGGAGGGACTCTACCAGACCACGCTGGCCGAAACGCAGGAGCTGCTCGACCCCACGCAGCTTGACCACGCCGTCAAGCTCATCGCAAACGCCCGACAGGTCGACATCTACACGGGCTCGCACAACCTCTATCCGGCTGGTATGTTCCGCGATCGCCTGCTCTCCGCCGGCAAGAGCGCCACATGCTACGACAACATCGAGGCACAGGTGCGCACGGCGCTTACCTCGGATTCAGACCGCGCGGCGATCGTTATCTCCTACAGCGGCCTTGCGCCCAACCTCAAGAAAATCTTGCCGATCCTCAGCAGCCGGCATGTCCCGGTCATCATCATCGGCACGCCCTACTGCGCGCGCATTCACCCCGGCTTTGCCGCCTACCTTACGGTGAGCGATCACGAGAGCATGACGCACCGCATCACGCAGTTCGCGAGCCACATCGCCATGCAATACGTGCTCGATTCGCTCTACAGCAGCTACTTCGCCAAAGACTACGCCCGCTGCGCCGAATTCCTAGAGCGCTCGTTTCCCTACACCCGCCTCCCGGGACTCAAGTAGCCATTTAAAAACGTCCCCAATGGCTAACGGCCGACCTAATAACGACTTCTCGTCATTAGGTCGGCCATTTCAGCTCTAATAACTATTTATTCCGTAAACTCGTTATTAGAATCTGACGCAGGAGGCCAGGCTCACATGTGGTGATTAGTCATTGGGGACGTTCTTAAACGACTAGTCAAACAAGAACGTCCCCAACGACTACCCATCCGAAGCAAGACGACGCCGCAGGTAGAGAACGGACAGCGAGCGGGTCGCATTTGTGACAAGGTGACGTGAAACGAAAGGGCGCTGACCTTCTGGTCGCGCCCTTGAAGTTGAACGTCAGATTGTCCAAATGCGGCCCGCGCAGCGTCGAGCCGTTACGCGGTTTGGTAAAACCGCGTAACTAACTACTCCCGAGCTCCGTACTGCTCGTAGTAGGCGTCGATGGCGGTCTTGAGCTCGTCATCGATGACGAGCTTGCCGTCGATCTCGTGGTTGTAGAGGGTCTCGACGACCTCGGCCATGGAGACGATGCTCGCGACGGGGAAACCGTACTTGGCCTCGATCTCCTTCTGCGCGGTGGTCACGCCACCCTTGCCGACCTCCATGCGGTTGAGGGACACGATCAGGCCCTTAATCTCGACATCGGCAGCAGCCTTAACCTTGGGATAGGTCTCGTCGATGGACTTGCCGCTGGTGGTGACGTCCTCGACCATGACCACACGGTCGCCGTCCTTGGGCTCATAACCCAGCAGGTTGCCCTTATCGGCACCGTGGTCCTTGGCCTCCTTGCGGTCGCAGCAGTACTTGACCTCCTTGCCGTACAGCTCGTGGTAGGCAATGGCGGTAACAACAGCCAGCGGAATGCCCTTGTAGGCCGGCCCAAACAGGACGTCAAAGTCGTCGCCAAAGTTATCGTGGATGGCCTGGGCGTAATACTCGCCCAGCTTCTTGAGCTGATAGCCCGTCACGTAAGCGCCGGCGTTCATAAAGAACGGGGACTGACGGCCGCTCTTGAGCGTAAAGCTGCCGAACTTAAGAACGTCGGACTCGACCATAAACTTGATGAACTCTTGCTTGTAAGCCTCCATGCGGGCTCCTCTCGTAATCGCGTACGTGCTCTTCAGTTTAGCGCAGGCGAGGCGTCGATGCGGGCGCACTTTGGAGCCACGGCTTCTGTAAAGGCTTTGTCAGGGGGAATGGTTTTCCGAACAATGGGGTTGACATGGCAAACCCCCTCATCAAGAATACGGGCGGATTAAAAAGGGGTACGAGATACCCAAAGCGCGCTGCGCTCAGCCTTTAGGAGGTGTGCCATGGAAGGCAGTCCTAGTCGAAAAACCTGCATGTCGCCCTCGGCACGCCGCGAGGACTCCGCACACGCATAAACGCCACCGGCAGATCGCCAAAACCACCACAAAGGCGCGCTGCACCCTTTGTGGGCTCAAGAGCTTGACGTGAGCGGCATCTAGGTTTTTTGAAGCAAATACGACACGTACGCTAACTCCCCTCAACAAGGAGGACCCTATGCTGATGCTCAAAACCGCCACGGTACTCGAAGCTATCTCCAAGCGCCGCCGCACGGCGCGCCCTGCCGCTCACACCGGCCTGTCCAAGAACACCATATTCGCCGCCACCCATAGTGCCGAGGACGCCCTCGTACTGCTTGACGCCACGGCAAACGGCCTCACCGCCGAGCAGGCAACCGAGCGCCTGGACGCCTCCGGCCCCAACACCATCGAGGCACCGACCAAGACGCTCGCCCGCCGCATCGCCGACGCCTTCATCGATCCCCTCGCCGGCATCCTCGCCGCGCTCGCGCTGGTCTCGCTCTACATCGACGTGCTCGCCGTGCCCGAGCCGCAGCGCGACCCCTCCACGGTCATCGTCATCGGCATCATGCTGCTGGTATCGGGCGGCATGAAGTTTATCCAGGAAGCCCGCAGCGGCAATGCGGCCGAGGCCCTTAAGGACCTGGTCTCCAACACTTGCACCGTCCTGCGCGACGGCGAGCGCATCGAGACCCTCTTCGACGAGCTCGTCCCCGGCGATGTAATCCGCCTCTCTGCCGGTGATATGGTGCCAGCAGATGCCCGCGTCATCACCGCGCGTGACCTGTTTGTGATCGAGTCCGCGCTCACCGGCGAGAGCGAGGCCGTCGAGAAGACCGCTGCCGTCACTGTCGTCGATTGTGCCGACAGCTCCGCGCTGCCGCTCTCTGCCTGCAAGAACATCGTCTTTACCGGCACCTCCGTGCAAAACGGCACCGCCATGGCGCTTGTCGTTGCCACCGGCTCGGACACCTACCTGGGCGGCATCGCCAAGATGCTCAACGGGCGCGGCGAAAAGAGCGCGTTTGATCGCGGCGTCTCGAGCGTCTCCATGTTGCTCGTACGCCTCATGCTCGTTATGGCGCCGGCCGTCTTTGCCGTCAACGCCACCACCAAGGGCAACGTCATCGACGCGCTGCTGTTCGCCACGAGCGTGGCCGTGGGCATCACGCCGCAGATGCTTCCCGTCATCGTGACCACGAGCCTGTCGCAGGGCGCCAAGGACCTCGCCCGTCGCCAGGTTATCGTCAAGGAGCTGCCGGCGATTCAAAACCTTGGCGCGATGGACGTCCTGTGCTGCGACAAAACCGGCACCCTCACCGAAGACCGCATCGTGCTCGAGCGCTATCTCAGCACCGACGGCAACGAAGACGCACGTGTGCTGCGCCATGCGTTTTTGAACAGCTTCTTCCAGACCGGCCTCAAAAACCTTATCGACCTGGCCGTAATCGACCGTGCCGATGTGACGCCCTCGACCGTTATGCCCGATTCTATGCTGGGCCAGAGTCTGCGCGACCGCTATACCAAGGTCGACGAGGTTCCCTTCGATTTCTCGCGCCGCCGCCTGAGCGTAGTTGTCGCCGACGCCCAAGGCAAAACCCAGATGGTTACCAAGGGCGCTGCCGAGGAAATGCTCGAGATCTGCTCCTTCGTCGAGATCGATGGCATCGCTCAGCCGCTCACCGACGAGAAGCTCGCCCAGATTCGCAAGCAGGTCGCCGGACTTAACGCCGAGGGCCTACGCGTAATTGCCGTGGCGCAGAAGACCAATCCGCGCTGCGTGGGCGAGTTTGGAATCGCCGACGAGTGCGACATGGTGCTGATGGGCTTTTTGGCCTTCCTCGATCCGCCCAAAGCAAGTGCCGCGGGCGCCGTCGCCACCCTCGAGGCCAAGGGCGTGGCGGTCAAGGTCCTAACCGGCGACAACGACCGCGTCGCCGCCACCGTCTGCGAGCAGATTGGTATCGATGCGAGCAACGTCTTGCTCGGCTCCGAGATCGATGCGCTCGATGACGCCGAACTTGCCGAGCGCGCCGAGAAAACCAACCTCTTCGCCAAGCTCTCGCCGCTGCAGAAGGCGCGCCTGGTACGTGTCATGCGCGAGATGCTCGGCCACACCGTGGGCTTTATGGGCGACGGCATCAACGACGCCGCCGCCATGCGTGCGAGCGATTGCGGCATCTCGGTCGATTCGGCCGTCGATATTGCCAAGGAATCCGCCGATATCATCTTGCTTCAGAAGGACCTGGGCGTGCTCGAGCGCGGCATCATCGAAGGCCGCCGCACTTACGGCAACCTGCTCAAGTACCTCAAGACCACGGTGAGCTCCAACTTTGGCAATGTGCTATCCGTGACCGTCGCGAGCCTGTTCTTGCCGTTTTTGCCCATGAGCGCCCTGCAGCTGGTACTGCTGTCGCTGGTCTACGAGATCGTGTGCATCGCGCTGCCGTGGGACACCGTCGATGACGCCTGGACTGCCCGCCCGCGTGCCTGGGACGCCGCGTCCATCAAGGGCTTTATGCTCGAGCTGGGCCCCGTGAGCTCGCTGTTTGACATCGTGACCTTCGCCGCGCTCTTCTTTGTCGTGTGCCCCGCCGCCGTGGACTCAAGCTGGCCCGAGCTTGCCGCCGCGGGCGACGTCGCGGGTATGGCGACCTTTGCTGCGCTCTTCCAGAGCGGCTGGTTTGTCGAGTCCATGTGGTCGCAGACACTCGTGGTCCACATGTTGCGCTCCCCGCATCTGCCGAGCCCGCGCGACCACGCCGCGCCCGCATTGTGCGTTCTTACCGTGCTGGGCCTGGCGCTCGTCACCTGGCTGCCGGCAAGCCCCATCGCCGATGCGCTCGGCCTCATGCCGCTGCCCACGAGCTTTTTTGGGCTGCTCATTGGCATCGTCACCGCCTATATCGCGCTCACCCAGCTGGCAAAGCGCCGCTACATTGCCCGCCACGGCGAGCTGCTGTAGCAAGCAGACGGAAAACACCCTGCCAGCTGCCGTTACCGCTACCACAGCTGCCGACGCCTCTGCCGCTGCCGCTGCCTCTGCCGCAGTCTATCCCCCCCAGCAGTTGCGGTGGAATAGTTCCTGTTTAAAGCCCCGTGACTTTAATTTAGGGACTATTCCACCGCAACTTATTGGAGGATTAGCTAGTCCTTGGGTGTCCAGGACCAGAAGAAGTTGATGAGGGCCACACGCGAGGCAGTACCGGTCTTTTTGTTGATCGAGGAAATGTGGCGGTAGAGCGTGGAGCGCGAAAGAAAGAGCGTTGTGGCGATGTCCTGAACGCTCTGGTCCGAAACGACCAAGACCTCAAGAATATCGCGCTCGCGCTCTGTAAGCCCAAAGGTGGCGACGAAGGCATCAAGGCGTTCATCGGACGTGAGCTCCGCTGCCTCCACGGGCTCGGGGTCGGAGCATGTGGGCGCAAGATCCCCACCAAGATCGTCGGTGGCAAGCGGCAGGCCATCCTGCATCACGGCATCATCGGCTCGTTGCCCCAACTGCCCCAGCAGCGTAATCGCAATGCCCACAAACATCACGAGCGCCGCACCGACCGCAGCCAGCACGTTTTGACTCGAGATGATCGCCACCGCCGGCGCCGTCACGAGCATCGAGCACACGTTGTTGACGACGCGACCCATGCACGGCCAAAAATATGACCAGCGCGCATAGAGCGAGACGGCGGCATATTTTGTGGTAAAGAACACCACGAAAAAGCCCGAGCCCAGATAAAAAATGATCGTGGCAGCGAGCTCGTTGCCACCATTGCCGTCGACGATGAGCACAAAGAACGAAAGCGTGGACAGTATGGCGGCACATGTCATGCCGATATTCATATACGAGCGGCCGTGCAGGTCAAATAGTGCGCCAGCGACCAACGAGCTCACGACAAGCAGCAGGCGCGGCCAATCGTCCAAATCGACGGCTCCGACAGCATGCAAGGTCGTGAAGCCCGCGTTGAGAGCGGCGAATACGCTGGAAAGATACGCCGTCGCCACGGTCAGGCGAACTACGGCGCGACGGAATGCCGCCTTTGCCTCGGGATCGTCATGCCACTTGGCGCCATATTCCAGAGCATCTACCGAAAGCCCGGCAGCACTGGGTTCAAAGTTGGGATCGGACTCGTCGCGCAGCTTGGCGCGTCGGGCACCGTGGAGCAACGCCACCTGCGCGATCGCACAGACGACCAGAACAGCCTGCTGAGGAATACCGACAGGCATCACCATGTGGTTGAGAACCTGCACTAGAACGCCCATGGCGTAAGAAAGCGCGGCGGCGCGCGCCAAGCAGGGCGTTCGCGCAAAGCGCCTCGCAAAATTTGCATGGGCAGTCGATCCGCAGTAGCCCAGCGCGCAGCACGCCACCAAACCGCCGGCAATTACCACCTCAACCTGAACCGCCATAATCAACAGCAGCAATGCCGCCACCAGCAAAACGCCCGTGACGTCACTCGTTGCGTCGATAGCATGGGGACGGCGATAGTACAGAATGGGACGCACAAAAAAGCCAATCACGCTCGCGCCGATGACAAGGCTCTCATAAATAACGACCTCGTTCGGAGACACGAACTCGGCCATGCGCACATCAAAGAGATACTCGCACGCCAAAAACGTGAAGAAGAACAGCGCCAGGCATATAATCTCCCGAATGCCCCGACGCAAATATGCGGTTGTGTCTCCCATGCCCCTCATGGATACCCCCCCCCGCCACTCAAATGTCTGCAAATCTATTCTATTAGAGAACCAGTCCTAATACCGAAACCAAGCTCGAAATGCTCCAAATTTGACCCCAGCCGTCCGCATCATGCCGCGGTTTTGATCCGCATGGACCAGAAGGGACACGTGCGGTGTCTAGCACGGCAAAGAGTGTCCCCCAGCTGCCACTCATTTAAGTACGTCCCCAATGAGTACCTGCAAGTTTTAACTTCTTTTGCTTTCTTTCACTTCTTTTAACAAAACGCCCGGCAAGCATTAACTGCTCGCCGGGCGCCTTGGTCAGGAGGCTACGGTTATCGGGAAAGCCTAGGCCAAATCTTCGCCGTTGGTGGCGATAACCTTCTTGTACCAGTCGAAGCTCTTCTTCTTGGAACGCTTGAGGGTGCCGTTGCCCGCATCATCGCGGTCGACATAGATAAAGCCGTAGCGCTTGGACATCTCGCCTGTGCCAGCAGACACCAGGTCGATCGGGCCCCAGGTGGTGTAGCCCAGCAGGTCAACGCCGTCCTCGGTCACCGCATCGCGCATCGCGGCAATATGCTGGCGCAGATAGTCGATACGGTAGTCATCGTTGATGGAGCCATCCTCCTCGACAACATCCTTGGCGCCCAGACCGTTCTCAACCACAAACAGTGGCTTCTGATAACGGTCGTACAGGTCGTTGAGCGTAATGCGGAAGCCCAGCGGATCGATGGCCCAGCCCCACTGGCTCTCCTGCAGGTAGGGGTTCTTGGCACCGGCGAAGGCGTTGCCCTGGGTGTGCTCGACATCGGGGTTATCGGCACCGGCGGAGCAACGGGTGCTGTAATAGCTAAAGCTGATGAAGTCGACGGTGTTGGCGGCCAAGATCTCGCGGTCCTCGTCCGTCATGCCCACATCGATGCCCAAACGCTCGAGCTTCTTGACAGCATATGCCGGGTAGTAGCCGCGGCTCTGGACGTCAACGAAGAAGTAATTGTCCTGGTTGTCGAGCTGCGCCTGACGCACATCGCCCGGACGGCAGCTGTAGGGGTAGTAGCTACCTGCGGCGAGCATGCAGCCAATCTTGACCTCAGGATCGATCTCGTGAGCGATCTTGGTTGCCCAAGCGCTGGCGACGAGCTCGTTGTGGGCGGCCAGGTACTCGACGGCCTCCTTGTTCTCGCCCTCCTCAAAGACCAGACCGGCACCCATAAACGGCAGGTGCAGGATCATATTGATCTCGTTGAAGGTGAGCCAGTACTTCACCAGGCCCTTGTAGCGGGTGAAAATCGTGGTCGCGAGGTTCTTGTAGAAGTCGATGAGCTTGCGGTTGCGCCAGCCGCCGTACTCCTTGATGAGGTGAATCGGGCAGTCGAAGTGCGTGATGGTAACGAGTGGCTCGATGCCGTGCGCCTGACACTCGCGGAATAGGTCCTCGTAGAAGGCCAGGCCAGCCTCATTGGGCTCGGCCTCGTCGCCGTTGGGGAAGATGCGGGTCCACGCCAAGCTCATGCGGAAGGTCTTAAAGCCCATCTCGGCAAAGAGGGCGATGTCCTCTTTGTAGTGGTGATAGAAATCGATGCCGGTCTGCGCGGGATAGTAATAGCCGTCCTCAAAGTCGAGCATCTTGCGCTGGCCGGAAACCACCGCATAGCGCTCGGGGCCGTGCGGAGCCACGTCCACGTTGGCAAGGCCGCGGCCGTCCACGTCGTAGGCACCCTCGCACTGGTTGGCAGCCGTCGCGCCACCCCACAGGAAGTCATTACGGAAAGCCATGTATCAATCCCTTCGCACGCTGTTGTCATAGGCCCAGTATCCCTGCAAACAACGCGTCGCTCAACGGCAACGGCGCAGGCCGATACTTCTTTTCGCGCGCAGGCGCCCGGCGGCCGCCCCGTCTGACACTTTTTGATACCCGCCCGCCCAATCCACCACAAAGGGGACAGGCACCTTTGTGGTGGTTGGGGGCGGTTTGTCTCGATCTGTAACAAGTAGGTCGCCAAAACCGGGCCTGGTGTTACAGATTGAGATTGTTCGGTCTGTCCCCTACGGTTTGTCTAAATCTGTAACAAGTAGAGACGATTTAGCCCGCCAGATGTTACAGATCGAGACGGAAGATTCTAGTCGCAGGCGATGTCGAGGTTTTTGCCGGTGAGACCTACGTAGCCGCCTTCGCTCAGCAATTCATTTGACTGAATAGGAAAGAAAGGAAAAAATAGGAAAAAAAGGAAAGGAGACTTATGACTGAAACCATCTTCTCCCCCTCATTTGGAAATCGCCCGTCCTATCTGGTGGGTCGCGGGAACGTGATTTCGACATTCATCTCCGGTCTTGAGCAGGAGCCGGGCAATCGAGACCGAGCCATGCTCATGCTCGGCCAGCGAGGCAGCGGCAAGACGGTTCTTCTGTGGGAACTTGCCGACCGCGCACGCAAGCTCGGTTTTGTTGTCGCCACACCCACCGTAGCCTCCGAAGATATGCTTGAGCGCATTGTTGAAAAAATCCAAGAAGCAGGCGAGCCTTATGTCAGCAAGCGTCATCTCCCCAAACTTTCTGGCGGTAGCTTGAGCGTCTTCGGCTTCTCAGCCGGTCTCGAGTTCACACGCGATGTGCAGGAGACCAAGAGTTTCCAGTTCAAACTCACGCAGCTGGCGCGCAAGCTGACCGAGCAGGGGCACGGCATCCTCATCCTTATCGATGAGCTCCAAGCTAATTCACCTGAGATTAGACAGCTCGTCACCGCCTATCAAGAGCTGGTCGGTGAGGGACTCAACGTCGCGCTTGTTATGGCAGGTCTCCCGGGAGCCGTCTGTGCAACGCTCAATGACCGCGTGCTGACATTTCTCAACCGCGCTCGCAAGGTCACGCTCGAACCGCTTTCAGTCGGAGATGTCGATGCCTATTATCAGCGGGCTTTCGAAGAGCTCGACCTTGATATTCCAGGCGATCTTCGCCTCCGTGCCGCTCGCGCAACCCAAGGCTCGCCCTATATGCTGCAGCTCATCGGCTATAACATCGGCAATCGCTGCAAGACAGGAGAACACGTAACGCCAGAGCAAGTCGACGGAGCTATCGAAGCGTCAAAAGCCGATTTCGAAAACGATGTTTGTGAAACGACGCTCGCCGCGCTATCGGACCAAGACGTCGCGTTTCTCGACGCAATGACTGATGACGAAGACGCCGTTTCGCGCATTTCCGATGTAGCGAAACGTATGTCAGTCACACCCGACTATGCGCAAAAGTATCGCCGGCGCCTCATCGACGCCGGCGTAATCGAACAGGCGCGCCGCGGTTACGTGCGTTTCGCCGTTCCATATATGGCTGACTATCTGCGCAGCCAACTCTAGGCAGCCACCGCAATGGGGACAGGCACCTTTGTGGTGGTTTGGGCCCGTTTGTCTCGATCTGTAACAGGTAGGCCGTCAAAACCGGGCCTGGTGTTACAGATCGAGATTGTTCGGTCTGTCCCCTGCAGTTTGTCTAAATCTGTAACAGGTAGAGACGATTTAGCCCGCTAGATGTTACAGATCGAGACGGAAGATTCTAGTCCACGGTGATGTCGAGATTTTTGCCGATGAGGCCTACGTAGCCGCCTTCGGCTGCCTTGGGGCTGTCAGCATGGCAGAGGACCCACTTGTCGGCCTTCCAGTAGCAGTAGCTGTCGCCGGCCGCAGGCATGTCGGCCGCGACCTCGGGGCGCGGGCCGTTGGTGCCGGCGGGCAGCGCCACCATCACCTGGAAGCCACCGTCGTCGACCATGCACGGCGTGTAGTGGAGCGTGGTGTTGAAGACTTCGACGACCGTACCCGCCGGCACGCGAAACGCCTTGACGCACGCGGTGTCGAGCTTGCCGTCCTCGATCTCCCAGCGATGCGCCACGAGCAGGATAAAGTCGCGAGCGCCCAGGTTGAATTCGCTCGCGCGGTGATACTCCAGGCAGTTGAGTCGTGTATTGTGGCCGTTGCACCAGCCGAGCTGGAAGGGACGGCCACCAAACATGAGAAAGCCAAGCTTGTCGGCATCCTTGACGTCCTCGAGCTCCGGCGCACTTGCAACGTACTTGCTGCCCTCGGGAATGGGCGTGGCAGAGAGCGCCTCGAGCACGGGCGACGTAAGCTCGGACGGAACGTTATCCCAAACGTTGCCATAGGACTTGAACTCGGGATCGTTGACAGAGTAGATATGCATGTTCGCTCCTGTTCGTTTATGTGACAGTATGAACATTCTAGAACAAACATAAGCGATTTTAAACACTCGTCCCGACCACTCAGCAAAAAGGCACCCCCGCATAAGCGAAGGCGCCTAATGCGCTCGTTTTGGGCGATAAAGCCCTTACGCCTGCTGATAGTGCAGGTGCCCCTCGTCGATATCGGCCAGGTCGCGGTTGAGGTAACGGCGCGCGAGCCAGTTAGCCATGGGAAGGTTCTGGTCCAGGTAGTTGCCGCACTCCTCAGGAGCGGCACCGGGGACATCGCCCTCAAAGTCGGCGACAAACTCGAACAGCTCACGCACGAGCGGCAGGATCTCCTCGCTCGTCACCTCGCCAAATACGACGAGGTAAAAGCCCGTGCGGCAGCCCATGGGGCCAAAGTAGACAATGCGGCTCGACCACTCGGCATGATTGCGAAGGAACGTCGCGCCCAGGTGCTCAATGGTATGGCACTCGGCGGTGTTCATGACCGGCTCCTTGTTGGGCGTGGTCAGGCGCAGGTCAAACGTGGTGACGGCAGCACCGGTCGCCGGATCGCGGTCGATGCGGCTCACATACACGCCGGGCTCAAGCAGCAGATGGTCAACGGAAAAACTCGCGATGCGCTCCATGGCAGATCCTCTCGGTAGTCAATTTGGGACGGGCTCTTTTAGCTGGTTCGAATGGTCACACCAATCATACCAGTCAAAAAAGCCCCGTCCCAAAAAGACAACTTAGCCAAGGACACGGGCCATACGTGTCTTGAACTCGGACAGGAAGCGCGGAGCATCCACGGTCAGTGCCACAAGCGCGCTCTTGTCCGGATCGGACAGGCGACGCTCATCGCAGATGGTGCGACCGCGGTACTCGCCCAGCAGATCAACACGCAGGTTGCAGCCGAGCGCACCTACGAGCGTGGGGTCGATCGCCACGGCAACGGCCAGCGGATCGTGCAGCGCACAACCACCCAGGTAGGGTGCGTTCATCTCGTACGAGCCAATGTAGTGCTCGACCATGCTCGCAAATGCGCAGCCCGCCATAGTGCCCGAGCCCGTCCAGCCGGCAATGTCGCGGCGTGTGAGCACCACGCGATGCGTCACGTCCAGACCCACCATGGTGAGCTTACGGCCCGAGCGCAGCACCGCGTCGGCTGCCTCGGGGTCGCTCGCCATATTGGCCTCGGCGCCCGCGCTCACGTTGCCGGGCACGGTAAGAGCGCCGCCCATCACGACCACGCGGCCGATGGACATCATTGCCGCCGCATCGCGCTCCAGGGCGAGCGCCAGGTTGGAGAGCGGGCCGGTCGCCACGTAAATCAGATCGGGACCATAGGTGCGCGCGGCATCGATCAGATAATCGACCGCAGCGTTACCGTCGGCCGAGGTCGCCCCCACCGGCTCGTAGGGCGACGCGGGCACGCTCGCGCCGCCGATGCCGTTCTTGCCGTGAATGAGCGCGGTGGACGCCGGCGGCGTATAGGGCTCAGTCGCCTGCAGAGGACGGTCGGCACCCAGGTACACCGGAACCTCGGGGCGACCCAGCAGATCGAGCACCGCCAGGCAATTGTGCGCCGATTGCTCGACGCGCACGTTGCCAAAGCACGTGGTGATGCCCACGAGCTCCACCTCGGGGCTCGCGATGGCATAGGCCAGCGCCATCGCATCGTCCACTCCCATATCCAGATCAAGGATCAGCTTCTTGATTGCCATTGTTCTACTCCGCTTCTCCGTCTTTATCGTTTAACCAAACCAATGTTCAACTTCGGCGCGCGTGGGAATCGATTGCTGAGCGCCCAGGCGCGACACCGTCACTGCCGAGGCGCGAGCACCCGCGGCCATGCACTCAAAGAGCGGCAGGCCCTCTAGGCGAGCCGCCGCCAACGCGCCAATAAACGTATCGCCGGCGGCCGTGGTATCGACTACCGTGCTCGAAAGCGCCGGCATGCGCAGCAGCTCGCCGTCATCACCGAGCGTAACCGAGCCGGCACCACCCAGCGTGATGACCGCAGCTCCGGCGCCCTTGTCGAGCAGCGCATTGAGCGCGGCGACGCAACTCGCATCATCCGTGGGCAGAATGCCCGTCAGCACCTGGCACTCGGTCTCGTTGGGGCAGACCAAGTCGACCGCAGGCCAGACCTCCGCAGGCAACTCACAAGCAGGCGCCGGATTAAAGACCGTATAGAACCCCAGCCCATGAGCGCAAACAAGCGCCTCGGCCGTCGCTGCAAGGTCACATTCACCCTGGGCGATAAAGACGCTTCCGGCAGCCGGGGCAATCTCGCTGGCGTCGCCGTCGAGCTCATGGGCCACCAGACGCCTCAGCGCGCAGGCAACGTCCGCGCCCGCAAGCGCATGGTTGGCGCCCGGTGACAGTATGATGCGGTTGTCGCCCTCGCAGCGAATGATGGTCGCGGTACCGGTCTCCACGTCATCGCGAAGCGCCACGAACTCAACGCCCACGCCAGCATCCTGGAGCCCTGCCACAAGCGCATCGCCAAAGGTATCGCGCCCAACAGCGCCGATCATGCACGTGCGCGCACCCATGCGCGCAGCGGCGACGGCCTGGTTGGCGCCCTTACCGCCGGCGTTGGTGATAAAGCCGCTACCGCCGACGGTCTCGCCCGCGCGCGGTATGCGCTCGCACGCCACCGAAAGGTCCATGTTCATGCTGCCGAACACCGCAACGATGCCGCGATCTGCCATGGAAACCTCCTCATCTGCGAGCTTTGCACCCACCGTCGATCGTCGATTGTGCGCTTTCGCACCTCTATAACTTTAGTTCACTTTGATGTGAACGCACCCTTGAGGTTGCGCCAGCAGCAAGCATTCACAGGAGCAGGCAGCTACAATGAATACGTGCTGATTATTCTCGTCATTGGATGATGTTTTATGGAACAACTCTCGCAATCGGGCTCGCGCGGTCGACGCCGCACGGGCAACGAGCCGGCGCCGCACGAACGCGTGAAGAGCGAACGCCGTGCCAACGAACCGCGACGCACCGCGAGTCCCCATCGCGCTTCTGCCAACAACGCGGGCCGCGCCAACACTCCCGCCGCAGAGCAGACGCCTGCTCGCCCCAAGTCCCGCTACATCCCTGCACTCGACGGCCTGCGTACGCTCGCCGTCGTCGCGGTGGTGCTCTATCACCTTAACCTCACGTGGGCTCAGGGCGGCCTGCTCGGCGTCACGATCTTCTTTGTGCTTTCGGGCTATCTGATCACACGCCTGCTACTCAACGAAGTCGCTAAGACCGGACGCATCGACCTCAAGAGCTTCTGGATTCGCTGCATCCGTCGCCTGGTCCCCGCCGTGGTGACCGTCGTGGTAGCGACCTGTGCTCTGTGCACCGTCTTCAACCACGTGATGCTCACCAAGATGCGCCCCGACATCCTGCCGTCGCTGTTGTTCTTCAACAACTGGTGGCAGATTGCCCAAAACGTCTCGTACTTCAATGCTCTGGGCGACCCCTCGCCGCTCACGCACTTTTGGTCGCTTGCCATCGAGGAACAGTTCTACCTGATTTGGCCGCCACTGCTGTTTGCCATGGTATCCATGCATGTGAGCAAACCCAACACGCGCCGCGTGGTTCTGGGCCTTGCCGCGGTATCTGCCCTCGCCATGATGGTGCTTTACAACCCTGCCGCCGACCCCAGCCGCGTGTACTACGGCACCGACACCCGCGTGTTCTCGCTGCTGCTGGGTACCTGGATGGCCTTTATCCCCGATTGCGACCTGGCGCCGGTGCGTCTCGCACATCGTTTGGGGCTCAATCGCCTGGCTGGCGCCGCCAAGCACGGCAAAAACGCCGAGGGCAAGCCTGGCGAGAAGGCCGACGAATCAGCCGAGACCGCCCCGGCACAGCCGAGCGCCCTCGTGCGCTTTTGGTCCTCGCCCGCGTCCATCGATGTACTGGGCGTCGTGGGTCTGGTTGGCCTTGCCGCCATGGTCGCGCTCACCAACGGCTACACCGCGTTCCAGTATCGCGGCGGCACACTGCTATGCTCCATCCTCACGCTCATGGTCATTGCCGCCTGCGTGCAGCCCCAGGGAATGGTTGCCCGCGCGCTGTCCGCCGAGCCGCTCGTGTGGATTGGCAAGCGCTCGTACAGCATCTACCTGTGGCACTATCCGCTGCTGTTGCTCATGAACCCGGTCGCCAACATCAACGATACGCCCTGGTGGCAATACATTTTGCAGGTGCTGCTGGTGGTCGCCGTAGCCGAGTGCTCCTATCGCTTTATCGAGACTCCGTTTAGAAAGGGCGCCTTTGGGCGCACCGTATCCGAGTTCCGCGACGGCACCGCCACGCCCGCCGACTGGGCACGCGCGCACGTCCCCGTCTGCGCAGCCTGCGCTGTCGTGTTGGTCGTTGCACTGGGCGGCCTGATCTTTGTGCCCGAGACGTCTGCACTGAGCGGCGAGGGCGCCGAAGTTCTGAACAAGGAAGCCAAGAACACCGCGCCCACCGACCAGCAGGCGGCCGACGACACCGACAAGGACAACGACGGCTTCCCCGATGGCTCCTACGATCTGCTTATGATCGGCGACTCCGTGTCGCTGCGTGCCGTAGACACCTTTGACGGCGTGTTCCCGCACAGCCACATCGATGCCGAAAAGGGCCGCCAGTTCGATGCGGGCCGTGCGACATTTGAAGGCTATATCCAGCAGAACCTTGCCGGCAAGATCGTGGTCTTTGCCCTGGGCACCAACGGCTTGGTAACCGACGACCAGATCGACGCCATCATGGCCGATGCAGGAGATAAGCGTATTGTGGTGTTTGTGAACACGCGCAGCCCGCAGCCGTGGGTTGGCTCTACCAACCAGGCCATCGCCAACGCCGCTACGCGCTACAAGAACGTGCGCGTTATCGATTGGTACGGATACAGTGCCAACCGCAACGACCTGTTCGATGGCGATGGCACGCACCTATCGACCACTGGCGTGACTGAGTACCTCAACTTGATCCACGATGCCGTCAAGAAGGACCTGCCCGTACACCCCGAGGATCACGTCAACGATCCGCAGCCGGCAGCCGTCAAGTCTGCCACCGACGCGCTCGTCAATGCGCTCGCTCTCAAGCCGCACAAGTTGGGCACCGACAAGTAACCTGCAGCGCAAACTTCCCACATCCGGAGGGGGCGTCTGCCGTGGCAGACGCCCCCTCCGGCAGTTAGGGACGTTCCTTATGTACCGGTACCTAGGGACACTCCTGGCGCAGCCAATGAAGACCTCTACGGATGAATTCCAGGCCGCTCCGTCGCTCCAGACATCGTTTCCGCGCCTCGTGCCTGCCCCAAACAATCAAAACAAGCCCTTTTCGCCGCACCCTCAAAGGTCTGTGGGCAAAAAAGGGCAAATATGAGTACTGTTACCATTTTAGTAGCAGGCAAAACCACCCAAAATGACGTCCGAGCGACCCCTACAACCCCCTAAAGCAGCCAACCTGACTGGTTTAAGGCGTATTGAAGCCAATTTTAATGAACATACTATAGGCTATGTTCATTATCTTTTAGGATGTAAATGCTATTCACTTAGCAACAGTACTCATATTTGGCATTTTTTGTCCATTGCTATATAACTAACACCCTATAGCAGACAAAAAACAGGCCGCGCCCCATCGCTGCGGCCTGTTCGGAAGCAAAAGTGGGCGTTAAGCGCTGTAGCCCATCGCTTGCAGGACAAACATGACGACCGTGAGCACCGTAATCACGGCGATAGTCGCCCAAGTGAGCATGTTCCACACGCGACCGTTGCGGTTGGCACCCATAATGTGACGGTCGGCCGCGATAACCACCTGGAATACCAAGACTACAGGCAGCAGCACGCCATTGATGACCTGCGAGGTCATCATAATCTGGAACAGATCGACGCCGGGCATAAGCACCAGCACGGCAGAGATACCGATGATGGCCGTAATGATGCCGCGGTAAACCGGGGCCTCGTCCCAGCTGCGGTCGGCACCGCGCTCCCAGCCAAATGCCTCGCAGATAGCGCTCGACGTAACGCCCGGCAGCACGCAGGCGGCCAAGAAGCTCGCCGCGACCAGGCCCGAGGCAAACAGTACCGTGGACCACTGACCCGCAATAGGCTCCAGCGCGCGGGCGGCATCGGCGGCATCGCTAATCTGAATACCCGCCGGGAACAGCACCGTACCGGTCGTGATGATAATGAAGCCCGCAATGATATCAGCAGCGATCGAGCCGCTCACAGTATCGATGCGCTGCAGCACGATATCGTCCTCGCCCGCGTTCTTATCGACCACGTTGTTCTGCGCCAAGAAAATCATCCACGGCGCGATGGTGGTACCGATCGTTGCGACCACGAGCGACACGTAGCTGGGGTCATTTTGAATGTTAGGCACGACCAGGTCGACCGCGACCTCACCCCAGTTGGGGCCAGCCATGAACGCGGCGACAATATAGGTCACGAACACGCAGCTCACCAGCAGCAGAATCTTCTCGATGCGCTGGAAACTACCCGACATGGTAAGCATCCACACCAGCAGCGCCACCAACGGCACCGAGATGCTCGCCGGCACGCCAAAGAGAGCAAGGCCGCTGGCGATGCCCGCAAACTCCGAAATGGTCACAGCCGTGTTGGCGATCAACAGCGCCGCCATAGCAAGTACACTCTTGCGCACGCCAAAGCGCTCGCGAATGAGCGATGCCAGGCCCTTGCCCGTGACGCAGCCGCAGCGCGCCGCGGTCTCCTGCGTCACGATGAGCAGCACGGTCATGACGGGAAGCATCCAGAGCATCTTATAGCCATAGCTGGCGCCCGCGCTGGAATACGTGGCGATGCCGCCAGCGTCATTGCCCGAAAGCGCCGCCAGAAGACCGGGGCCCATGGCGCCAAAGATGGCCGCGATGGTCAGCTTTGGCTTGGTGCTCGGCTTTTGCTTCGTATTTTGCACGCGACCACCTACCCCATGACCGACATGGTGAGCAGCACCGCAGCGGCGCAGTACGCTACGCACGAAATCATGACGGCAATAACGTTCATGGCGGTGCCCGACGTGTTGAGGTCATGCTCGTCACGCCAGAACAGCACCATCAGGTAAATCACGGCGCTCATGTTGCCAACCAGGCAAATGATGGCAGCGATATTAAAGCACCCGGTAAAGAGTTGCTCCTCAAACATGGGCGCATCGGGGAACGCAGCGGTGCGCACCAGCTGGGCGCACAGATAGGTCACGAGTGACAGAATCAGGCCCATGCCCGTGCTCTGGAAGAAGAACCCCAGATACGGCTTGGGCTCGTCGTCGTGACCGTCATACTCCAGGAAGTAGTTCTTGACGAACGACACCATACGCGAGGCAGCCAGCAACACGAGCGGCATGGCGCACATGGGGAACACCACCAAATGCGCGGAGCCCAGCGCCGTCCCCAGCACCGTTGCCATGATGCACGAGGCGATGCCCCACACGACGACCCAGTACTGACGATGCACGAACCAGCTGAGCACGTTCGTCGAGTCGTCCGACGCGCTATCGCCCGAGCCGACACCGGCGATCTGCAGGTCCTCCTGATGCTCCTCGGCAATAACGTCCATGGCGTCGTCGAAGGTCACGATGCCCAGGATATGACGGTTCTCGTCGCAGACAGGGATGGCAACCAGGTCGTACTTGGTCATCTCGTCCGTCACGTCTTCCTGGTCCTCGTCGGGTGACACGTAGACCAGATCGCGATAGGCGAGCTGGCCCAGCGTGGCGTCGCGGTCGGCCACGATCAGCGTGCGCAGCGAAAGCACGCCCGTCAGCATGCCGCTCGGGTCCTCGGTATAGACGTAATAGACGCTCTCAAAGTCCTCGTCGAGCTTGCGAATCGCCTCGATGGCGTCGCCGACCGTCGCCGTGGCGGGCAGCGAGACAAACTCCGAGGTCATGATGCGGCCGGCGGTGTTGTCCTCGTAGCCCAGCAGATTACGAATCGCCTTCTCCTCCTTGACGCCCATCAGGCGCAGGAGCTTCTCGGCCTTCTCATAATCGAGTTCGTCGATCAGGTCGGCAGCGTCGTCCGGGTCCATCATGGCCAGCATCGACGATGCGTCGGTATCGGACAGGCCCTCGAGCATCTCGGTCATAAGCTCGTCGTCATCGAACTCCGAGATGGCCTCGGCGGCCTGGGCAGTATCGAGCTGCGCAAACACCTGCGCACGCAGGCGCGGGTCGAGCTGCTCGATAATGTCGGCGATGTCGGCAGGGTGCAGCTCGCCGAGCGTCTTGTGCGACACCGAGAGTTGAATGTTCTTGGTCGAGCGGTCGAGCAGGTCCATGTAGGACCAAGCGATGATGTCCTCACTGAGCGGCTTGCCCAGGTGCTTCATAAAGCCTTCGACGATATGCTCGAGCGCGGGGCTGATGGCGCGTAGCAGACCGCGGGCACCGACCTCGGCGCCCAGCAGGCGCAGCTGGTTTTCGCCCGACATGGAAAACTTGATGTCGTTGACGCGCACGACCTTCATGCCCTGCGTGTCGACAATCTGCTTGTTGAGCACGTCGCGGGCGAGCAGGAGTTCGGTCGGCTGCAGGTACGAAAAACGGATTTCGGTGGCCGACGTCTTAAGGTGTACACCCGTCTCGTCGATACGGTCGACCCATTTGCGCCAGCTGATCATAAACGGCGTCTTGCCGGGGCCGCGGAACGCGAGCGACGTCACGTGCGGAAAAACTTCGCCGGTAGCAATGCCAAAATCGTTGACCACGCCGAGCTTTTCGCCGTCGACGTCCAAGACCGGCAATTTGAGCATCTCACTCAGATAATTCAATGGTGCTCCCCATCATTATTCCTCCAGACGCGGCCGCGCGTGCGGCGTCCGGGGGCTTCTGGATATGTATACGCATGCGCGGGCGGCACGCCGCTCGACGCTTACACCCCGTGCATGCGCAAAAAGCACCTGCATGGGGTCATCGACTGTATGGTCGAGGTTTGGATTTCACCTGTAACCTTTCTCTTGACCCTCATTAACCGCAGTAACTATAGCATCAGCATCGCCCTGCGGCATCGAATTTATGCGCTGCACATTGCAGGCATACCAAACGCTGACGCATCCGTGACATAGCCATTGGGGACGTTCTTAAATGTCTACCCAATGACTACTCTGTGGTGTCGTCGTCCTCGGCAAGTTGGGGGAAAACGGCGTCCTTGGGCATGGTGGCCTTCGTCAGCGAGGTGAGCTTTTTGCTCAGCGACGTGTCCATCTTGACCAGGTCGCTGAGCGTCACGATCTTGTAGCCGTCGGCAATGAGGCCGTCGATAATCTGCGGCAGCGCCTCGAGCGTCTGCTCGGCGCATTCGTCTCTGTCGGTGAGCAGCACGATATTGCCCGGCGTCACCGAATCGAGCACCGTCGAGACCTGCTCGTCGGCACCGTTGAGCAGCCAGTCGCCCGAGTCAATATTCCACGAGACCACGGCGGAGACCAGGTCCATCGCATCAATCCAGTTTTGCTCGTCAAAGGCAGCGTAGGGAGCACGCAGCAGCATCGTCTTCACGCCGGTCGCCGACTTAATCGCATCGGTGCCTTTCGTGATCTGTTCGCGTACCGCCTCAAGGTCCTGACCCTTGAGCGAATCGTCGCTGTAGCTGTTGGATCCGATCTCGCACCCGGCATCGACAACCGCCTTGGCCGTGGCAGGCGAGGCCTCGGCCGCATCGCCCGAAAGGAAGAACGTCGCGGTGACGCCCTTTTCCTTGAGCACCTGCAAGATCTGTTTGGTGGCGCCGCTCGGACCCTCGTCAAACGTCAGCGCCACGTACTTTTTGTTGCCCTTGGGCGCCACGCTGGCGCACGCAACGACGCAATCGGTGGCGGGCACAACCTCGCCGCGGTCTTGCGTCTTGCCCGACTGCTCACCAACCCACACCTCGGAGCGGCCCTGGACACCCCACGTCTGCACATACTCGATAGCGCCCGCACCCTCGACCTTGAGCTTGGGCTCGATAACCGTAGCCTGAACCTCGTGCTTCTCGTAGGTGTTACGGCCATCCTTGACCGTCACCTTCTCGCCGCCCTCAAGTTCGCGGCTATCCCATTTGCCCTGTTTCACGCGCTTGCCGTCGACCTTCACCGACAGTTTTTCGCCCCCATGGCGCTTGAGCACGCTGTCATCGACGGCCAGCAGGTCGCCTGCGTCGTAGGTGTCAGTCAACTCCTGGTCGTCGATGAGATTCTGCAGCGTAGAGCCCACACGCACCGCGGTCTTCTGGCCGTTGAGCTCCACGTCCACACTGCGGTTGACGTAGCCCACGACGGCAGCGATAAACAGCACGAGCGCACAGCCCACGGCAATGAGCGCATAGGGCAGGCGAGACGAACGACGGGGCGTACGGCTGTTGCCGATGCGAGCGCTGCGGTCGCTAAAGCCGCGGCTATGGTTGAGATACATCGCGCCGGGCTTACGGTGACGCTTGCGCTGACCGCTGGGCAGCTGCCCCAGATCGCGGCGCGCCGTCGGACGCGCACCCGAACGCCCGTTTAAGTTGGATCCGTTTTGGCGCATGTGCCCTCCCCCATAAACACAGCAAGCCGGAGCAACAGGTCTCCGGCTTGCCTCCCATCATTTGGTACGTCGCTATTTTGTAGCTTTTGACGAGCCGCCGCTCGCCTTTTGGTATTCGTCCTTAAAGGCCTTGAACATGCCGCGCGTCTTGCCGAGCTGCTTGCCCAGTGCGCGACTGCCCTTGTCCACGGCAACCGATCCCTTGTCATCGAGCACCTTGGCACCCTTCTTGACCTTATCGCCCACCACGACGCTTGCCTCGGCAGCCTTTGCGGCGGCGCCGCCCGAATACCCGAGCGACTTGACCTCGTCCGAGACGACCATCGCGCCGTTCTCGTAGCCGCGCAGCATCGTCGGCGGCACCTGCGTGTCACCAACCAAAACACTCGAAGCAGCACCGGCGGTCACATAGAATGCCTGCACGATGCCCGAGCGTGGCTTGAACTCAACGTCCGAGCAATAGCCCACAACGTCGCCCGATTCCGTGCGCACGTCCATACCGACCCAGATGATGCAATCGTCCAAGTTGATGTCGAGGCGCTTGGCGGCGGCGGCATCGTACGTGTCCTTGACGTCGTCAACCGCGATGGCGCCCTCGTAGACACCAATGGCGTCGAGCGCTACGAATCGGTCGGGACGCTCGATCATGCCCGCGATATCGGACTGGCGGACCATAAAGCCGACCACGCGCGTACCACCCGGGGTAAAGACCGGAAAGTGAATCTTTCCGAGCTTTTTAGGGCTGCGCGGCGTGCCGTCCTTTTTGGTGCGCTTGTCCTCGGTAGGCTTGCGATAGATCTTGGCGCCGACAAAATCCCCGGCGCGCATTATGCCTCGGTCGAGGGCTCCGCAGCCTCGGTATCAGCCTCGACGGCGTTCTCGACCACGACGTCGGCGGCAGGCGTCACGTTGCCGCCCGAAATGGCGTCGTTGAGCTGCTCGCGCAGCTGGTCCATGCGCTCGCGGGCCAGATCGACCTTGGCGCGCAGGTCATCGGTCTTGGCGTCGACCATCGGGCCAAAGTCATTCACCGCAGCACGGGCCTCCTCGGCGCTGTGCTCGTAGGTGTCGCGCATATTGTCCCAGGCGTCGTTGGCGATATCGGCAGCCATGGCGCGGGTCTCGGCGCCCGAGCGCGGGGCCAGAGCAACGCCGACAATAGCGCCGGCAGCGGCACCAAAAAGTGCGCCGGAGACAAAGCTGAAAGTCTTACCCATGATCATTCCTCTCCTGCGGGCACGTCGGTGCCCACCGTTTGAATGCTGTCCATTATACCCGCAGCGCATCACTTGCCGCTCCGCTCATCTGCGTACGGCAAAGGCGCAGGTACGTGATGGTGATAAACGCGTAGGCCTACTCCTGAGGCATAGCCGGCATGGCTACCGTGGCACCCGGGTCCTCGCCGGCGCCATCCACGAGCGGCAGGCCGCCCTCATGCGCAGGTCCCGCCGGAACCGTCGCCGCACCGCCAAAGACGGCAGCGGAGGCCTCGTGGTTCTCGGCAACCGCGCCCTCGGTATCAATCGCCACCTGGGGCTCGTCGTCAAAGTTGGGGACGCCCTGGGGCTCGGTGGGAACGGGCTCGACGGTCGCATCGGCAACGGGCTCGGCGTCGACCGGCACATCGCCCTCGTCAGCGCCCTCGTCCTCGGCAGTATCTTCGCCGTTCGCGGCGGCGACGGCCTCGTGAGGATCCTTGCCCTCGGCCTCGGCGCGCATGCCCAGCACCAGGTTGCGCAGGCCCGCGACCGTGCCTTCCACGTCGGGGGCAGGCTGGTCGGCGTGCAGGTACGCCCAGTCCATCATAAAGGTGGCCGAAGACAGCGCGCCGATGGCAAGCGCGTCGTCGGGGCACGAAAGCTCAACTTCAAAGACGCGCTCGTCGTGCTCGCTTACGCGCGTGCGGCCGCACGAGATGCTACCGGCAAGACCGGTCTCGTTCATGAGCTCGACCGTCACGTGCTCCAGCAGGTGGCAGAGCTCGGTCTGGCCCATGCAGTCCTGGAACTCGCGACCGGAATCACCCAGGCACAGGTGCTTGGCAATCGCCGGCACCAGATAGTACACGCGCGCCGTGGCCTCGATATCCTCCGAGGTCATGAGCGGCATGCCGGGGTTCACCAGCACATGCGCGCAGATCTTGTCCTCGCTGACGGTGACCTTCAGGATGTTGAACAGGCCTGCCATAACTCTCCCCTACTCTTCCTTGTCCTACTCGTCGCCGTCGTGCGGATTCGCAGAACCCGCACCCGACGCCGCCGGCTTCTCTACCGAAGACTCGGAATCCTTCTTATCGGTTTCGGCCGGAGCGATCACGCGAATGAGCGAGATGCGCTGGCCACGCATCGACTGCACCTTGAACTTGTACCCCGCAACCTCAAACACCTCTCCGATGTCGGGCACCGAGTCGCAAAGCTCCAAAATCCAGCCGGCGATGGTCTCATAATCATCGCTTTCCTCGAGCGGCCAACCAAGCTCAATCGCGTCATCGCACGAAAAACGCCCATCGACAAGCCACTCGCGGCGCGAAAGACGCGTGAGGTACTTGTTGTCGGGGTCGAACTCGTCCTCGATCTCGCCGACGATCTCCTCGACGATGTCCTCGATGGTGATAATGCCGGCCGTGCCGCCGTACTCGTCCACGACGACCACGATCTGGTCGTGCGAGGTCTGCATCTCGGACAGCAACGGCAGGATGTCCTTGGTGTCGGGCACAAAGGTGGCGTCGCGCAGATAATCGGCGATGGGCTGGTCGCCCTTGCCGTCGAGCGCGGGCTGGATCAGGTCCTTGATGTGCGCGATGCCCGCGACGTTGTCGGGATCCTCGTGGTAGACGGGGATGCGGCTGAAGCCGGTCTGGCGCATGGTGGACAGCACGTCGGCGACCGTCTCGTCGTCCTCGCACATGGTGGTGTCCACGCGCGGCACCATGACCTCACGGGCAACGGTGTCGCCCAGGTCGAAGATCTCGTGGATCATGCGCTTTTCCTCGTCGAGCAGGTCGTCCTGCTCCGAGACCATGTACTTGATCTCTTCCTCCGAGACGTTTTGGCGATCATCGGCGCTCTTGATGCGCAGGATGCGGGCCAGGCCATCGGAGCAAGCGCCAGTCAGCCACACGAGCGGACGGGCGATCTTTTGGAAAAACGACAACGGTCCCACGACCTGCTTGGATACGCCCTCGGCATTGGCCAGACCAATGCGCTTGGGCACAAGCTCGCCAATCACGATGGACACGAAGGCGACAGCGACGGTGATGATGACCGGCGCTAGGCCGCGCGCGATGGCGGAGAGGGGCGCGATGCCAAAGCTCATGAGCCACGTGGCGAGCGGGTCGGACAAACTCGTCGAGGCGACGGCGGACGAGGCGAAGCCCACGAGCGTGATGGCAACCTGGATGGTGGCGAGCAGCTGGTCGGAGTCGGCAGCCAGCTTAATGGCACGCTCGGCGCGCTTGTCGCCTTCCTCGGCCTCGTGCTCCAGCACGGCGCGCTTGGCCGTGGTGAGCGCCATCTCGGACATAGAGAAGTAGCCGTTGATGAGGGTCAAAACGAGGGTGGTGATAAGGGAGATGGTTATGTCCATCGGGAGTTTCTCGAACCTCCAAGATTCGGGACGTCAGGTCAAAACGTTGATGACGGATAGGGCAGTTGCACCCGGCGGGCGCAGGCGTGGTCGCTAGATTACGAAGAGGATCACCGCCATGAACTGGAAGATACTGCCGGCGAGCACCCACAGGTGAAACACACTGTGCAGGTAGCGCACGTTTTTGGCGATGTAGAACGGCACGCCCACGGTGTAGCACACGCCGCCGACAGCGAGCAGGGCAAGTGCCACGGGGTTGAGCAGCGACACGAGCTCGGGCAGCTTAAAGACGACGAGCCAGCCCATCAGCAGATAGACCACGCCGCTTACCCAATGCGGCTGGCGCTCGCGCAGGAAGCACTCGAGGGCAATGCCGATGATGGCGATGGCCCATACGGCAAAGAACAGCACAGCGCCGCCGTCGTTTGCGAGCGTGATAAGGCAAAACGGCGTATAGCTGCCGGCTATGAGCAGGTAGATGCAGCTGTGGTCGATGATGCGAAACACGCGCTTGGCGCGCGCGGGCTGAATCGCGTGGTAGAGCGTGGAGGCTAGGTATTCGAGGATAATGCTGACGCCATAGACAATTGCCGCGGCCATGTGGGCCGGGCCTCCACCGCGCAGGGCGGCGAATACGATCAGGAGCACCAGGCCCGCGATACCCAGCAGGCAGCCGACACCATGGGTGACGGAGTTCATGATCTCCTCGCCCACCGTGTAGTGTGGAACGGCCGCGGTCTTGGGTCGCGGCTTAGAACTGTCGCTCGAATCGGACATGCCGGTTACATCCTCCAACGTAAAGAGTTCTCAACACTATATCAAAGCGTCTAGGTACGTGCGAAATTTGCACCATACGTGACCCTTTGTTTACCCATTCTTTGTCTGTTGACGCATCAACGGCGAACGTCCATAATGCGCTTGCATTAAATGTTGATGTATTAACATCTTATAGGAAAGCTTCTTATGTCTCAAAACGCACGTTCCCATCGAAAGCTTAAGATAACCGTCGTTGTTGCGTTGGCGCTCGTTGTCGCGCTGCTGGGGTTTGCCGGCAACTTCTTGTTCGACTTTGCCCTGAATCCCCAAGCGCCCTACACCATGAAGATGATGCAGGACAGCAAGGACGCCGAAAAGGGCGAACAGATGGACGCCGAGGAGGGCGAGGCGCGGGCGTGGTTTAAAGAGAACCGCGAGAGCAGCAGCCTCACCGCGGACGACGGGACTGAGCTCGCCGCCTGGTATTTTGCTGCGTCGGAGAGCACGCACGACTACGCAGTCTGCCTGCATGGATATACCAACGAGCCCATCGGTATGGCCCGATACGTCAAGCGATTCCACGACCGCGGCATGAACGTACTCGCACCCGCCGCCCGCGCCCACGAGCGCTCCGGCGGCGACTATATCGGCATGGGCTGGCCCGAGCGCCTCGACATCGTCGCATGGATCGAGCGAATCGTTCAGGCTGACCCCGAGGCGCGCATCCTGGTCTTTGGCGAGTCGATGGGTGCGGCAACCGCCATGAACGTCGCGGGGGAATCTCTGCCCGCAAACGTGAAATGCATTATCGAGGACTGCGGTTATACGAGTGTTTGGGACGAGTTTTCTCTGCAGCTCAAGGACGTGTTCGGCCTGCCCAGCTTTCCCTTGCTCGATGTAGCAAACTTAGTGTGCAACGTGCGCGCAGGCTACGACTTTCATAAGGCGAGCAGCGTGGAACAGCTCAAGCGCGCGACAGTTCCCATGCTGTTTATCCACGGTGACCAAGACACCTTTGTGCCGTACAGCATGCTCGACCAAAACTACGACGCGTGCGCCAGCAAGGTCAAGCAAAAGCTCACTATCCATGGCGCCACCCACGCCAAGAGTGCGCAAGTTGACCCCGAGCTCTACTGGAATACGGTCGACGACTTCCTCGACGAGTATTTTTAGGCAAATAGGACGGTTTACCAGTCTATCTGACCCCTTAGCACTTCCAAATAGCCGCCCGCGGGCGCTGTGCTCACGGGCGGCTTTTGCTAACGCTGCGCTACAAAAACGCTTGATTTGTCCAATAGCTAGACGCTACTTGACCTCGATGAACTCGTACTTGCTCGTGCCCAGGCCGATCTTTTCGGCGTGCGCGATGCACGCGCGCCAGTCGGTGTCGGGATGCGTGATGCAGAAGGGATCACGCGCCTGCTCGCCCTCCAGATGCTCGTGATTGTGCTCCATCTTGGCCGCGCTATCGGTGAGCTCGGTGTTGGGCAGCGGCTCGGATGCCATGACGGCATCGGCGCAGGCCTGGTCGATGGCGACCGGGTCGAAGCTCGCGAACATGCCGATGTCGTTGACGATAGGCGTGTCGTTTTCGGGGTGGCAGTCGCAATTGGGGCTGATATCCATAGCCAGCGAAATATGGAAGCTCGGGCGGCCGTCGACAACAGCCTTGGTGTACTCGGCGATCTTGTAGTTGAGCACGTCGGCCGCAGCGTCATAGCCGGGCTTGATGGCGTCTTGGTTGCACACGCCGATGCAGCGGCCGCAGCCCACGCAGCGATCGTGGTCGATGGCGGCCACGTGGACCGTGCGGGTGTTGCCGTTGGCAAGCTCGCGCTCGCGGGTGTCGTCAAACGAGATAGCGCTGTGTGCACAGATCTTTTCGCAGGCACGGCAGCCAATGCAGTGCTCGGTCGCGACGTTCGGCTTGCCGGCGGCATGCTGCTCCATCTTACCGGCGCGGCTGCCGCCACCCATACCCAGGTTCTTCATGGCGCCGCCAAAGCCGGCCTGCTCATGACCCTTAAAGTGGGTGAGGCTGATCACGATATCGGCATCCATGAGCGCCTGACCGATCTTGGCCTCGTGCACGTACTCGCCGCCCTCGACCGGGACGAGCGCCTCGTCGGTGCCCTTGAGGCCGTCGGCGATGATGATCTGGCAACCCGTGGCATACGGGGTAAAGCCGTTCTGGTAGGCGGTGTCGATGTGCTCAAGCGCGTTTTTGCGGCTACCCACATAGAGCGTATTGCAGTCGGTGAGGAAGGGCTTGCCGCCCAGCTCCTTCACGACATCCGCGACGGCGCGGGCGTAGTTGGGGCGCAAAAAGCTCAGGTTGCCCAGCTCGCCAAAGTGAATCTTGATGGCGACGAACTTGTTCTCAAAGTCGATCTGCTCAATTCCGGCGTGACGGATGAGGCGCTTGAGCTTGTCGAGCTGGCTCTCGCGAGCATGCGTGCGCAGGTTGGTGAAGTACACCTTAGCGGGTGCTGCTGGTGCAGTTACGGTCATAGATCTATCCCCTCGGTCTATATGGCGTTACAGACATAAGAGATGGTACCCGTTGAAGCAGGGTCAAAGTCAAGCGCAACACCTAGTCATTGGGGACAGACTTAAATGACTGAAACCACTCATTGGGGACAGACCTAAATGAGTGCCTCGCCACCT
This sequence comes from uncultured Collinsella sp., assembly GCA_965141565.1. GTDB lineage: Bacteria > Actinomycetota > Coriobacteriia > Coriobacteriales > Coriobacteriaceae > Collinsella. The sequence continues at coordinate 7,101 of CBCSNQ010000010.1, read as the reverse complement.
GGCAGCTAGAAACCACTCATTGGGGACGGACTTAAATGAGTGCCTCGCCACCTGGCAGCTAGGGACGTTCCTTTCCTGCCGGCAGCTGGGGACAGTCCTTGCCAGCACGGCCGGCGAACCGGCGAATCGGCAAAGACTGTCCCCGATGACTACTCCTGCACCTTGAGAGCTTCGGCCAGGCCCACACGTTTGATGGAACGCATGTGCAGCAGCGCCACGACCAGGTAGGTCACAAAGCCGATTCCTGCGCACGCCGCCATGGACCAAGCGGGCACGTAGATCTCGATATTGCCGTTGTAGGCGAGCAGCATCGAGCGGAAGATGGCCGTGAGCGAGCCGATAATGACCGGCAGGCTCAGCACGAGCGACGCCGCCACGCACAGCGTGATCGAGCGGATGTACAGATGCGAGATCTCGCTATCGCGATAGCCAAAGACTTTCATGTAGCTGATCGAACGGGCGCTGTGGTCGATCACAGCCTTGGTCAGCAGGTACATAAACAGCAGGAAGATGAACACCGCAAGCCCAACCATCATGCCGATCATTTTGCTCATCATGCCGATGAACTGGTCGCCCACGGCGCGCATGTCGTCGGGCGTGGTGTCGCCGGCAAAGTAGCGCGCGTCGAGGTCGAGCTTCTCGTTGCTCACGTAGCCATTAAAGTAGGCGGCGTCGTTGCCGAACAGCTCGTTAAAGTCGTCGATGCTCATATAGACATTCATATCCGACTTAGAGCCCCAAACGCAGTCCTTGCCCACGTACTCAAAGGAATAATTCTTGCCCTCGTACTTGTCGCGAAGCTTAACCTTCTGACCCTCGCTCCAGCCAAACTTGTCGAGCAAGCCACCGCCAAAGACGACGCGTCCGTTGCCGACGTCCAGCCCTTTCCAGTAGCGCGAATCGGGCGAGATGCCGTAGACGGAAATCGTCTCCTCGCCATTACCATCGCCGCGGTCGTATTGCAGCTGGTAAACGGCGTATTTCTCGGCCTGCGCGATTGTACCCGCGCCGTTGTCGGTCGTATTGATCGGGTGGATATCGTCGTTGTCAGTGTCGATCTTAGAGGCCTTGTCGATCAGGTCGATAGCCTCGTCGCGGTCGCAGCCGAGGGCATCGGCAAGATCGTCAAGGCGCGCGTAGAGCGCATCCTTCTTGTCCTGAACCTTGGCAAGCGCATTCTGCGCTGCGGTCAGGCTCTCGGCAGACGGAGACGCGGTCGCGGCATCGGCTGCCGCCTGCGCCGCATCGGCCGCATCGTCAAGCTCGTCATCGGCATCCTGGGCGGCGGAAAGCAGCGCGCCGTCAACCGACTGCAAGCGCTCGAGTGCCGACCACTGCTCACGCTCCTCGGCAGTGCCCTCGAGCTCCAGCGGAGCCTTGAGCGTGTACTGGTGCTCGGCGACCAGGCTTGTCTCGAGGTTGTCCGCGTAGTGCGTCATCGTGGGCAGAATCGCCAGGCCAAAGAGCAGCAGCAGCGAGGCAAACGCAATGCCCACGAAGAGCGTGGCGAAGTTGCCCAGGTTGCGCAGGAAGATACGCAGGCGGAAACGGGAAACAAAGCCCATACGCTCCGGCAGCTGCAGGCCACGCTTGGTGCCCGATTTGCCGCTCGCTTCGTGACGAAGAAACTGCAACGGCGTCTTGCCCATCTTGCGAAGCAGGCCCACCAGCGTGATGAGGATGAGCGCGGCGGCGGGAACCACGGCGCACTTCACAAAGATCTCCCAGCTCCAGTACACCTGGAAGGGCGGCAGACTGTACGATCCGTAATAGAGGCTGCGCATGGGCTCGGTAAAGAACACAACGCCGAGCGCAGTGCCCAAAAGCGCCGCGACCACGCCCACGATGGCGGGAAGTGCCAGGTAGTGCAGCACGATCTCGCGTCGACGATAACCGCTGGCGAGCAGCGTGCCGATGATGGCGCTCTCCTCCTCGATGGTGGCGTCGGTAAGGACCACAAAGACGAACGCCATGATCACGATGATGATGTCGAGCAGCGTCATCCACATCATGGAGTCGCCGTCCACGTCGTCGCGCGCATAGCCAATGCCCTGATTGGAATCGGCGTCGATCAGATCGTCCACGCGCGCATCGGCGTCGGTCAGTGCCTCGACCATATCTTGCTCGGCGTCGATGCGGTCCGCGGTGGGGAGGTCGCGATCGGTAAAGGTGAAGGAGTAGGTGTAGGCGGGTGCGCCGCCGGCATCTTCGAGCGCGGCAAAGCCGCCATCGGTGACCTCGGCCACGCCGTACGTGATGGTGTTCACCGTAAAGTCCGAATTGTTGAGGAACAGCGCCTGGCTATCGGGCTGGGTCATGATGCCGCAGATGATGTAGGTGCGGCCCTCAAGCTCAACCTTATCGCCCACGGCGAGGTCGTTGTTGGTGGCGAAGACACGGTCGATGGCTACCTCATCGTCCGTCTTGGGCTCCTTGCCCTCACAGTAGGACGCGATATCGACCTTGGTGCGGTGCGCATAGGTGCGCAGCGTGCGCTTGGTGCCGTCGTCGCCGGCGGTCTTTTTGATGATGGCGTCGATGGAAAAATTCTTGTAGAGCGTGACGCCGCCGACGTCGTCGGCCGCGTCCTCGGCCGCCTTGAGCTGGTCTTTGGTGGCCTCGAAGGAGGTGGTCACGCGGCCGTCCTCAATCGTGTACGCATCGCGCATGTCGTCGATAAGGCAACCGATGGAGTGGGCCGCGAGCAAAAAGCCCGAGGTGAGGGCGATGCTTCCGCACATGAGCAAAAAGATGCCCAGGTACTTGCCGATATTGCGGCGCAGTTCGCGCGGGAGACGTTTTGCGAGAGGTGTCATGGCGCCGCCTACCAATCGAGCTCGGCGGCCGCAACGGGCGACTCGTTGAGCTCATCCTCGACGATGTGCCCGTCGCGCAGGCGCAGCACGCGATTGGCCATGCGCGCGATGGCGGCATTGTGGGTGACAATGATGATGGTGCAGCCGTAGGTGCGGTTGACATCCTCCATGAGCTGCAAGATTTCCTTGGACGTCTTATAGTCAAGCGCGCCCGTGGGCTCGTCGCACAGCAGCAGGCCCGGGTTTTTGACGAGTGCGCGGCCGATGGCACAGCGCTGCTGCTGGCCGCCCGAGACCTGGCGCGGGAACTTGTTGCGGTGCTCGTAAAGACCCAGCGAACGCAGCAGGTCGTCGACATTGAGCGGGTTTTTGGACAGGTGCGCCGTGACCTCGATGTTCTCCTTGATGGTGAGGTCGGGCACCAGGTTGTAGAACTGGAAGACAAAGCCCAGCTCACGGCGGCGATACTCGCCCAGGTCGGCAGGCTTGAGCACCGTGAGGTCGCAGCTGTCCACCATGATGGAGCCGCCGTCAGCATCCTCCAGGCCGCCGATCAGGTTGAGAAAGGTCGACTTGCCCGAGCCCGAGGGCCCCAGCATGACGCAGATCTCGCCGCGGTTGATGGACGCGTCGATGCCATCGAGTACCGTCAGGCGTGCGTCTCCATCGCCGTAGTGCTTTTTGAGATCCTTAACCTGGACGTAGGCTTTCTGCGTTGCCATGGTATCCCCCATTGTTAGCCTCGTGCTACTTTATGAACGTAATAGTAAACCTTGGCGAACTATTTTGGGGCGAGAGTGGGGATTTGTTTCAAGACTAGTCATTGGGGACGTTCTTAAATGACTAGCTGTTGGGGACACTCTTTCGCCACCCGGCAGTTAGGGACGTTCCCTTTCTGCCGGCAGCTGGGGACAGTCCTTGGCAACCCGGCCGGCAAGCCGGCGGTTCGGCAAAGACTGTCCCCAATGACTAGTCGTTTAAGTCTGTCCCCAATGACCACTCTTGGTCGTTTAAGTCTGTCCCCAATGAGTACCCGATGACTAGGTGGCTAGGCGTGGGATTTGGTGCGTGAGAGGGCCAGGCCTGCGGCGGCGATGGCCACGGCAAAGAGCACGGTGACGCCCAGGTCGCAGGCGATGTCGCCCAACATGGCAGACGTCAGGTCCGACGCGAGCGCCTTGCCGATCGCGTCGTTCACCCAATATGTCGGCACAAAGTGCGCCACGGTCTGCACGGCCGGGCCCATCAGCGACAGCGGCATCCAAGCGCCGCCCAAAAACGTCATGAGCATGCCAAGCAGGTTGCCCACACCGTTGAGCAGCTCCTCGCGCGCACCCAGGCTCGACAGCGCAAAGCCAACGGCCAGCGGCGTGCACGCCAGGGCAAACGTCGCCGCCAGCGCCAGGCACACACGGCCCACGCCGACTTCGGCAACCGCGCCGGCAAAGCCCACGACGCCCATCATGCTCGACACGAGCCAAATGCAGACGGTGAGCACCGCGGCAGCCGCGAACACGGCGAGTGAACGCTGGCGCTCGGAGAGCGGGCCGGCTTCCATGCGGCGCACGCGCTCGGGCTCATTCATGCCCGAGAACACCAGCCCCACCGATACGATGACCGACGAGATAATCGCGTACGCGCCAAAGTTGAAATACGACTTGAGCGTGGCGGCGGCAGTCGAGCCAACCTTGACCTGCTCGATCTGGACCTCGGCGCGCTTGGCGGCGGCATGCTCGGCGGCCTTGGCGACGCTGCCATTAGAGACGGCGGGCTCTAGGGCCGCCGCAGCGCCCGCGAGCGAGATCCAGCGCGAGGCCTCGGCAGACGAAAGCGCCGCCGCCATGGTGCCGGCGCCGTAGGTCACATCGAGCTTGGGCAGGGACTCCCCCGCGCGGGCGGCCGCGACCAGGTCGCCCTCAAACCCCTCCGGGATAAAGAACACGCAGTCGGCGCTGCCCTTAGCGCTGTTGCTCTTGGAGAGCGCGACCGCAAGGTCGTACGCGTCGTCGCCGATGCCCGTGACCAGGTCAAAACGCGAACCCAGGTGCTTGGTGAGCGCACGTGAAAGATCACTGCCGTCGCGGTCGACCACAATCACGTTGGTATCGTAGGGCTTGTACTCGGTAAGCTGCGACGAGTTCCAGCTCACCGACGCCGCGATAAATACGCCCATCAGCGAAATGAACACCGTGTAGATGAGCAGGTAGAACGGGTGCGCGAGCGCCATGCGAAGCGCAGTCTTAAAGGTGCTCATAGCGGCTCCTTCCAAAGATCAGCGTAGCGGCGGCGACAAACACCAGCGTCATGAGGACCAGAGCGCCGGCGCGAACGGCGAAGGGCCCCAGGTCCTCAAAGAAATACAGGCGGTTGAACATGTCGCAGATGAGCTTGACGGGGTTGAGCCAGCACTCGGCCTGGCAGGCGCGGGCGACGTCGTCGGCAAGCGCCATCGCCGGCTCGCCGTAGAGGCCGGCGAACAGGGCGCACGTGGTGGCAAAGCCCGTGAGGATGCCCGACTTGGACGCCTTGCCGCCCTTAACGGGAAGCGTGCCCACAAAAAGGCCCAGGCCCGTCGCGGCAAGCGCGGACACGGCGCCGCCCACCAGACACAGCCCCTCGCGCCCGCCAAAATCGACGCCCACGACCAGGCGCACGTAGCCAATCGCAACCGCCATCGAAGCAAAGGAGACCAGCCACGAGCCGACAAAAATGCCGGCCAGCGACGCCGTCTTGGAAAGACCGCCCACGCAGCGACGTGCGCCGAGGCCCGACAGATTGGGCTGCAGATCGACAACGCTCAAGGCGGCAAACTCGGCAGACATCATCGCCACCAGGCCAAAGAGCGCGTAATAGTAGATGACTGTGCCATCGGGCGTGGTGCGCGTAAGGCTCACGCGGCGGGTGCCGCCCTCGAGCGACAGGGCGCGCGCAACCGCCTCCGGGTCGGCGAGCGCCGCCGGGTTGTCCTGGGCAATCTGGAACATGAGCTCGGCATTTTGCGTATACGAGCTTGCCACCGTCTCCAGAATGCTGCGGTCGGTGAGCACGGACGAGGCACGCGAGCCGTCGTAACTCGATAGCAGCGTGAGCTTAGGCGTGCCCGCAGCGTCGACCGTATAGATGCCCGCAACCTCGCCGGCCTTGAGTGCGCGGTTCGCATCGGCTGCGTCTTCGCACTCGTGGATCTCGAGCAGTTGTTCGTCGCCCTCCTTGGTAAGCGACGTCGCCACGTCCTTAAAGGTCGAGGCGTCCCAGGCCTCATCCGCCACGACGGCAACCGGCACCGGGTCGACCGTGCCGTCGGAGCTGAGGTTCGCAAACATAAACATGAACATCGTGGAAAGCGCGACGGGAAAGACCGCGCCCCAAACCCACGTGCTCGGCCGGCGCAGCAGCGTCTTGACCGTGGTGATGATGGTGTTGAACATAGCTGCCCCCTAGTCACGCAGCTCGCGGCCGGTGATCTCGAGGAATACGTCATTGAGGGTCGGCGGCTCGCTCCACACGCGGCCGAGCGCAACGTCGGCGGCGCGCAGCGTGTCGAGGATGTCCACCAGGTTGTGCGGGCTCGCTTCGCAGGTGCAGACGAGCTCGCCGCCGGACAGCTCAACCGAAAGCACGTGCTCGAGGGCGCGCAGCCGCTCGACCGTGGCGGGCTCGACGGCGCCGACCTCGACAGCCACGCGCTCGCCCATCTGAATCATGCGCTTGAGCTCGTCGTTGGTGCCCTGCGCCAGCACGCGCCCGCCGTCCATGATCATGATGCGGCTGCAGATTTGCTCGACTTCCTCCATGTAATGGCTGGTATACACCACCGTGGCGCCTTCGTCGCGCAGGCGGCAGATGCCCTCCAGGATGGCGTTGCGGCTCTGCGGGTCGACCGCCACCGTGGGTTCGTCGAAGAAGATGAGCTCGGGTTTGTGCGCGATGCCGCAGGCAATGTTGAGGCGACGCGCCAGGCCGCCCGAGAGCTTGCCGGGGCGAAACTTGGTAAAGTCGCCCAGCCCGACAAAGTCGATCGCCTCGTCCACGAGCGCGCGGCGGCGCTTGCGGTCGTTAACGTAGAGGCTGCAGAAATAGTCAATGTTCTCACGCACCGTGAGCTCGTCGAACACCGCAACTTGCTGCGGGACCACGCCGATGCGGCGCTTGAGGTCGTAGCGGGCGGGCGTCATGGGCTCGCCGAACAGCTCGATAGTGCCTTTGTCGTAGGCGAGCAGCTGCAGAATACAGTTGATGGACGTGGTCTTGCCCGAGCCGTTGGGGCCCAGCAGGCCAAAGATCT
>CBCSNQ010000009.1:0-37872 GCA_965141565.1 uncultured Collinsella sp. | reverse complement strand
GGTCATTTCGTCATTCTGGATAAGGACATCATCGCGCCCAGCAATATCAATCGCCAGGCCATCGCCTTTCACAGCACCGTCGGCAAGCGCAAAGTCGACGTCATGGAGGCTATGATTCACGACATCAACCCTACCGCTACCGTCATCAAGCGCACCGAATACCTGCTGAGCGACAACATCGATGATTTCTTCGCGAGCGTTTTGGAGCAGACGGACGGCAAGCTCGACTACGTCGTCGACGCCATCGACACCATCTCGGCCAAGCTCGCCATTGCCAAATATACTCAGGACCACGACATTCGTTTGGTTAGCTCCATGGGCGGGGCCAACAAGCTCCATCCCGAGTGCCTCCGCTTTGCCGACATTTTCGATACGGTACGTGACCCCATGAGCCGCATCATGCGCAAAGAATGCAAGAAGCGCGGAATCAAGAGCCTGCATGTACTGTTTAGCTGCGAGGAATCGGTTAAGACACAGCCCCGCGACCCTTCCAACATCCACGAGCGCACCGAGCTGGGAACCGCCAGCTTTATGCCGCCCATCATGGGCCAGATGATTGCCGGCGAGGTTATCCGCCAGATCAGCGGCCGCGGCACTGAGCGCGTACGCTCCGATGGCCAACGTCTGGACTAGCAGGATGCCCTACGATGGAACCGCGATTCTTTGACACGCATTGTCACCTTGATTTGATGCTCAGCCCCGATGCTACGGCCAATGAGTCGGCGGCATTGGGTCTGGGTCTATTTGACTGCGGCATCGATCCACGCGATTTTTCGGCCGCAAACGAGCGTGCCCGTCGCCCACCAGACATCATCGCTGGCGTTGGGCTCCACCCCTGGTGGCTCGCCGACGGCCGCTGCGGTCCTGCCGAAGTCAATCTGCTTTGCGAAGTTGCTGCCCAAGAACGCTACATCGGCGAAGTCGGACTCGACTTTTCCGCACGCTTCGCCGGAAGCGAACCGCTACAAATACAGGCACTTATCCGGCTCTGCGACGCGCTCGTGCAGCATCCTCTTACCGGGCGCGTGATATCAATTCACGCCGTTCGTTCGGCAAGAGCCGTACTGGACGTCCTCGAATCGCATGGACTACTCATCCCAAACCCCGACTCCCCCGCTATCATCTTCCACTGGTTTAGCGGTACTTCGGACGAACTCGCCCGCGCGCGTAATGCGGGCTGCTATTTTTCCGTCAACGATCGCATGCTCGCCACCAAGCGCGGCCGCGAATACGCACGACAGATTCCACTCGATCGTTTACTGCTCGAGACCGATGCACCAGCCGAACCAAACACAGAAACAAGCGCACAGTCGCTCATCAGATCGCTCACAAGGACCTCGATGCGCATTGCCTCACTCAAAAACTGTGACGCAAAGCGCATCGAGTCGGTAGTTTTAGCAAATGCGCACTCTGTTTTTGACCTTCGCTAACCCCTGTGGGCAAAAATGCCAAGGGACATGCGAATCGCACAACGCAGTCCCTATTGGTAGGCAGTACAATTCGGCAGCATTACACCAATTCGTGCATGAGATCACGGTTGCGTGCATACAATTCGTCAAAGATATGACGACGCGATGCATATAACTCGTGGGCAGCCATATCGGGCACGATTGTTTGCGCAACGCCAAGGACTTGGGCGAGCTCATCCCATGATGCATAGGCGCCACCTGCGAGAGCTGCCATGATGGCATCACCGAAGCATGCGCCCACCGTAACCTTGGCAACCGAGACCTCGCGCCCGCATACGTCGGCGATAGCCTGCATCCAAACTGGATTCTTGGTTCCACCTCCGACAAGCATAATGCGCCCAATTGGCAGTCCATGCTCTCGCTCGATAATGTCGACATGGGATACAACGGTATACGCGACGCCTTCCAAGGCGGCGCGAACCATATGGGCTCGCGTATGCCTTCCGGTCAGGCCAAAGAAGACGCCACGCGCCTCGGGATCGTTGAGCGGAGTACGCTCCCCCGCAAAGTACGGCAGACACAGGAGCCCATCGGCACCCGGCGCCACATCGGCGGCATCATGCGCCATAACCGAATAGGCATCGGGACCACCGTGGCCCTCGGCCTCTACGGCGTCGCGATACAGCTCTTGGCGCAGCCACGATGTGAGTGCGCCCGCCGTATTGGTCCCCGCGCAGATCCCGTAAGTTCCGGGAATGATAAACGTCCCCGGCCACAGGCGGGCATCATCGATCATATGATCAGCTAGGTAGATGAAATACGCCGTACTCCCCAACTGAACCATCATATCGCCGGGACGGAATACACCCGTCGAAATGGTCTCGGCACCAGAATCGCCCGTTCCCACTAAGACAGGTGTCCCTGCCGCGAGCCCCGTCGCCTCAGCCGCACGCCGCGTAATCACCCCGGCAATATCGGTAGCCGACATTACCTCCGCCATCTGGTCAGGCCGGCAGAAACGAGCACATTCCCGAGCATCAACCTTCCAGGTGTAGCGGTCGTATAGGGGAAGAAAATCCTCCGCCAAATAACGGTCCACCGTAAAACGCCCCGTCAACTTTGCGCATAGAAACGATGACGCCGTCAGGAACTTCGCGGCACGTTCGTGCACCTCGGGCATATTCTCCTTAAACCACAAGATCTTGGGAGCAATATCTGACGAACAGGGATCGTGCCCGAAAAGCTCGCGTGCGCGATCTGACCCATATTCGGAAAGAAGCTCGTCAATCTGCGGCTTCGAACGTGCATCGACTCCATACAAAATCGCGGGCGCCAGCGCGTTGCACTCGGTATCGACCGGCACACAGTCGCAACCCAATGCGGAAAGGCCCACGCATCCGATCTGTGCCGCGTTAACCCCCGATCGCGCCACCAGCTCGCGCGACAAGCGGCAAAAATCGCCCCACCAAACTGCCTCCGCATCATGCTGGTACCATCCATCACACGGGTTGTCCGTCTCATGTCCACAAGAGGCTTGGCAAACGATGTTGCATCGATCATCGATTAAAACGCCTTTAGAGGCGCTTGTCCCAATATCAATACCCAGATAGAACGCCATGAGCGCCTACTCCCCTCGCGCCGTACGAGCGGCAGCCATAAAACGAGCTACCCGCTCAACATCAACCGGGGCATCCAGCTTTCCGTCGCGCTTTAAGCACGTGCCGACAAACGCGCCATCGTAGTGAGCAAATACGTCAGCCACGGTATTTTCGCGACAACCGGTGCCACATACCACGGGTACTTCTCCAACACGCTCGCGGACCTCATCGGCAAGCTCGCCCGAAGCGCCACGACCGGCAGTCGAACCGCCGATGACCATCGCATCCGGTAGGCAATTAAAGAGAAGTGAATCGGCAATGTCCGCAGTCGTGCGGTCGTTGAGATAAACCTCCCCCTCGCTCGTGATGAAGTGAAAAAGCTTGAGGTCGTCCAGGCGCAGCGCCGCCTTGCGACGCATGGTGTGAGCGAAATCTCGGTTAATCAGCCCGAGATCACCGGCCCAGGCACCGCAAAAATTGCAGCGCGTGAACTGCGCGTCGACGGCAGCACACAGCTCGATTGTGGCATCACCGTCGTAAATAGCCTCAGCTCCCCAAGGGGTCGACAGATCATGGGATAGAGCCCCGATTACATAGCCCATCGATGCAAGGGTTGAGGGAGAAACGTGCTGCTCATAGGGCATCGAGAGCTCATTGGTAATCAAAATGCCATCGACACCGCCCTGCTGCAACGCCTCGAGATCGCGCTTGGCGGCTTCCACGACCTGCGACACGCTTCCGCCCGGGTAATACAGTGGATCGCCCGGCAGAGGACGCAGGTGCAGCATTCCGATAACCGGCTTTTCGGTCTTGAACATCGAGGTTAGAAACGACATAACGTGCTCCTTCATAGAGTTATTGCAGGGACGTTACTCCCCCAGCACCTCGACGTACACTTTTCGCTTCTGCGGACCGTCAAACTCCGCAAGATAGATGTTCTGGGCACTTCCGCACACGATGTGGCCATCTTGGACGGGAAAGAAGCAACTGTTTCCACAAATCATGCTCTTGATATGCCCACAGGAGTTGTTGCCGGTGGCTCCATAGCTCGGCAGGAAGTGTGCATGCGCATAGGGGGCATCGAGTGGGGCGATGCGATCAAGCGTCTCCATAAGATCCGTCTCCACGCAGGGCAGCCCCTCGTTTACCACGATTCCACAGGTCGTATGCGACAAAATAATCGCTGCCAAGCCATTGGTCACCGAGCTGCGTTCGATGGCAGCGTGCACGTCTTCGGTAATATCGATGAACTGGTCCGGAGCAGTCGATAGATAGCTCAATGTCTCGAGCGTCACCATGTTTACTCATCCCCTTCAAGAAAACGCAGGGCATTACCCCAGTAGAGCCTTTCTCGCGCATCATCGCGCATGGGCACGGTATCGAGCGCCCGCTTGAGTTTGAATGCACGGAAGCGCGGCGTATTGCTGGCGAACATCACTTGGTGCGATAGCGCGCGCTCATACCACAGCGGCCCCATATCGACCGTGAAAAGACGCTGCATCATCTCCTCGGGCGAATCGATGTAAGTGATAGAGGTGTCCGTGTAGCAGTTGGGATACTTGAGCAGCATCGCCACGGTCTCGCGCACCCAGGGCCAGCCAAAGTGAGTCAAACTAAAGCGCACATTTGGATGCGTTGCGATTGTGTGCTCAAATGCAAGCGGGTTACTGCGCGAGAGCTCTGCGCCAGGCTCCCAAGACATACCGGCATGGAAAACCACCGGCTTGTTATAGCGCTCGCACAGCTCGTAAAGCGGCTCGGCCACAGCATCATCGGGGGCAAAACCCTGCTTTGCAGGATGCAGGCAAAGCCCCTTTGCCCCCAACTCGGTAAAGGCGCGCTCCAATTCGTCTGCGGCACCGCTCACCTGCGGATCTACGCTCGCAAATCCCCACAGACGATCGGGATGCGCGGCAACCAGCATGGCAATCTGGTCGTTGGTGCCAAAGTGCCCTCCGCATGCCGTGGTTACATCGAGCGGCATGAGCACGCTCTTCTGCACATCGCAGACGTCCATCTCGACTTGAAGCTCATCCCAATCCATGGGGCCCATATGCCCCATACCAAATTCTCGTGACCAAAAGCCGAATCCATCAGGCTCATCACCCGGCGTACAGATCTCGCCGTAGAGCATAGGATGGACCAACATGTCGATAACCATTTCGTACTCCTTTCCAGGCATTTGACCCTAGTACGGCTCAAACGAACCAATCACTCGGGACGACAGCTCAGCGCCCGCCTTCATACACGCCGGAATATCAAGGCCATCGATCACGCCCTTGGTAAACCCGGCAATATACGAGTCGCCGGCACCCACGGTATTAACGACCTTCTCCGCCGGTACGATCCCGCACTCATAGAAGCGCTCACCGTCATAGGCAATGCTTCCCTTCTCGCCAAGCGTGGCAACCGCAACGCGCGGTCCCAATTCCTGTACGTGGCGTACCCAGTCTCGCAGCTCCGGAGTGTCCTCTTCAAACGACATGAACGCATAGTCTACGTAAGGAAAATGAGCCTCGCATGCATATTCGGGATCCTGGCTGAACACCGAGAAGTCCATAACCACCGTCTTGTCCGCATCATGCCATTCGGGCAGGAGGTCCAAACAATTGCCAAACAGGTCGGTATGAATGATGTCATGCCCTAGGATAAACGCCCGGTCATCTTCATTCGGACGATATGTCTCCATTACGCCATCGATTGCCTCGAGATGCACGCGATCGACGCCGTCTTTCAATGCCATGAGCATCACCGAGGTGTCGCCATCCTCCACCCGCAGATGTGAGATATCGAACCCCTCAGCGGCCAGCGCCTCTCTCATCTTGTCTCCGTACTCGTCCTTGCCGACAACCGACACGGCGGATACCGAAACGCCCATTCGTGCAAGATGGATACCCCAGTCAATGCCGTTACCAGTCGGATAGAACACGCCGATGTTCTGATAGACGTCCGCGCAGCAAAAACCAGCCGCGCACGCTTTAATACCCATGGTCTTCTCCAATGTTCAAAAGGGGACCCACCACATGGCGAGCCCCCTTTTCGCGTTTTGCTTATTGTTTTGCATCGGCTGTCCAAGGCCTCATAGCCAAACCGCCGTACGCTTTCTTAAGCTATTCGACGATTGGTGCTCCGTGGCCCCAAGAACCTTCCATACCGCACACGGTCGAGGCAAACCCGGCAGCAAAGTCGAGCGCGCGCTCGATGGCTTCGGCGCCATCCTCACCACGCTTAGCGGAATCGAGATAGCACATCAAAAACGAGGTGAGGAACGAGTCGCCCGCCCCCATGGTGTCCTTCATGTCCGTTACCGGTTTAGCCAGCTGGCGGTAATAACGCTCGCCGTCGTAAGCAATGCAGCCCTCGGCGCCCGCCGTAGCCGACACAAAACGCGGACCCAGGCCCTTCACCCATGCCAAACGCTCGCGAATCTCGTCCTCGCTCGCGGCATCCGCCGCGCTAAAGAAAGCAAAATCGACGTAGGGCGCAATCTGCTCGTAGTACTCGTCGGTGGAGTCGTCCGAAAAGTCAAAAGAGACCGTGACGCCCGCAGCCTTCAACTTGGGAAGCTCGCGTTCGGTAAAGCAATAGTTGCCCGAATGAACCACATCGAACTGCTTCATGTACGAAAGGTCAAAGCGATCGAGGACATAGCGCGCATCGCCACGGATACCGCCCTCGTTGGAGCCGAGGAAGACACGGTCACCGTCGACGACGGTCACGCGAGCCGCTCCGTTCTCGCCAATCATCTGCTCGCACTTGTCAAGCTCGATACCCTCATCCTCGAGGCTTGCAATGACATGCTCGGCAGCGGCGTCATTGCCAAAAATGCCCATGTATGCAGAGCGTGCGGCACCGCATTTCTTGGCATAAACGGCGAAGTTCACCGCATTGCCGCCAGGATACATGGTGTGGATATGCTCGTAGCGATCGACGACGTTGTCGCCAAATCCGAGCGCGTTAACGTTAAATGCCATGGTATTTACCCTTCTAGTACTCGACAACGCCCATGTAGCGACGGAAATCGGGATCGTGATCAAACACCTTGCCGCGTGCGGCACGCAGCTCACAGTTCATGGCGTAGAACAGCACCGGGTCCAGATAGGCACGGACGCTCGCCGGCACGGCTTCCATACCGTACTCCTTGGCATCGAGCACCATCAGCGTATCGGTATGCGTCTTAAGGAACGCCAGGGCGCGCTCGTCCATAGCACGGCACTCGCTGGAGCCCATCTGCAGGAAGTAAAATACGCCATCCTGAGTAGCCTCGAAGGGGCCATGGAAGTACTCGGCAGAGTGGATGTAGCTGCAGTGCTGCCACTGCATCTCCATAAGAGAGCAGATAGCGAAACCGTAGGTCTGGCTAAAGTTGGGACCGCTGCCCAGAATATAGAAGAACTCGTGCTCCTGGCAAAGCTTGGCAAAGCGATCACCCAGCTCGGCATTTACCTTCTCACGTGCCCGGGGAAGAATCTTATCCATCTCGGCGATACCTGCATACATATCGGCAAGATCGGCGTAGCCCTCCTGCTGATCGAGCAGCTCGGCCGCAAGCGACAGCGAAATACCAGCGGGGACCTCGGCCTGCGGCACGCCCTCGCCCCACGGGTAGACCCACGTGGTCCACTTGCCAGAGTCAATCTTGGATCCAGCGTTGTCGGTCTGGGCGATCACCGTAGCACCAGCAGCAAGGGCAATCTCGCAGCCCTCGACGACCTCCGGGGTGTTGCCACTGTGGCTGCAAGCGATGACCAGGGACTTCTCGCCCAGACGACGCGGACGCATAATGTCGAATTCACGCGCGGTATAGATATACGAAGTGAAGGTGGTTGCCTCGCGCTGCAGAAGCTCATGAGCCGGAATCAAATCGATCATGGAGCCACCGCAAGCAATCCAGTAGACGCTGTCGAACTTGCCCTTCTCGGCAATTGCCTCTTTGATCAGATCGTGTGCGTTCATATCCAGTTCCTTTCTTATTTGGCCCGCAATCAATGACGTTGGTTGCGTGGCCGATAGTTGTTTTAGTCAATCAGATATTTCTCGAATGCGGCCATGTTCTTGGCATCTGCCGCCGCCGGGTCATCGTAGTAACGACCGTCCGTGATTTCCTGGCCCAGCATGCCGTCGAAACCATGGGCGTTGAGCGTGGCGACAAAAGCGTCCATATCGTGCTTGCCATCGCCCCACACCAGATGGCCATACGGGTCACCGTCGATAAAGTGCATCTCGTGAATTGCCCCATCACCAAAGGCGGCAAACCAGTCCTCGAGCGTCTCGCCTGCAACGCCCATCGCGGTTGTATCAACCATGGGCTGTAAGTACGGGCTCGCGACCTCGTCAATCATGCGCTTCGCATCGGAAACCGTCGTCACAAGGTTGCTCTCCTCGGGACGCAGGCTTTCCATCGTAAGCACCAGACCGTGCTCGCCGGCATACTCCGCCAGAATGGACAAGTGCTCGCGGCTGCGCTTCCAGGCTTCCTCGCGGTCCTCGTCCCAGTCGCCCCAGCCCGAGTTGATGGACATACGGTCGCACCCAAGTACCTCGGCAAGCTCAATGCCGTGCTTAAAGTACGCCAGGCTGCACTGTTCATGCAGCGGTTTGCGTGCGCAGTACTGCCAAGGATAGACAACGTTCTCGGGGCACAGAGTACGATACCTAAGCCCACGGTCTGCAGCCTTTTTCGCCAGGACCTCAGCCTCAAAGTAGCCCGTGTGGTCGAGCGTCACATGCGGCTCTGCACACCACAGCTCAATGGACTCAAAGCCCAAACGCTGCTGCACATCAAGGAAGTAATCGAGCGACCACATGATGTAGTGGATATTCATGCCCGCAATCTGCTCGCGGCGCAGCGTCGGTTTGGATTCAGACATCTTATGCCTCCTTATTTCGATCGAACACGATTTGTCCGTCCGACATCGTCATATCAACCGCAAGATCGCGTGCGTCGCGATAATCGAGGTCGAACACATCCCGATCGAGCACGCAGATATCGGCAAGCTTGCCAACCTCAAGCGTACCCAGCTCGTCCTCGCGCATCAGATCGTACGCGCCCCCGGCAGTCCAAGCGCGCAAGAGCTCGACAAGCGTCAGCGTGTTGACCTCATTCACGGGCAGTCCGTCGGCGAAGAATCCGCCGCACGCGCTGTAGATTGACTCGCCCAGGCTCGGAATCAGCAGCGGCAGATCCGTGCCGCAGCACACTGTGCATCCGGAATCTTCCATGCCGCGGCGATTCCAGCTGTGCAAAAGTCGCGTCTCGCCAATTTGTCGACGCATCATCGACAGGCAATCCTCGCGCCGGTCCAGCGTCAGAATCTGCGGATAGACCTCGCAAATTCCACCTAACTTGCCAAACTTGACAAGATCGGTCGGGTCAGAGTTCTCGAGATCGGTAATCGCATGGCGACGAAGCATCCGTCCATGCTCGTCTCGAGGCAGCGAGGCATAGAGCGCCACGGTGCGACGAACGGCGCCATCGCCCTGGCAATGCAAGGAATATCGGAAACCGTCAGCATCAATTGCACGCAGCTCTTTCTCAATCAGATCCCACTCTGGCTCCTCGACGACCGTCTTGCCGGCAGCGCCCGCATCGGCCGCGTCCTCATAGGGGTCTATCATCTCGGCAAGCCCCGCCCATACGCCGCGATCGGTCATACGGTTGAAGCCAGAAAAACGAACGAACGGTCCCCGGAAGCGCTCTCGCGCCTCGCGGGCATATGCCAGATTTGCACCGGCGCCCACCGGCTGCGACATCATAGAGACGCGAACCGTCAGCTCACCAGATTCCTCACGGCGAGCCATTTCGTCGGCAAAGCCGTAGTAGTCATCAAACGCCATTTCCTTGATGGCGGTAACGCCGCGCTCGTTAAGCATGCTCATGTAGTCCGAATACCAGGCACGCACCTCGGGCAGCGCGAGGAAATCGCTCATCATGCGCCAGATCTTCTCGGCATAGCACGCCTGGGGTGTAAAGCCGTATCGCGCACTGGCGGCAGCATTGAGAACGCAGGTCTCCGCACCCGATGTAAAGCAGACGACGGGGATATCGCCAAAACAATCGTCAAACACAGCTGCTGTATTTGCGTTCTCGGCATCCGATGCCAACGTTTCGGGTAGGTTGTGGCCAAAAGACGCCGCGCAATCCGGATGATCTTCTTTCCATGCACGCAAGAGCGTCACGGCCTCTTTGGCATCAGCGATGCCGGACAGATCAGACCCCAACGTCCGCAGCGCCCAGCCTGTATAGAAGGTATGTACATCGATCAGGCCAGGCATGACGGTGCGGTCGCCCAGGTCAACTACCTCGTCCGCCTGGGTCAAATACGAAGCTGCCTCACGCTTGGTGCCAACAGCCTCAATTCGATTGCCACGGACCGCTACGAAACCTTCAAACGGCAGGTCCCCCGTACCGGTAAAGACGCTCTTAGACGTCAGGACCGTCAAACGATCAGACATCACAACCACCTACACCGGAAGCATGCCAGAGATTGCCGTTACGATCAGGCCAAAGACGACCATGAAAATGAAGAACTTCCAAATGGTCTTCCACCATTGGCCAAACGAAATCCTAGCCACGGCAAGACCGGCGACCGTCATGCCCGCCACGGGGCTGATGGTGTTGATGGTCTGGTTGGCAAACTGGAGCGCGGTGACGGCCGCCTCGGGATTGAGGCCCATGAGTTCGGTCAGGGGGCCCATAACGGGCATGGTGAGCGCCGCCAGGCCAGAACTCGAGGGAACCAGCAAAGAGAGCAGGCCAAGGACGATATACATAAACGTGGTGTAGACGGCGGCGGGTGCACCGGCAAGCGCGGTAGCGAGCGCCTGGAGGATGGTGTCGATGATCATGCCGCCCTCGGCGATGACCAGAATACCGCGAGCGATACCGATAACGATGGCAGCGTACGCAAAGTCGGCAAGACCCTTAACGAACTCCTCTGCGATCGTCTGCTGGTCAAGGCCGCCCAGGATACCGGCAAGCAAGCCCATGCCAAGGAACACAGCGGAAATCTCATTCATGTACCAGCCCTGGGTAACAAGACCCCAGACGATAATGCCCATACCGCAAGCAAAATCGATAAGCACGAGCTTCTGACGGATAGTGAACTCTTCCTCGATGGAGGCATCGGTCACGGAAAACTCAATACGCTTGAGCTTATCGTCCTCGTACACAATGGACGACTCGGGGTTTTTCTTGACGCGCATGGCGTAGCGCATGGCCCATGCGATACCGACGGCAGTGAAGATGACCCAAGAAACGGCGCGCAGCCACAGTTGCGGATTACCCTCGATGCCAATGATGCCTTGGGCGATCAAAACATTAAACGGGTCGATGGTCGAAGCACAATATCCCAGGTTAGGACCAAGGAAGCAGATGATGAATGCCGTCATCGAGTCATAACCGATACCCATCATGATGGGAATGAAGATGGCATAGAACGGCAGGGCTTCCTCAGACATACCAAACGTAGTGCCGCAAATGGACAGCAATGTCATCGTGATGGGAATGATGAGGATGTCCTTGTTCTTGAGCTTTTTAATCACACGGCTCATGCCGGCATTCAAAGCGTTGGTCTTGGTGATGATCGCGAACGATCCGCCAATCAATAAGACGAACGCAACGACGTCGGCAGCCTCTTGGATACCCTTGGTGGGCGCTTGCAGGACCGCGAAGATATCCTGGCCCAGATTGATGGTCTCGCCGGTCTCGGAATCGGTGTAGTTCTTATCGACCTGTTCATAGGTTCCAGCAACGGCGACTTCACGCTCGCCCGCCGCTGTCGAAATCGTCTTGCGCTGATACTGACCAGAGGGAACGATCCAAGTCAGGACCGCAAAGACAACGATCAGCAAGAACATGATCGTATAGACATGCGGTAATTTGAACTTAAAACGTCTGTTTGTCTTCTTCGCCTTCGTATCTGACATAGATACCTCCAAAGAACTCGAGACTGCATCGCATCTCGCTTCAACGTTTGCACAATGCAAACGTTCTATGACGTCCCATAGATTACCAGCAGCTTTTTCCTTCATCAAGATAATTTCAAACTGATTGCCGCAACGCGGTTGAACGGTTGCGTTTGCGCCGTGAACGGTATGGAAACGCCCGGTGAGATGATCCACCGGGCGTTTCCATTCGCAATGTCCTAAATGTCAAAAACGTAGCGAGACCCAACGATCCGCTGACGACCGATGATAAACGGCCGCCGCTGCTCATCGAAAAAGAAGGCTTCCATATAAAACAAGGGTTCGCCAACGGGAACTGCCAACAGTCGAGCGACCTCGGGCGACGCGCACGCGATCTCGAGCGTGCACGGGTCGGTAAACGCGGGCGTGCGGCCCGTCCGGTTGCGCACGAACTCAAAAATGGATTGGTTCGATAGAGGTGCCGCTGATAGATAGGCGTTGTCCTCGTAAACGTATATGTTGTTCTCGAGCATGACAGGGACGCCATCGGCAGTACGCACGCGCTCAACGCAAATCAAGTCAGTTCCAACGGGAACACCAAAGAACTGCGCTTCGGTGGAATCCGCCGGCAGTATCTTTCTCGAAATGACGCACGCCCCCGGCTCCATTCCGTTAACGCGGCATGCGTCCGAAAAACTCTGGACGTCATCCTTCTGGCGAATCTTACGCTTAAGCTTGGGGGCATTGACAAACGTGCCTTTCCCCTGCCGCTTCGTTAGATAGCCCTGCTGGACGAGCTCCTCAATAGCGCGTCGCACGGTAACGCGGCCAACTTTATAGCTCTCAGCCAATTCGAATTCGTTGGGTATCCGCGCGCCCGCCTTGTAGGCACCGGAGTTGATTTCGTTTTTGATGATATCAATAACCTGTTGGTACAGCGGTATCGCTGCTTTACCGTCAGTTAGCCCTTCAGTCGGTGGCATATACCCTCTCCAAGCACAATTAAGTCTAAAACGGGCTTAAGGGCATTCAGCAAGTCCTTAAGCCCGCATTAGCTTAAAGTATGCTAGGTGCCGCACCAAAATGTCGGATATTTACTCATCAGACCCGAAAAACGCGCAACTACCTCACTCCTAAGAAAGCGCGAGCAGCTCCGGCAGCTGGTCGATAATCTTGTCCGCGGCATCCTGGCTAAAGCCAAAGCGCTCCTCGCGCTTGGCAATGACTGTCAGGCCGGCTCGCTTGCCGGCAGTGATGCCAGGCACCGAATCCTCAACGCAGCAGCAGCGATTCGCGGGCAGCCCCAGCAGGTCCAGCGCATGCAGGTAGATGTCGGGCTCGGGCTTGCTCTCCTTAAACTGCTCGCCGCTCACCACATACTCAAAGGCATCCGACAACCCGCACGCATTGAGCACTTCCTCGATGCTATCCATGGGAGACGAGCTGGCAAGCGCCACGCGAACGCCGCGGCGCGGCAGCTCTCGAATCGTATCCACGGCGCCTGGGTTAATCAAAGCCTGATAGTCGCGCGGACGCTTATGAGCCCACTCGTCCCAACGGGTCAACGCTTCCTCGCCAGTTAAATGCCCCTTACCGGCGCGCTCAAACCAATCGACCAGCATACGCAGGAAGAACTGGTGCGAAGTACCGACCTGCCCATTCAACTCCTCTTGAGTCAGGTTAAGCCCAAGCTCCTTGGCAAACGCGGCAGTCTCGCCCAGGTAGTAATACTCGGTATCGACAATCACGCCGTCCATGTCAAAGATAACGGCGTCGAACGGAAATGCGAACACGGCACCCTCCCTAACAAAAGGGCGCCCGCAAGCGGACGCCCGAGCCATGCACTATCGGCGATTCTAACCCAGCAGCTTATCCAGCGCCACCGCAATGCCGTCTTCGTTATTATTAGCGGTCACCATCTGGGCTACAGCCTTGACCTCATCGACGGCGTTGCCCATGGCAACACCGGTGCCGGCCCACTCAATCATGGACTTGTCGTTCTGGCCGTCGCCAAACGATACGACCTCGCTGGCATCAATGCCGAGTTTGGGCAGGGCACCCTCGAGCGCACGAGCCTTGTCGATACCGGGCGCCGTGTACTCAAAGTACCAGTCAGCCGTAAACATGCCCGAAAGCGTCTGCTTAAAGGGCGCATACATCTCCTCGTAATGCGCCTGCAGGTATGCCGGGTCGCCTGCCGTCAGCAGCTTGTCTACGGGATAAGTGTCCACGACCTCATGCAAGCTCTCGACCTCGCGGATCTTAAGGTCGCAGGCATCGCGCTCGTATTTGACAATGTTTTTCTGCGAGCCATCCGGCAGCGTAATCATGCAGTGGTACGAGTCCTCGACATGCAAGTCGCGACCGAGCGAGATCATGGGGATCACATCATAGTTTTGCAGATGATCAATCAGACGGTGCAGCTCGTCAGCCGGCATGGCCTGGTCAAAAAGAACCTCATCGGTCTGAGCGTCCACCACATGCGCGCCATTGAAAGCGACTAGCAGACCGTCATGGTTTTGAAGGTCGAGCTCCTGCGCCAGAGCATGTAGTCCCCATGCGGGACGGCCCGAAGCCAAAATGAGCTTAATGCCCGACTCCTGCGCCGCGAGCAGTTTTTCGCGTGTACGCGGGCTGATCACCTTCTGATCGTTGGTGAGCGTACCGTCGATATCCATTGCGATGGCCTTGATTGCCATATGTACCTCCTTGCATCGTTTTTATCGCGCACTATCTTATCCGAGCCGGGGCACGTTCGCACAGCGCGCGTATGACGGTTGCAAAACCACCCCATTTGAAACAAAGACAAAAAAGTACTTGCAAAGACGCGTTCCGACATATAAGTTGATAAAAGACCGCCGTTGCGGTTTTAAGTAGATCGAGCATATGAAGTTTGAGTTTTAGCGTGTAAGAGAAGGAAGATCGGCAAAGTACAACCCCAAACGCAATGACAACTTAATGAGGTAACTGCCACATGTGAGGCACCCAGGGCATTGCTGTCTCGATTTTGAGCACGATGCCTTCCGCCTTGCATGGGCCGTTCCATCCCGCCCCTGCAGCAACTGCCTCACGGGCTCATTGAAAACCGCATAGCACCCCAACGTCAGCACATCACCCACGGCAAGCACATCACTCACGACAACCAACACATCAACAAACAGCGCGAACATCAACCGATTGGAGAAGCTATGACAAACCACCACGCTGAAGACGGCGATAAGAAAAGCATTCTGGATGCCCGCATTGAGCGAGCATATGCAAACGAATATGACGCCGCCTTTGCCGCCGCGACCATCAAGAACTACGCGTCGCTACCGCTCGCGACGATCTTGGCCGATCACCCTCAACTGCTGAAGCGCTGCACAAAGATCATGGGCGACCCCGACATTCACAAGCTGACAGACCCCTATGCCCCAAAACGCGACAACGATTCGCACGTTCTTACCGTAGGCTGCCTAGCCCATATGCTTACGGCGCTCGACACGAAACTCAAGCTCGAATGGGAACCCGACGAGCGTCATGAACTCGAAAGCAAGCGGAACACCCTGCGCACCGCACTGTTCCTTCCGTTGGACGGCCTCAAGCGCTGCAACGTCGAGCTCAATACACAGGCGCGGCAAAAGCCCGGGACCACGGGGCAGAAAACTCCTAGACCCCATGTGGCCATCGTCGACCGCAACCGATATAACCGCATGACCGCACACTTTTCTGCCGAGGGAGCAGCCATAAGGACGCTGATCGACCTGCTGTGCCTCCTGAGCATCAACGAGCTATTTGAGGGCTATCTCGCCCTTGTTCCCGCGACGGCACCCAAGTCGGTAGCAAAGATCATCGAGACCTGCAGACGCCAGTTTGAGCGCCATCGCAATGGCAGCGAGATGAACGCCAGCATCGCGCAGTACTACGCGGCTCATTACAAAAATGACGGATGTGCCCCTGTCGAGCATCAGCTGCGGCTCGCCTACACCACGCCCGCCGCAACGCTCCATCGCTTTGGAGCCCTTGGTGCTTGCGAGCCGCACGAACGGGCAGCATGCCCCACAACCGAGCTCGATCTCAGGCTCGGACGAACCCTGTAGCCCGCCAGCCCCTCCGCGGGCAACAATCCTATTCCACAACACAACCAACAGAAAGGAGTCCTCATGGACACCAATCATTCCCCCATCATCAGCCCCCTCACCATGCGTGAATCCGCCCGAGGTATCACGCTCACCAGCATTTACGATGAGATGCTCGCCCGTCGCGAGCTCTCCGTCATGGGAAACATCGAAACCCCGATGGCCCACGACCTATGCCAGCAGATCCGCCTGCTCGATGCCACCGACCCCAGCCGCCCCATCACCATATTTGTCGCCAGCGCCGGCGGAAGCGTGCGATCGGGTCTTGCGATCTATGACGCCATGCGCCTCGCATCGTGCCCCATCCGCACCGTCTGCCTGGAATTCGCCGCGTCCATGGGCGCCGTGATCTTTATGGGCGGCGACGATCGCCGTATGGCGCCCCATGCAGAGCTCATGATTCACGACCCGCTGATTCCCCAGGGGGCAGGCGGCTCGGCACTTGCGCTGCAGGAAACCAGCCGGCGTCTCATGCAGACCCGCAAGACCCTCACGCAAATCCTCTCGGACCGCAGCGGCCTCACGCCCAAGCGCATCCAGTCCCTCACTGCAAAAGACACCTACCTTTCGGCCGAGCGCGCCGTCGAGCTCGGCTTTGCCCACGAAATTCTCTCGACCACCAAGGAGGTCGCCCATGTCTAACCTCACCAGCCGCCTCGCCGCATCTGAGTCCGCATCGTCCACCATCCTCGCCAAGGATCGAACGCTTTCCTGCGACACCCGCCAAACGGGACTCAACAACAACGCACTTGTGATCGGCCCATCGGGAGCCGGCAAGACCCGAAACGTCCTCAAGCCCAACCTGCTGCAAATGAACGCAAGCTACATCGTGCTCGACACCAAAGGCACGCTCTGTCGCGAAGTGGGACCCGTGCTGGCAGCCCACGATTACCGCGTGCAATGTCTCAACTTCGCCGACCTCAACACCGTCCCGGCCCTTGCGCTCGGCATCGAGCGCTGCGGCTACAACCCCTGAGGCACATTCGCCGCAAGGCGGACGGCAGGCCCAACCAGCAGGACATCCTCTCGGTGGCAAAGGCCATCTGCCCCATCGAGGACAACAACCAGCCTTTTTGGGATCATGCGGCGGCAAACCTGCTGTCGTGTCTTATTGCCTACGTCACCGAACAGCTACCCGCCGACGAGCAGACGATCAGCTCGGTCATCAAGCTGATCGAGCACCTGCAGGACGGTGCCACGGCCCGATTGTTTGACGATCTGATCACGACCGACCCCCAAAGCTATGCCCTCTCGCTATGGCGGCGCTACGCCATTACGCAAAATGCCGAGCGCATGCACGCGAGCATCGTCGGCATCCTTGCCGAAAAGGTCATGTGTCTGGGATTCGACGGTGCGGCACAGCTCTATCGTGAGTGCCATCAGGTGGACTTCGCTTCCATGGGACACACCCCCTGCGCCCTGTTTGTAACCGTGAGCGATATTGACCGCAATCTCGATCCGCTGACCGGCCTCTTTATTACGCAGGCGTTTATGGGCCTCATTCGCGAAGCCGATAGGCAGCCCGACGGCAGCCTGCCCGTGCCCGTGCGCTTTATGCTCGATGACTTCGCAAATCTGCAGATCCCCCAGATCGACAACGTGCTCTCGATTATCCGAAGCCGCAACATCTGGGCAACGCTGCTGCTGCAGTCGACCAATCAGCTCGATGCGCTCTATGGCGAGGCACGCGCACGCTCCATCATGGGCAACTGCGACACGCATCTGGTGCTGGCGTTCCAGGATCCCGAGAGCGCCCGGGTGTTTTCCGACCGCGCCGACGCACTGCCCAGCACGCTCATGGCGACGCCGATCGATCGCTCGTGGCTCTTTGTACGCGGTCGCACTCCCGAACAGGTCGAGCGCTTTAGGCTCGAAGACCATCCGCTCTACGGGGAGCTGCCCGAGGCGCAGCGAGGCCATGCGGAGACCGAGATCTAGGCGCAGGGTTCTCGCAGCGCGCGGCGCCCCGGCGATGTTCCACAAAGGCCGTGCGCCCCGGGACCACGGCAAAGCAAAGGGGCCCGCATCCGATAGGATACGGGCCCCTGACTATAAGGCGCGACGCGTTAACAGCAGCGACTACTTGCGATGCGTGCGATAGAACTCGATAAGCGCTTGAGTCGAAGCGTCCTGCTCGGCCTTGGCGGCGTCGTCGTGGAAGGCAGGGGTAATCTGCTTGGCAAGCTGCTTGCCCAGCTCAACGCCCCACTGGTCGTAGGAGTCGATGCCCCAGACCGTGCCCTCGACAAACGTGATGTGCTCGTACAGGGCGATGAGCTCGCCGAGCGCGAACGGGGTCAGCGTGTCGCCGAAGATCGAAGTCGTCGGACGGTTGCCCTCAAAGCAACGGGCCGGGACGATCTGCTCGGGTGTGCCCTCGGCGCGCACCTCATCGGCCGTCTTACCAAAGGCGAGCGCCTTGGTCTGGGCCAGGAAGTTGCCCAGGAACAGCTCGTGGACATCCTGGCCGCTGTCGGTCGCAGGGTTGGCGGTATTGGCGAAGGCGATGAAATCGGCCGGGACCACCACGGTGCCCTGGTGCAGCAGCTGGTAGAAGGCGTGCTGACCGTTGGTGCCGGGCTCGCCCCAGAAGATCTCACCGGTATCGGAGGTCACGGCGCTGCCGTCCCAGCGGACATGCTTGCCGTTGGACTCCATGGTGAGCTGCTGCAGGTAGGCCGGGAAGCGGTGCAGGTACTGGCAGTACGGCAGCACGGCGTGGCTCTTGGAACCGAAGAAGTTGACGTACCAGACGTTGAGCAGGCCCATCAGCGCGACGGCATTGTTCTCGAGCGGCGTGTTGCAGAAGTACTCGTCGATGGCGTGGAAGCCCTCGAGGAACTGCTGGAAGCGCTCGGGGCCGAGCACGACGATCAGCGACAGGCCCACGGCGGAGTCAACGGAATAGCGGCCGCCAACCCAATTCCAGAAACCGAAGGCGTTGGCGGGGTCGATACCGAAGGCCTCGACCTTCTCGAGTGCGGTGGAAACGGCGACGAAGTGCTTTGCCACGGCCTCGGCGTTCTGCTCATCGGAGCCATCGATGGCGCCCTGAGCCTTGAGCTGTTCGAGCATCCAGGTCTTGACCTCGCGGGCGTTGGTGAGGGTCTCGAGCGTGGTGAAGGTCTTGGAGACGATGATCACGAGCGTGGTCTCGGGGTCCAGGCCCTTGAGCTTCTCTGCCTGATCGTTGGGGTCGATGTTGGAGATGTAGCGGCAGTCGATACCGGCGTCGGCGTAGGGACGCAGAGCCTCGTAGGCCATGACCGGGCCCAGATCGGAGCCGCCGATGCCGATGGACACCAGGTGCTCGATCTTCTTGCCGGTAACGCCCTTCCACTCACCGGAGCGCACGCGCTCGGCGAAGGCATACATGCGATCGAGGACCTCGTGCACGTCGGCGACGACGTCCTGGCCGTCGACGATGAGCTGGCCCTTCTCGCTTGCCGGGCGGCGCAGCGCGGTGTGCAGGACGGCGCGGTCCTCGGTGGTGTTGATGTGCTCGCCGGAGAACATGGCGTCGCGGCGCTCCTCGAGCTTCACCTCGCGGGCAAGATCGCACAGCAGCTTGACGGTCTCATCGGTCACCAGGTTCTTCGACAGATCGAAGTGCAGGTCACCGGCGTCAAAGCTCAGCTTGTTCACGCGGTCAGCGTCAGCAGCGAACCAGGCCTTGAGGTCGATACCTTCGGCCTCGAGCTTCTCCTGATGAGCCTCGAGCGCCTTCCAAGCGGCAGTCGACGTAGCATCGATAGGTGCGGCAACAGTTGCCATAGAGTCCTCCTCAGCATACGGGCGCACGCCTCCATGCGCCCGGACATTCAGATGCCACTATTCTAGCGCAGGTCAAGACTACAATCAGCGAGCGTTGCCAATCGGCCCCCAAACGGCAACCGATTAAAAAGGGACAGGCTTATTTTGGCAGGTCAAACGCTTTACCAACCAAAAATAACCCGTCCTTTTATGGCAAATATTAGGCCGCGGCGCAGATGCTACCGAGCAACTCACGCAGAGGAGACCCGATGCCCTCCAGCAGTTCGGGCGCGATAATGGCAAAAACGGGAACCTCACCGGTGCCCACGACAGCAGGCGCCTTGCCCTCCGAGAGAATGCATCCATAAGGGACAAAACCGTCTTCGCCGGCATCGAGCGCCGCCATGCGACGCGCGAGCTCGCGCGCAAAGCCAGCAGTATCGGCATCGCCAATCGCCAGGACAAAGTCCACGCCTTCGTCGGTCGCCAGGGCCACGGCTTCGTCGATCAGTTCGTCTCCCCCGTCGCCCCCAACCGAGCCGCAGCGGAAAAGTACGCGCTCGAGTAGGGCTCGATCAAGCGAGCCAAGTGCCGCCGAGACAAGCTCATCGCGCGTATGCTTGTCACCGCCCAACACGACCAGCGCCTTAGTGCCACCGTAGTGAGCGACCAATCATCCGCACCAGCGAGCCACGTCTCCATCCACAACAAGGCGCGTCGGCATACCAAACCCGTAATTGACCATCTTTCCCACAACCCTTCCGTGCGCATAGGCGGTATCAATCGTTGGGCTCATGCTACGAAGCAAGGTTTTCCGAGCTGTTTCGCACTCTTTAGAGCTGCGTTAAAAACCCGATCCAACCGCACGACCATACCTACCAAAACAAACCAGTCCCTTTTTGACAGGTTTTGACGATGTCCGGATGAGAGGGTATTATCGAACAGATATTCGATAAGAACATGTGTTTGATGGGAGGACGCGTGGGGCACGAGCGTCACACCTACATCTGCATCGACCTCAAGACGTTTTACGCTAGCGTCGAGTGCGTCGACCGTGGGCTCGATCCGCTCACCACCAACCTGGTCGTTGCCGACGAATCGCGCGGGCGCACGACCATCTGCCTCGCCATCACACAAGCTATGAAAGACTTAGGGATTCACAACCGCTGCCGTCTGTTCGAGATTCCCAACGGCATCGACTACATCAAGGCCGTACCGCGTATGCAGCACTACATGGAGGTGTCGGCGCAGATCTACGGTATCTACCTGGAATACGTCAGTCCGCAAGACGTTCACGTCTACTCAATTGACGAGTGCTTTATCGACGTGACACCCTACCTGGACCTCTATCACACCGATGCGGAAGGCTTCGCCTGCATGTTGCGCGACGAGATCCTGGCGCGCACCGGCATCACGGCGACGGTCGGCATCGGCCCCAACCTATTCCAGGCCAAGGTTGCACTCGATATCACCGCCAAGCACGTACCCAGCCGCATCGGCATACTCGACGACGAGACCTTTCGCAAGGAAATCTGGCCCCATCGTCCCATCACCGATATCTGGGGCATCGGCCCCGGCGTGGCAGCCCGACTCGAAAAGTATGGCGTCTACGACCTGATGGGCGTCGCCGCACTCGACGAGAACCTGCTCTACGACGAGCTCGGCGTCAATGCCGAGTATCTCATCGACCACGCCTTCGGGCGCGAGCCGACAACCATCGCCGATATCCAAGCCTATCGCCCGCAGGCAACCTCAACCACCACAGGACAAGTGCTCTCGAAGGGTTATGCCTACGAACAGGCCTATACCGTCTTGCGCGAGATGGTCGACAACGCCGTTTTAGACTTGGTCGATAAGCACGTGGTCTGCGACAGCATCTCGCTCTTTGTGGGCTACGCGAGCGAGCGCGCCGACATACGCCGCCTCGACGCCAGCGGTACAGCGCAATATGTGGACGGATGCGGGCACCTGCGCTCGAGCACATCGAGTATCGAACCTACCGCAACCGCCGGCCCCGAGCTCGCGCCCCGTGCTCCCAAGCCCGTCCAGCGCGATGACGAACGGCGCCGCCTGGTGCGCGAAGCGCAGGCAATCGATGGCATCTTTGTGGGAGAGCATGGCGGCAAACCGCGCGGTGGCTATGCCGCACTCTTTGCGCACTCCAACGCCTCGCGAAAGCTGCCCGAGCGCACCAATTCGTTTAAGAAGATCATGGGCTATTTCGATGAGCTCTGGGCGCAGACTGTCGATCCCAAACGACCGGTCAAGCGCATCAACCTGGGCTTTAGCAATCTTGTGCCCGAGGAATTTGCCACCATCGATCTGTTCAGCGATATCGAGGCCGATGAGCGCGAGCGCGACCTGGCGCGCGCCGTCCTGGCCGTGAAAGGCAAGTACGGCAAGAACGCGCTCGTCAAGGGATTAAGCTTTACCGCCGGCGCCACCGCGCGCGAACGCAACGACCAAGTTGGAGGACACCGTGCCTAAGCCCAAACAACAGCCCGTGCGCCCGCCGACCGCCTTCGAGCGCCTGGCGGACCCCGAGGGCAGACGCCGCGTCGCCGACCCCAACCTCACTGCCAATGGTGCCGTGCGCGCCAACCGCGCCGCACAGTTTATGCCCTTTGCCGCCCTCACGGGATACTACGAACTCGTGCGCAAGCAGGAAATCACCGTCGAGCCAAAACGTGAGCTCACGGAAGAAAAAGCCCTCGTACTTTCTAAAAAGCTCGAGGGTCTCAAACGTGGCGACTTGGTTCGTGTCACCTATTACGATACGTACGGCTATCGCTCCCGCACCGGCATCCTCGACGAGGCGCTCCCCGCCTTCAAGCTCCTCAAGCTCAAAGACATCGCCATCGACTTCGACGACATCCAAGACATCGAACTGCGCGGACGAGCCTAGCCAAGGAAGCGCATCCAGGGCGGCGCTTACAGCGTCATGACGTAGTAGCCCGCGTCTTTCACGGCCGTCTCGAGAACACCACGATCAACCGGCTGTTTAGAGCGCACACGTGCCGTGTGATCCGCATACGTCACCGTTGCCCACACGCCGTCCAGCGCATTGAGGGCATTGGCCACGTTCTGAGCGCAGCCGTCACAGCTCATGCCGCCGATGAGCAGCTCATCGCTATAGGGATAGTGCGATGCATCGGTATCCACCACAACAACCTTTTTGGCCTTCTTGCCGCTCGCACCATCGCTGCAGCAACTCTTCCCGTGTGTCGAAGCGGCAATGCGACGCAGTCCAAAAAACATGCCGACGGCAATGACGGCCAGCACGATGAGATTCGCAGAGTTGAGCAAGTCACTCATGCGTTCCCCTTTCAAGTAGCACTATCTAGATACCCCCATGGGGTGTCCCCATCTTAACCCAAATTCATGTCCGTTCGGTCAATTAGTTTCCCTCTTCAAACTTCTTTGTTGACCATGGCTTACTTTCGTGTATAAGTTTTCCTAGGCTAACAGTTTAGATCCGTAAGGAGCGCCGTGACTCGAACCATAGACATCCCAACGTTTCAGGCGGCAGTCGTGCGCAACTGCTCTCCCACGCTCGCGGGCATCAAGCCGGCATCGCTCTTTACCTATCCAGGCACCTACGCCCACGGGGACGGCTCGGTCGCAACCGAAACCATCGCAGAGCGCCGAGCACGCCTGCTCAACGTTATCGCCCAGTGCAATCGCGAGCTTGACCCGTTCGGTATCCACCTGAGTGTTTTGGTCTGGCGGCCCTGCGGAGCGCTCGTGTATATGTACCGAGCCAAAAGCCTCACCACCTATTTCGCAGACCCTCGCGCCCAAACGGCGCTCGCCTCGGAAGGCTACGACACGAGAGACCTTTCGACATGCCTTGTGCATTTGGCATCACGCATCACGCTCGCGAGCAATAACGTCGCGGAATGCGCCTGTAGCCAGACTCGATGCGCACTACCCCAGCAAGCTAGCTGCAGCAACAACTGCACCTGCGAGTTTCCGCACGAAATAGGCTACTTCCTCGGATATCCCTACGACGACGTGCACGAGTTTATCGCCCAGCGCGGCGAGAACTACAAGGTCTTTGGAGCTTGGAAGGTCTACACGAATGTCGAGCAAGCGCTTGCGATGTTTGACGCCTACCGCGCTTGCACTCAATACCTCACCTTTGTCTATCAGCAGGGCTGCAGCCTGGCGCAACTTGCCCAGGCAACCCGATAGAACATAGAAGCCGCGGCAACCTGCCGCACAACTGAAAGGACTCAACATGA
This sequence comes from uncultured Collinsella sp., assembly GCA_965141565.1. Classification (GTDB taxonomy): domain Bacteria; phylum Actinomycetota; class Coriobacteriia; order Coriobacteriales; family Coriobacteriaceae; genus Collinsella. The sequence continues at coordinate 13,843 of CBCSNQ010000009.1, read as the reverse complement.
GCAAGATCGCCGTCGTCTACTGGAGCGGTACAGGCAACACCGAGGTCATGGCAAATCTCGTCGCCGAAGGCGCCACGTCCGCGGGTGCCGAAACTGAGGTCATCCCCTGCGCCGACTTCTCTACCGACAGGGCCGCCGACTACGACGCCTTCGCCTTCGGCTGCCCCGCCATGGGCTCCGAGGAACTCGAGTACGATGAGTTCCAGCCGATGTGGAACGAGGTCAAGGAGACTCTCGGCGACAAGAAGGTCGTCCTCTTTGGCTCTTATTCGTGGGCCGAGGGCGAATGGATGGACAACTGGAAGGCGGACGCCGACGAGGCGGGTGTTAACGTCGTCGATTCCGTCATCTGCTACGACGCCCCCGACGATGAGGGCGAGGCGGCCTGCCGCGCCCTTGGAGCCGAGCTCGCCTAGCGGCAATGAGCTCCGCCCGTAACGCGCTCTGCACCAAAACACATTCGCGTCCCAACAAAAACGGGAGCCGGATCACATCCGGCTCCCGTTTTCTGCTATGTCAGTCATATAAAGCGGCTACGAGATATTGCCCAAGAACGCCTTGGTGCGTTCGCTCTTGGGATGGTCGAAGACCTCGCTCGGCGTGCCCTCTTCCACGATAACGCCGCCGTCCATAAAGACCACGCGGTCGGCGACATCGCGGGCAAAGCCCATCTCGTGCGTCACCACGATCATGGTCATACCGTCACGTGCAAGATCGCGCATGACGCCAAGAACGTCGCGGACAAGCTCGGGGTCAAGCGCTGACGTAGCCTCGTCAAAGAGCATCACGTGTGGATTCATCGACAGGGCGCGGGCGATCGCCACGCGCTGCTGCTGACCGCCCGAGAGCTGGCTCGGCATAAAGTCGATGCGCTCGGCCAGGCCGACCTTGGTCAGCTCCTCGATGGCAATCTTCTCGGCCTCTTCCTTGCTGCGCTTGAGCACCTTTTGCTGCGCAAGCATGACGTTCTTTTTGACCGACAGGTGCGGGAACAGGTTGAACTGCTGAAACACCATGCCCAGGTGCGTGCGCACTTTGTTGAGGTCGACACCCTTGGCGCACACGTCCACGCCCTCAACGATGATCGAGCCGCTCGTGGGATGCTCCAGACGATTGATGCAGCGAAGCATCGTCGACTTGCCCGAGCCCGAAGGGCCCAGGACCACAACGACCTCACCCTTGTGCACATCTAGATCGATATCGCGCAGGACCACGTTATCGCCAAAGGCCTTCTGGAGGTTCTTGATACTGACGACGACCTCGTTCGAGTTATTGGTTTCGCTCATGATAGGACCTCCTTACAAACCGGCGATGTGATCGGCAGGCGTCGCGACAACCTGTCCGGCGCTCTTGGCGGGACGCTTCTTCTTGGTCTCGGTCGTGCCCAAAAGCCTCGCCTCAAGACCGCTCACCAAGCGAGCGAGCGGCAGGGTGATGACCAGATAGAACAGGGCGGCAACCACATACGGCGTGATGGAGCCCGTCGTGGCCACGATGGTACGGGCGTTCATGACGATCTCGACCACACCCACGGCGGCAAGCAGCGACGTATCCTTGTAAAGCAAGATAAACTCGCTGGTCAACGTAGGCAAAACATTGCGGAACGTCTGGGGAATCATAACGTAGAGCAGCGTCTGGAAGGCATTCATGCCCAGCGAACGCGCGGCCTCGTTCTGGCCCTTGGGGATCGACTGAATACCGGCGCGGAAGATCTCGCACAGGTAGGCGGACGAGTTCATGGCCATGACGATGACGCCCAACACATAGTCGTCAACCTTGACGCCGGCAAGTGGCAAGCCAAAGAACGCGATGTAGATCTGCAGGAACGCCGGCGTACCACGGATGATATTCACATAGATGCCGGCAAGGCAACGAAGGATGCGCGACTTGGAAATGCGCATGAGCGACAAGGCAAAGCCAAAGGGAATTGCCAGCGGAAACGCCACGAGCACGATCGAGAGCGACATGAGGAAGCCTTTGAAGACGATCGGCAGGCTCTGGACCAAAATGACCGGGTTCAGGAACAGGCGAAGGAACATGTTGGAATTCCATGCCTCGACCCACGGCTGCTCCTTAAGATCGGCCAGGAAGTTATCGAATGCCGTCACGCCCTTAATCTCGACGGAAGGAATCTTGGAAATCTTCTTGGTCGAACCGTCGGCGAGCGTATAGGTGCCGCTAAAGGCCTCTTCGCCGCCCTCGACGGGAAACGTCACGCCGTAAACCTCGACACGGAAAAAGCCGCCGGCAGGCGCCGTCTCGCCAAAGTCAATCTTGAGCGTCTGGCCGTCAGCCTTGCACGTGGGCTTCATGGGCGTACGATCCATGAGGTCCTCGCCCGAGAGCATCGTCAATCGCGTGTCATCGGTACCAAACGTCGTGCCGTCGACAAACGTCAGCGAAAGACCGCTCAGCTCCTCGTCGGCATCGGCCTGGACCTCCCAGGTAATGCGCGTCTCGGTACCGCCGACCACAGCGCTGCCCGAACCGGTGTTGGGTCGGGCGGTAATCTTTGCGGTCTCAAGCGCCTGGGCGGACGTGGGCGCATATGCCCCCGCGCACACCAGCGCGAGCGCCACGGCCATGACGCAGACTAGCTTTTGGAGCAAGGCGGGCAGTGGAAAACGCTGCTCCGCGGCCCCTTTGTTCAGTCGAGACAAGGTGGCTCCTATCGTAGAAGTTGCCGGCAAAACGAGACGGAAATGCTCTCCGTCAAGAGAAGCGCAAAGGCCCTCTCCGCCAAAACGGAAAGGGCCCGCGCGCAATCAAGTAGCTATTTTACTTGATGTTGTACTTAGCCATGAGGGCGTCGACGGTACCGTCGTCGGTCAGGTCCTTGATGGCCTGGTTGATGTCGTCCTTGAGCTTGGTGTTGCCCTGGTTGATGGCGATGGCGTACTCCTCGCCGGTGCTGATCTGCTTAATGGTCTGGCAGGTGTTGAACTGCTCGGCGGTCAGCTGGCTGGCAACGGAGCGGTTGGTGACTACGGCGTCGCCCTTATCGGACTGCAGGGCGCTGAAGCACTCGGTAGCGTCCTTGTAGGGGACGATCTTGGCCTTGGGGAAGTTCTCCTGGGCAAAGGACTCGGCGGTCGAGCCAGACTGAACGATGATGGTAGCGTCGGCGTTGTTGAGCTTCTCGCTGTAGTTAACGGCCGTGATGTCGGTGTTATCGACCTTGGTCACGATAGCCTGATCGTCCATGTAGTAGGAATCGGAGAAAGTGACTTCCTTCTCACGCTCGGGCGTGTCGGTGATAGCCGCGATGGAGACGTCGTACTTAGCGCCCGAAGCGACACCCGGAACCAGCGTGTCAAAGTCGTTATTGACGTACTCGACATCCAGACCCAGCTTGTCGCCGATAGCCTTGATGAGCTCAAGGTCAAAGCCCTGATAATCGCCGTTGTCATCCTTGTACTCAAACGGAGCGTACTCGGCAGAGGTGCCGACGGTCAGCGTACCGTCCTTGACGAGCGCGTACTCCTTGGAGCCGTCGACCTTCTCGACCTTGGCGTCGTCAGAGCTGCTGGAACCGGCGTCAGAACCAGAGGTGGCGTTGGACGAGCCGCAGCCCGTCAGAGCGAGGGCGAGCGCCATAGCGCCCGTGGCGGCAAATGCGCCAAGCTTCTTCAGCTTCATAATCAGTCTCCTTCCAATGACCCCGTTTGATTCAGAGGTCTGCAAAAACTGTTGGATATTATGCACCCGTAAGTGCGAATCTGCAATTAGAAAACTGATTGAAACAAAGCCATAACGTGAATGGAACACTCTACTTTGTGACAGTCGTTACTGCTGTAACGACCTTAATAGCGTAATTTCCGCTGCATAACCTGCAAGTTCGTTAGGCGTCTCCAAAATAAATGGAAGTTCACACAAGCGGCTATTCGATACAATATTCTGCATAACCTGCATACCGCCGCCAAACTCTTCACTACCCAGATAGCCCTTACCGATGCATTCGTGGCGATCCTTATGGGCGCCGCAGGGATTCTTGGAGTCATTGATGTGCACGGCGCGCAGGCGCTCGATACCCACTACACGATCGAACTCGTCGAGTACGCCGTCCAGATCATGGATGATGTCGTAGCCAGCATCGCTCACATGGCAGGTGTCCAGACACACGCCCAGCTTGTCCGATAGCTCTGGACGTCTGGCAGCAACACCCTCGATAATGCGCGCCAGCTCTTCAAAGCTACGGCCCACCTCGGTGCCCTTGCCGGCCATGGTCTCGAGCAGCACCGTCGTCTGCTGGCCCTCAAACATCACCTGGCACAGGGTGTCGACGATCATCTGAATGCCGGCGTCGGAGCCCTGCCCCACATGTGCGCCGGGGTGAAAGTTGTAGTAGTTGCCGGGCAGTGCTTCCAGACGCTGCAAGTCCTCGGCCATTGCCTCCAAGGCAAACTCACGCGCCCGCTCTTTGGCAGAACAGGGGTTGTAGGTATAGGGGGCATGCGCCACGAGTGGGCCGAAGTCGTTTTGCTCCATAAGCTCGCGCAGGGCCGCCACATCATCCATGTCAAGGTCTTTCGCCTTGCCGCCGCGCGGGTTGCGCGTAAAGAATGCAAAGGTATTGGCGCCAATGGATAGCGCCGTCTCCCCCATCGCCCGATAGCCCTTCGTCGTCGAAAGATGACACCCAATCGTCAGCATCTCCAGCTCCCCCTCATCAGTTGCGGTGAAATAGTTCCTGTTTGGCCCCTATTCTGCCGCAAACAGGAACTATTCCACCGCAACTTATAAAAGGGGCATCAGAGATGCAGGCCACCAAACACCACGGTCGCCGGCGTCATGATTCCCTACGCGTCAGCGCCAAGTCCTAGAGGGCTAGACGGATTGCATCGATAATGCGCGCGCAGCGCTGTGTGGCGGCAAGGGGCATGACGGGACTCTCGAGTTTCCCCGCCCGGATGAGCTGGGTCGCATGCTGGATTTCGCCGTAGAAATCATCGACCTCAAACGGGGCATTTATTTCGAGCATTCGTCCGTCGGAGTACTTCACATGGGCGAGCTCGGGGCGATGGAGGCGCTCGATTTCCAACGAGCCCCGCTCGCAGGCAATCGTCAAGCGGCTTTCATATGCTGCTTTGCCGTCACACACCATATGAATGGGTATACCGCCGACGCTCATATGGACCTCGTCGGCCCAATCGACGCGGCCGCCCGATGCGTCACGCCAGCGAACTTCACGGGACGAAACATCGCACGCACCCGCAAGCAGATCCTCAAACCACCCGACCGCATAGCAGCCCATGTCATATAGACAGCCACCCTGCAACGGATCGAGCAGATAACTCGAAGGAGGCTCACCATAATCGAGTTTTTGCACGCTTTCAATCGAGACGATACGGCCGAGCTCGCCCGACGCAAGCAAGCCCTTCACGCGAGTACGCATCGGACAAAACCGATTTTTCATCGCCTCCATAAACAGTACGCCGCGCTCGCGAGAGGTGGAGGCAATCGAGAGAGCCTCTTCTTCATTCAAAACGGCCGGCTTTTCGCACAGCACCGCCTTTCCCGCGCGCAGTGCCCGACAGACCCAATGCGCATGCAAGCCATGTGGAAGAGCCAAGTAGATTGCGTCGACATCGGGGTCGGCAATCAGCGCATCATAAGCCGCATCGCCGCTATCGTCAGCCGTGGCATAACTGTGCGCGGCATCAATCAAAAACGCCCTGCAAAACTCCTCAACATGCGAAGGAGTGCGACCGGCGGCAGCCACAAGCCGTGCCCCGTCCACCTCCTTGAGCGACGCTGCAAATCGATGCGAAATGTTCCCAGCGCCCAAAACGCCCCAACGAACCTCACACAAATCATCACATGAATCCCGATGGCCCACGACAGCCCCCTTCAGTTGCGGTGAAATAGTTCCTGTTTGGCCCCTATTCTGCCGCAAACAGGAACTATTCCACCGCAAGTTATAAAAGGGGCATCAGGAGCGCGTTTTGCAAAAGGCTTTAAGTGCGGCCGTTACGGGGCCAGGCTGGAAACGTCGGCGCACATCGTCGAGACGCTCGGGAATATCGATGTGCTGCGGGCAGTGACGCGCGCATTTGCCGCACTTGACGCAATTGCTCACCAGCTTGGGCTCGCCTGTACGCACCGCGCTCGCCGTAAAGTATTGAGACAGCCCCGTAAACCAACTATGCGCGTAGCTCGCGTTGTAGGCACCAAAGCAGCCGGGAATATTGATACCCTTGGGGCACGGCATGCAGTAGCCGCACCCCGTACAGGGCACGCGATTCGATTTCTCAAACTCTCCCAGCACGCGTGCGATGGTATCGAGCTGCTCTGTTGTCATCGAATCCGGCAGGGCCCGATTGGCCAATGCCACATTCTCGTCCACCTGCGCGGTATCGGTCATGCCCGAAAGCAGCATCGTGACTTGAGGATGGTTCCACACCCACGAAAGGCCCCAAGCAGCCGGCGTCTTCAGGTACGGATCGCGTACGCCATCGAGCACGGCGCGCGCCCGCGGCGGCAACTTACCCGCTAGGCGTCCGCCTAAAAGCGGCTCCATCACAAACACCGCGAGCCCGCGCTCGGCGGCTGCCATGAGTCCCGCCGTTCCCGCTTGGTAGTGCTCTCCAGCGTAGTTATACTGGATCTGGCAAAAGTCCCAGTCATACGCGTCAAGCATCGTGAAGAAGTCCGCCGCACTGCCGTGGTACGAAAAACCTATCTGGCGAATACGCCCCGCAGCCTTTTGGTGCGCAATCCAGTCCTCGATACCCAACGCTGCCACGCGCTCCCACTGCGCGGGCGAGGTGATGTTGTGCATGAGGTAGTAGTCGATATGGTCAGTCCGCAAACGGTGCAGTTGCTCGTCAAAAAAGCGGTCGAAATCCTCCGCGCATTTGCACGAAGCATGCGGCAGCTTGGTCGCGAGCAAAACCTGGTCGCGTAGGCCCAGGCGCTCAAGCGAAGCGCCCACGCAAGCCTCGTTGCCGGGATAGAGATAGGCCGTGTCCAGGTAGTTAATCCCCTGCTCCACCGCACGGGAAATGATGGCATCGGCTGTCTTCGCATCCGGGTGTCCCGGCGCACCGGGAAACCTCATGCAGCCCAGACCCAGAGCAGATATTTGGTTACCACTTTTGGGGTCAACGCGGTACTGCACGGACCCTCCCTTCGCCATCAGCGCTCGGCAAGGCGAAACACAATGGTCACGCGGCCGAAACATCGTGGAATCGCAATCGAGAACGTATCGTAACGCAGCAGAAATCGAGCTGTCACGGCACCGCTTTAACATCAGCAAAAAGCCCAATGAAAGGAGGCGAGCGTGACCACGCGTGAGGATGCCCCTGCCCCTACCCCGGCGAGCAGTACATCCTCTCGGTTGACCGCTATCAGATTGAGGTCATGGACCATCTGGACGAGCTTCCCGCCACAGGCGCTGTCATCTTCTGCACCTTCCCCAAGGTGCGCGATGGCGTTGGATATCCCGCACGCGTTTTCGCGGTCTGCCCTGCAGTGTAGCGTCCAGGCAAACATTTCTTTTTATAACTGCCGCCCCGCGCACCCACCAATCACCCTGGCGACATACAATCCATCAGGCGCCCCTTACGCGGGCGCCTTTTATATGGGGAGATGATTCACATGCAGATCAACAAGGTCGCCTTTATCGGCAAGGGCGGCGTCGGCCTGCTCTACGGCAGCATGATTGCCAAGGCACTCGGCAATGACGCCGTCGAATACGTTATGGATGACGCCCGTTTTGAGCGTCACGCGGGCGACGCGCTCACCGTCAACGGCAAGCCCTGTGCGCTAAAATCCGTCCGCGTCAGCGAGGCAACGCCCGCCGATCTGGTCATTCTTACGGTCAAGACGACTGGACTCGATGTGGCACTCAAGACTATGGAGCGCGTCGTGGGGCCCAATACGCTCATCGCCTCGCTGTGTAACGGCATTACGAGCGAGCAGAAGATTGCCGAGCGCTTTGGCTGGGAGCATACCGTTCTTGGTATTTGCCAGGGCATGGACGCCGTGTTCCTCAACGGAGAGCTCACCTTTACCAATGCGGGCGAAATCCGCTTTGGCGCGGCGGCCGGCACCGAGCTCGCAACCGTCACCGCCATCGACGAGCTCTACACGCGCTGCGGCATCGCCCATACCGTCGAGAGCGACGTTGCGCACCGCATGTGGGCCAAACTCATGCTCAACGACGGCATCAACCAGACGTGCATGGCCTACGGCGGGACCTACGGAAGCGCCACGGAGCCGGGCTCCGAGCAGCGTCGCTGCTTTGTTTCTGCCATGCGCGAAACGCTTGCGGTCGCCAACGCCGAGGGCATTGAGCTGACCGAGGCAGACCTGACGCAGATGGTGCACCTCATTGAGGGAATCGACCCCACCGGTATGCCCTCGATGGCGCAGGACCGCATCGCGCAACGAAAGACCGAAGTCGAGGAGTTCGCGGGCACCGTTTGCCGCCTGGCCGTCAAACACGATATCCAAGTGCCGCAAAACGATTGGCTCTATCAGCGCATCCGCGATATCGAGAAAAGCTGGTAGCGCCCGGCTCACCACGTCAACAGGCTCAACAGCAAAGCCGCCACAAGGAGCACTCCCCTTACGGCGGCTTTCATCTTCATCTATAACCAGTAGTCGATGTCCCGACGGTTAGAGCTGCGACTCCGACGCCTGGTCCTCATCGTCGCGACAAAGGACTACACCCGCACTTCCCAGCAGTGCGGCCGCGACCAACGCACTGACCACGATAGAGGCAGCCCCACAAGACCTCTGCATGCCCGCAACGAGCGCGGCCGTAGGACCAAGGCAGCCAAGCACCAATGCGACGGCGGCAATGGCAATATCTCGAGCGTTCACAAGACCACTTCCTCCACGAGAAAGACCTTATTTCTCATGAACTAGTGTGCCCCGCGCCCATATGCGCGACGTACCGTCACGGTAAGGGCTCTGTTAGCTCAAGCGCACACATAGAACGGGCGTCCTTACGTTGCCCTAAAGCTCGGTAAAGACGCCCGTCCGCCAAATATCCGTGATGCAGAACAATTACCAGCCAGTGTAGTAGTCGGTGGTTCCGGCTGCGCAGCCGGAGTCATAGACCTTGCACTCGCCCTTGGATCCGGTAAACGTGGAGCCCTGAGCCTTATCGCCCGCGGCCACGACGTAGTAGCCATCGGAATCGCGCCAAAAGCCCTCGGAATCCTGCGTCCATTCGCCCGTGCGGTGGTGATACAACACGTTGCTGCTGTAATAAGTCTCGCGGCGGCCGTTATAGTTATTGACGCCGCTCGAGCGCGTCAGGCCCGAGCCGTTCGCGTAATACGCAGCAGACGCGTAAGACGAGCCGGAGCCGGCGTTGTAATACGAAGCCTGAACGGCCTCAGCGGCCTCGGCTTCGGCTGCGGCAGCCTCGAGCGCCTCGCGCTTGGCATCCTCAAGCGTGGACCGAAGCTCGTCGAGCTCGGTCGACTTGGCGTCGACCTCCCCCATCGTCAACAGGCTACCCGCGCCGTCGATGCAACCCTGCAGCACAGCGCGCTCGTCATCGGTAGCGTAGTCGCCATACATATTCATAATGATCTGAGCGCGCATCTCCAGGGAATCGCGCTTTGCCCCCATCGAGGCGTTCCACTCCTGCATAGAGCCATAACCGTCGCCGCGGTAGTCGACGGGCTGCACCAGCGTCGCCTCGGACGGCGTAGATCCGACCGTATCGGATAGTGTTGCCGCGTGGGCATCAGTTGCGCCGGCGCCCGCCAAAAGTGCCACAGTCAGAGCGGCGGAAAGGGCGGCGGCTTTCGGTTTTCGTGAATCGATCCTCATGTAGCTGGAAACCTCCGTAGTGTGTTTTTGCTGCGTTTAAGCTGCGTGTGATTCGATCGCGCTGCATAGTACCCCGAGCAAATCGCGACCTGCGGTTTTACTCAAAAGGCGCACGTCAATTGCGTAAAACTCACATCCTCTTAACAGGAGTTTTCCACAACTCGAATGCATAAACCGTGCCAAAAACCCTGTTTTTGCACCCTCTCTATGCAAAAAAGCGCCTGTGCAACCATAGTTCACACAGGCGCCTTGAGCAGGCATTTTATGCAGTTATACCTATCGAGTCGCAAGGGGTCCTTGCACAAGTCGCCTTACTCGTCCAGCGCGGCGAAGGCCTGCTTCAGATCCCAAATGATATCCTCGGCGTTCTCGGTACCGATGGAAAGACGGATCGTGGAGGGCGTTATGTTCTGCTCGGCGAGCTCCTCGGCAGAGAGCTGGGAGTGCGTGGTGGTAGCCGGGTGCACGACGAGCGACTTGACGTCGGCCACGTTGGCGAGCAGCGAGAACACCTGCAGATGATCGATGAACTTCCAAGCTGCCTCCTGGCCGCCCTTAATCTCAAAGGTGAAGATCGAGGCACCGCCATGGGGGAAGTACTTCTGATAGAGCTCGTGATCGGGGTGCTCAGGCAGGCTCGGGTGGTTCACCTTGGCAACATGGCTGTCACCAGCCAGGAACTCAACGACCTTCTTGGTGTTCTCGACATGGCGGTCAACGCGCAGCGACAGAGTCTCGGTGCCCTGGAGCAGGACCCAGGCGTTGAACGGGCTGATGCAAGCGCCCTCGTCACGCAGCAGGATAGCGCGGACATAGGTTGCAAAGGCGGCGGGACCGGCAGCCTCGGCAAACGAAACACCGTGGTAGGAGGGGTTGGGCTCAGCAATCTGGGCGTACTTTCCGCTCGCCTTCCAATCGAAGTTACCGCCGTCGACGATCACACCGCCCAGCGAGGTGCCGTGGCCGCCGATGAACTTGGTTGCGGAGTGGACGACGATGTTGGCACCATGCTCCAGCGGACGGAACAGATACGGGGTGCCGAAGGTGTTATCGACGACAACCGGCAGACCGTGCTTCTTGGCGATTTCGGAGATGGCGTCGATGTTGGGGATGTCGGAGTTGGGGTTGCCGAGTGTCTCGAGATAGATGACCGTGGTGTTGTCCTTGATGGCGCCCTCGACCTCTTCCAGGTTATGGGCATCGACAAACGTGGTCTCGACGCCAAACTGGGAGAGCGTATGCTCCAGCAGGTTGTAGGAGCCACCGTAGATGGTCTTCTGAGCCACCACGTGGTCACCGGCCTGGGCAAGAGCCTGCAGGGTATAGGTGATGGCAGCAGCGCCGGAGGCGACGGCAAGACCTGCCACGCCACCCTCGAGTGCGGCGATACGGTCCTCGAAGACGCCCTGAGTGGAGTTGGTCAGACGGCCGTAGATGTTACCGGCGTCGGCAAGACCAAAGCGGTCTGCGGCGTGCTGGGAGTTGCGGAAGACATAGCTCGTGGTCTGGTAGATAGGCACGGCACGGGAGTCGGATGCAGGATCGGCGCTCTCCTGGCCAACGTGAAGCTGCAGGGTGTCGAAACCAAAGGTGTGCTCGGGATTGTTGATGAACTGGCTCATGATGATCTCCTTGATCGAACGAAAGTAAATAAAAAGAGAGAAGTAAGTCGCTGTCTCCTGATCACGCCGACGGGCGCAAACAGGAGCCCGGCATTCGTCTTGGTAAGCAATTCATATGCGGGCCTCCTTTCGCATCCCGGTTCCGCGGTCGGCTTAATTACCTACCGTCTTTGTGTGTTTTGAATAGTACGAGCATTGTTTCCCTCGGTCAATCACTTAAAAGCGCTAACCTGTTATCGGTTTTATAGATAACACTCGAAAGGACTGGCGCCGATGACCCTCCAACAGCTTCGCTTTTTGATCGCCGTGGCAGAGTCCGGTTCGATCAACGCCGCAGCCCAGCGCCTCTATACGGCACAGTCCAATATCTCCAATGCCGTCAAAAGCCTGGAGCAGGAACTTCATATCGAAATCTTTACACGCTCCAGCCGCGGTGTTGCACTCACCAACGACGGCACCGAGCTTTTGGGTTATGCACGCCAGGTCGTAGAGCAGGCCGACATGCTCGAGGCCCGCTACGAGGACGGCGGCACCCCGCAAGCCCGCCTCGCCATTTCCGCCCAGCACTACGCCTTTTCGGTCGAGGCCTTTGTCAACGTGGTCGAGCGCTGCCGGGACGAAAAGTTCGAGTTCATCATGCGCGAGACCACCACGGCGCAGATCATCGATGACGTACGCGCGTTTCGCAGCGACATCGGCATCCTCTATCTGGACGACTTTAATACCCGTGTCTTGCAGAAGGCATTCACCGATGCCCGGGCGAGCTTTCATCCCCTCTTTGATGCGAAAGTCCACGTGTTCGTCAGCGAACGCCACCCGCTCGCCCGCCGCCCGCAGCTGTCGCTTGCCGACCTCACACCCTATACGCGCTATAGCTTTGAGCAGGGCACCTCTAATTCCTTCTATTACGCCGAGGAACCGTTTAGCTATATTCCCTGCAACCGCAACATCCGCGTGTCCGACCGCGGGACGCTCACCAACCTGCTTATCACCTCGAACGGCTATGCGCTATCGACCGGCGTCCTCTCCAGCGAAATGCAATGGGGCATGGCCTCGATCCCCTTGGCAGACGCCCCGACGATGCATGTGGGCTACATCATGCATGACGACCGCAAGCCCTCTCCCCTCTTGCAGCAATACCTCGACGAGCTCAACCGCATCATCCGTGCCAACCAGCTGTCGGAAGACGGGGTAGAAATCGTAAATTGCTAGCCCCCGGCGGGCATGGCGCTACAATGGTCACTCGCACGAAACATACCCAACGAAAGGAACCATGTGAAGGTCATCATCTATACCGACGGCTCGGCCCGATCAAATCCGGGACGCGGCGGCTACGGCGCCGTGCTCAAATACACCAACCCCGCCGGCAAGACCTTCACCTCCGAGCTTTCGCGCGGCTACGCCAAGACCACCAACAACCGCATGGAACTCATGGCGGTCATCGTAGCGCTCGAGGCACTCAACCGCCCCTGCGAGGTCGAAGTCCATTCCGATTCGCAGTACGTCGTCAACGCCTTCAACAAGCACTGGATTGACGGATGGAAAAAACGCGGCTGGAAGACTGCCAACAAGCAGCCTGTCAAGAACCGCGATCTGTGGGAGCGCCTGCTCACCGCAAAGAGCAAGCACAAAGTGGAGTTCATCTGGGTTAAAGGCCACGCCGGTCACGAGCTCAACGAGCGCTGCGACGAACTTGCCACCACGGCGGCCGACGGCAGCAACCTCGATATCGACACCGGCTTTAACGAGAGCGACCTGTAACGGCGTTTTCGCACGCTTTTGTGTCCTCCCGCGCTACACTCATCCTGTAAACCGAACGGCACGAGGGGGATACATGCTGCGTATAGCGACCATCGGCACATCCATGATTACCGACGACTTTATCCAGGTCGTCAACGCCAACGACCAAGCCGCGTTTGTGGGCACGCTCTCGCGCGATGCAGATCGCGGCGCCGCCTTCACCACTAAGCACGGCGGCGAGCGTTACTTCACCGCGCTTGACGAGCTTGCGTCCGCTGCCGACGTCGACGCCGTCTACATCGGCAGCCCCAATGCGCTCCACTACGAGCAGGCGCTCGCCTGTATCGCCGGCAGCAAGCACGTTATCGTCGAAAAGCCCTTTTGTGCCACCGAGGCGCAGGCGCTCGAGGTCTTTCGCGCAGCCGAGGCGGCGGGCGTCGTAGCCCTCGAGGCCATGCGCCCGCTCCATGACCCCGCTTTCCACGCCGTCGAGGACGCCCTGGGCGAGATTGCGCCCATTCGTCGTGCATCGTTGCGCTTTGGCAAGTATTCCTCGCGCTACAACGAGGTTCTCGCGGGGCGCGCCACCAATATCTTTGACTGCAATATGGCATCGGGTTCCCTCATGGACATCGGCGTCTACACCGTCGAGCCCATGGTCGAGATTTTCGGCATGCCCTCCGGCCTTA
>CBCSNQ010000008.1:0-38834 GCA_965141565.1 uncultured Collinsella sp. | reverse complement strand
ACGACGGTCTTGGCGTCTTCGATCTTGCCGTCGAGCACGGCGTCGATCAGCTCGTGCAGCGGCACGAGGTCCACGTTGACAAACTCGTCATCATCGGGGTTGGGTGCATCGAACTCGAGCTTGGTGGCCAGGTAGATGTGAATGATCTCGTCACAGAAGCCACAGGACGTGACAATCGACGTCAAAAAGCGAATGCGACCAGCCCTAAAGCCCGTCTCCTCATGCAGCTCGCGCTTGGCGCAATCGAGCGGGTCCTCGCCTGGATCGAGCTTGCCGGCGGGAATCTCGACCGTCACGCGGTCGATGGCGGTGCGGTACTGACGCACCAGTACGATCTTGCCGCTCTCGGTCAGTGCCACAACAGCCGCCGCACCCGGATGGCGAACGATATCGCGGGCGCTGCGGCGACCGTTGGGCAGCTCAACCTCAAGACGGTGGACGTCGAGGATCTTGCCCTTCCAGGCGCACTCCTCCGAAAGAATCTTCTCGTGCAGCTCGGCATCGTGCGGGTCGTCATCGCCCAGCACCAGCGCCGGCTCGTCAGCGACCTCGCCACCAGGCTCGCCCTCGGCGTGCCCATACACGCGGCTGTCCTCTTCGACGATCTGCGCGTCCACGAGCTCTTCGTTCTTCTCGTCCATCCGTCTCATTCCTCTCGGATTTTAGGCATCCCAGGCGTCGCGACCGCGCAGCGCGCGCAGGCCGATGTCGTGACGCAGGGTCTTGCCCTCAAAATCAATCTTCTCGCAGGCCTCGTAGGCAAGGTTGCGAGCGTTCTCGAACGTGTCGCCCAGAGCGGTCACGGCAAGCACGCGGCCACCATTGGTCACGAGCTGGCCGTCCACCACGGCAGTGCCCGCGTGGTACACGGTCACGTTCTCCATGGCCTCGGCATCCTCAATACCGGTGATGACCTTGCCCTTCTCGTAGCTGCCGGGATAGCCCGCGCTCGTCAGGACAACGGCCACGGCCCACTCGTCGCGCCAGTCGAGTTCAATCTGATCGAGCTCGCAGTTGGCACAAGCCAGCATGACCTCAACCAGGTCGTTCTTAAGGCGCGGCAGCACGACCTGCGTCTCGGGGTCGCCAAAGCGGGCGTTGAACTCCAGTACCTTGGGGCCGGCGGGGGTGAGCATAAAGCCGCCATACAGGCAGCCGCGGTAGTCGATACCCTCGGCAGCGAGCTCGGCCACGGTCTGCTCCATGACCTTCACCATGGTGGCGTGCTCCTCGTCAGTCACGATGGGCACCGGGCTGTAGACGCCCATGCCGCCGGTGTTGGGGCCCTTGTCGCCCTCGAGCGCGCGCTTGTGGTCCTGCGAGGTGGCCATGGGGCGCACGGTCTTGCCGTCGGTAAAGGCCAACAGCGAGCACTCGGGGCCGGTCAGCATCTCCTCGATGACCACGGTATTGCCGGCATCGCCAAAGGTGCCGCCAAAGCACTCGCGCACGGCCTCCTCGGCCTGCTCAAGTTCGGTCGCCACGATAACGCCCTTGCCCGCGGCAAGGCCGTCGGCCTTGACGACCAGCGGGGCGCCCTGCTCGCGCACGTAGGCAAGCGCCGAAGCCTCGTCGGTAAACGAGCCGTAGGCTGCCGTCGGAATACCCGCGCGCTCCATGAGCTGCTTGGAGAACAGCTTGGAGCCCTCCATCTGGGCACCCTCGGCACCCGGGCCAAAGCAGGGAATACCCGCCGCGCGCACAGCGTCGGCAACGCCCGCCACAAGCGGAGCCTCGGGGCCAATTACCACGAGTCCGCATCCGCGGCTCTGAGCAAACGCCGCCACGGCCGCAGGATCGCAGTCGTCGAGAACAACGTTCTCGCCGCAGCTCGCGGTGCCGCCGTTACCCGGCGCAATGTAGAGCTTGCCGGCGCGCGGTGATGCTGCGAGCTTAGCTGCCAAAGCATGCTCACGGCCGCCGCTGCCCAACAACAGGATGTCGATGGTTTGAGTGTCCGCCTTCAAGGGTGCCTCCTCTATGGATGAATGGCCCGCTCCGCGCGAGCCCTTTGCAAGCAAATATACCCCTCGGCCGCCCGTCCGGGCTGCAAAGGGGTATATCGCAATAACCAAATAGTCCCGATTACTTCCAGAATCGGTTGATGATCTGCTCGCGACCGGCGCCAACGCCAATGAACGTCACGCGGGTGTGTGCCAGATCCTCGATAAACGCCACGTAGTCCTGAGCCTCCTGCGGCAGCTCGTCAAAGCTGCGGCAACCGGTGATGTCGCACTTCCAGCCAGGGAGCTCCTCGTAGATGGGCTTGGCATGCTCAAAGCGCACCTGATGCTCGGGCACGCTGGTATAGCGCTCGCCATCGACGTCGTAGGCCACACACACCTTGATGGTGTCGAAGGCCGAAAGCACGTCGAGCTTGGTCACGGCGATGTCGGTGAGGCCGTTGACGCGCGAGGCATAGTTGGCGATAGGGCCGTCAAACCAGCCGCAACGACGACGGCGACCGGTGGTCACACCGTACTCGTAGCCCTCCTCGGTCAGCGTGTGGCCGGCCTCGGACTCATAGGAAAGCTCGGTGGGCATGGGGCCCGAACCGACGCGAGTGATATAGGCCTTCATGACGCCCAGCACGCGATCGACGTTCTTCATGCCGACGCCGGAGCCGGTAATGGCGCCGCCGGCGGTGCAGTTGGAAGACGTCACGTACGGATAGGTGCCGTGGTCGATGTCGAGCAGCGTCGCCTGGGCGCCCTCAAACAGCAGGTCCTTACCCTCGTCGATCATGTTGTTGAGCAGCAGGCTCGTCTCGGTGATGTAGGGGCGCAGGCGCTCGGCCATCGGCAGGTACTCGTCGCAAATCTGGTCCACGGTGTAGGTGGGCAGGTTGTAGATGAGCTCGAGCTCGGGGTTCACGCGGGCGAGAGCGGTCTCCAACTTGTCGCGGAACAGCGTCTCGTCCAGCATGTCCTGCATGCGCAGACCAATGCGGGCCATCTTGTCCTGATAGCACGGACCGATGCCGCGCTTGGTGGTACCGATGTTCTTCTTGCCGAGCTTCTGCTCAAAGGCGCCATCCAGATCGATGTGGTACGGCATGATGACATGCGCGTTGCCGCTAATCTTGAGGTTCTTGGTGGTGATGCCGTCGGCCTCGAACATGTCGATCTCCTCAAGGACAACCTTGGGGTTGACGACGCAGCCGTTACCGATCACCGACACGTGGTCGGAATACATGATGCCGGAGGGCACCTGGTGCAGGCCGTACTTCTTGCCGTTGACGACGATGGTGTGGCCGGCGTTGTTGCCGCCCGAGTAGCGCACGACGGCATCAAAGTCGCCGGCGACCAGGTCGCAAATCTTACCCTTGCCCTCATCGCCCCACTGGGCACCGACCAAAACGGTTGACGGCATGTTTACTCCTTACATTCATGGACTGTCTACGCGCCACGCCGGCACGCAGAAGCACAAAACATTCCCAGTATACCCGTGCAACGGGCGCCTGTCCTACTCCTCGGCATGTGCCCCATCAAGCTCATAGAACTTGGTGGATGCCGGCAGGAACATCAGGTCGACGTCGCCGATCGGGCCCGAACGGTTCTTGGCCACGACGATACGCGTAACGCCCTCGTCGGGTCGATCGTCGCGCGAGGCTTCGGCCTCGTCGGCGGAGCGGTCCAAGAACATGACGATATCGGCGTCCTGCTCGATGGAGCCCGATTCACGAAGGTCGGAAAGCTGCGGGCGCTTGCCGGTACGGGATTCGACCTGACGCGAGAGCTGTGACAGCGCGATGAGCGGGATCTTGAGCTCCTTGGCCATGATCTTAAGACCACGCGACATCTCCGAAACCTCGACGGTACGGCTCTCGGAGCGGCGTCCCGGCGGAGGACTCACCAGCTGCAGGTAGTCAAGGATGATGATGGCCTTCTCCTTGTTATGGAGCATACGACGGCTCTTGGCGCGAATCTCGGTCACTGTGGTGCCGGGCGTATCGTCAATCAGAATATCGAGCTTGGACAAGGTCTGCGTGGCCTCGTTGATATTGGCCCACTGCTCGGGGCTAATGCGGCCCATGCGGAAGTCACTGATCGAGATCATGGCGTAGGCGCAAATCAGACGCTGGGCAATTTCCTTGCCCGACATCTCCAGCGAGAAGAAGCCGACGGTATAACCGGCGGCGGCGGCGTTAAGTGCCAGGTTCAGAGCGAACGACGTCTTACCTACGGCAGGACGGGCGCCGATGATGATGAGCTGGCCCTCGCGGAAGCCCATGAGCATACGGTCGAGTGACGGAAAGCCAGTGGGCACGCCCGCAGCCTGGCCACCGGCCTGGCACACTTCCTCGGCCTCATTATAGGCCTCGACCATAAACTCGGTCAGCGTCTTGTAGCTCGACTTGACCTCGCGCGCCGTAACCTTGAGCAGCTTGCTCTCGGCTAGCTCCACGACCTCTTTGGTGTCGGTGGGGGCGTTATATGCCAGCGCGTTGATCTCGTTGGTGGCGCCGATCAGCTCACGCAGCATCGAATCGCGGCGAACGATGGCGGCATGGTGCTGCCAGTTGACGAGCGACAAGGTCTGACCCATCAACTCCAAAATGTACGCTTCGCCGCCCACGGCATCGAGCTTGTTGATGCTTCTCAGGTAATCGATCAGCGAGATGGAGTCGATGGGAATGCGGCTGTTGTACATATCGACCATCGCGGTATAGATGGTCTTATGAATGGGCCGGTAGAAGTCATCGGGCTGCAGCTCGACCTGGGCCTCTTCGACCACCTCGGGCGATAGCAGCATAGCGGCCAGTACATTGGCCTCTGCATCTTGGTTTTGGGGAAGACCCAACTTTGAGCCGCGGTCCTCGACCGTCAGCCCGGTCTCCCTATCGTCATATGCCATGAGCATCCTCATTCATATCGCTTGCGAGCATCCATAGTATCAGCCACGGCTTTAAATCGAGCCGCGCCTTGGCAATCATCATCGAACCAAACGGATGAACGGTCCCATATATGGGACCGCGTCTCAATGTCTGCCGAGACGCTCGCTCAGCGTAAAAAGTAAAAGGGCGCCCTGGTCTCCCAGAGCGCCCTTCTTAGAACAAGATTGTTGCGTTGCAGCAAATGCTACTCGGCAGCAGCCTCGGTCTCGACCTCGGCGGTCTCGGCCTCGGCGACCTCAGCGGCCTCCTCGACCTCAGCCTCGGCAGCGAGCTCCTCGGCGGTAACGCCGACGAGAACGACAACCTCGGCCTTGATCTCGCGGTACAGCGAGATGGCAACGGTGTGGGCACCGGCAACCTTGATGGGCTTACCGAGCTCGACGCGCTTACGGTCGATGTCCATACCGAGCTGAGCCTTGATGGCATCAGCGATCATAGCGGCGGTAACGGAGCCAAAGAGGATGCCCTCGTCGCCAACCTTGACGTCAACGGTGACCGTCTTGCCCTCGAAGGCAGCCTTGGTCTCGTTGGCGGTAGCCAGACGGACGGCCTCGCGCTTGGCGATGTTGTTGCGACGCTCGTCAAGCTGCTTGAGGTTGCCCTTGGTGGCGGCAACAGCGAGCTTCTTGGGGAACAGGAAGTTCTCAGCGTAACCCTGAGCGACCTCTACGACGTCACCCTCGCCGCCCTTGCCCTTGATCTCATCGAGAAGAATAACCTTCATGATGCGTCTCCCTTCTTAGCCGCGGTCGCGGTTGCCACGAGAGGAAACCACGGGGACGGTGTACGGCAGGAGAGCCATCTCGCGGGCGCGCTTGATGGCGTTGGCGATGTCATGCTGATGCTGCGTGCAAGCGCCAGTGACGCGACGGGGCTTGATCTTGCCACGGTCGGTCATGTACTTACGGAGAAGCTGAGTGTCCTTATAGTCGATGAACTCAGTGTTCTCCTTGCAGAACTGGCAGTACTTACGACGCGGCTGACGTGCAGAAAAATCATTAGCCATGTCAAAATACCTTTCGTTTGGCAACTTCGGCGAACCGAAGCCGCCTCTCACTCAAAAATAGGTGAACAACCCTTAGAACGGGATGTCCTCATCGTAGACGTCGACCGCGGGCGGCGTAGCTACCGGTGCGGCAGGACGTGCTGCGGGCGCGGGAGCTGCGGGGGCGTAACCGCCCTGATCGTAGCCACCCTGGCCACCACGGGAGCTCATAAACTCGATCTCATCGACGATGACCTCAAGCTTGCTCCGGCGCTGGCCGTCGCGCTCCCAAGAGCTGTAGCGCAGCTTGCCCTCGATCGCGACCTTGTTTCCCTTTGCCAGGAAACGGCTCACGGCCTCGGCGCGGGTGCCGAACATGGTGCAGTCGACAAAGTTGGGATAGTCCTCCCACTCGCCAGTCTGCGCGTTGCGGCGACGATCGTTCACGGCGACGCCAAAGGACAGAACCTGGGTTCCGCCGGCGGTGGCGCGCAGCTCGGGATCGCGGGTGAGGTTACCGGTGATGTTCACTCGATTGATGCTCATAACTCACTACTTCCTCTTGGGGCACAAGCCCAGTCCAAAACGACAGTCTTACTCCTGGTCGTCGCGACGGACGATCATGTGGCGGACCACAGCGTCGGTGATGCGCAGGACGCGATCAAGCTCGGCGATCTGGGTAGGATCTGCGTGGAAGTTGATGAGGGTGTAGTCACCATCGGTGAGGTCGTTGATCTCGTAGGCGAGCTTGCGCTTGCCCCACTCGTCAACGGAGTCGACCTTGCCAGCGCCCTCAGCGATCGTGGTATCGATACGCTTCATAACAGCGAGACGAGTCTCGGGGTCGAGCGACGGGTCAACAAAGAACAGCAGTTCATAAGCCTTCATATTGTCACCTCCTCTGGGCAAATGTGGCTTCAGGTCGTGAAGGTGCGCCTGAAGCAGGAAAAGACTTGGTAATAATATCTTTCAACCTCCTAGGCTGCAAGAATATGCAGCTACAACCTCATGACCTCCACATATGCCCATACTCGCACGACGTTTCATGCGCATTCCAACCAAATGCTGACCAAAAGCTTGACGGATCTGTGGACAAGATACGGTGCCGTGAGGACAAGCTGAGCCAAGTCGCAGGTCAACGGGCGCATGGTTGTGGTCGCAAAATGCATACCAGTGGCCCACAGCACCACCCAAAGATTTTTAAATTCATTGCCAAATCGCTTATAAATACCCCTTTTGAACAATTGAGTTGATCAACTACGCTGGTCGGAAGCCGTTTTTTGGCATCTCAAACCCCGCTGCAACGCCAAACGCGGCCAAGCGTTTTAAAAAATGCCAACTTTTCTGTTTGCACTTTGCGATTCCTCGTGTATACTGACTTTCGCATTTAACGGAGAGTTGTCCGAGTGGCCGAAGGAGCACGATTGGAAATCGTGTAGGCGTCAAAAGCGTCTCCAGGGTTCAAATCCCTGACTCTCCGCCAGTTAATTCCAAAGCAGGCCTTCGAGCCTGCTTTGTTTTTACCCCACGCGGAGGGGTGGCAGAGTGGTTGAATGCGGCGGTCTCGAAAACCGTTTGGCCTGTATAAGGTCACGAGGGTTCGAATCCCTCCTCCTCCGCCATTTAGATTGAGAAAGCTCCCGAGAATGGGAGCTTTTTTGTTATCGAAATACGTCTCGATCCCACGCTTCCCCAAACATGTACGTCACCCTCCAAAACCGACATTTTTCGACATCTTTGAAGGCTGACGTACACGTTTGGATTGAGTTCACGGGAGTGGCACTATTCGGAAGGTGCCTCTTCGTCTCGCATGCCCTTCCAGTTGCGAATAAGCGCCTTGCGTAGTTCGTTTTGCTCTCGCTGGTACCCGGTGTCGGTACAGCGAGGCATGCCGAGTGCTTCGCGAATGTTGTTCATGGCGCGGTGAAAGGCGAGCTGGCTGCCGAACTGAGCCGAAGTGAGCGTAACGATTCGATATCCCATTTGGGAGAGAACGGCCTCTCGCTCCGCATCTGCTCCCTTGCGCTCGAACTCATCGTGAAAACCGCCCTTATATTCGATACCGAGCTCCCTGCGCTTATAGGTAATGAGGGCATCGATTTTGAGTGTTCGGGCTTTTGTGCAATGCCAGAGACGTTGAGGGATCTCGAGCGGTTTGTTGAGTTCGATACCTCGGATACCAACGCCGCCTTCGCTTGTTGGGAGCGAGAGGGCAATTGCCGAAGCGGTCTCCATAGGCGAGGCCGAGTGATCGTAGATGTGCCTGAGCGCGAGCCGTGCACGTGTGGCACCGGGTTTGCCGGGGTGCCGATCGAGCAGTTTGGTTATTTCATCCTTGGAGGTAGTGGCTGGTTGCCCGGTATAAGGGTCGGCGGGATTGAGCCTCATGCGATAATCGCCGCAAACTTCATAGCCATATTCGAGATATTCGATCCTATCCATCCACTCGGCAGCGAGCACAAAGGTGAAGGCTTCGTCGGTGATGAAGATTCCGGGCGTCAACTCGTTAATATGCTCGTAGGGAAGATTTTGTCCAAGAATGTGACAAACGACGCCTTTGGTACGAATTCGCTCGAATTCGAATACAACCGCGATATCGATAGTCTTAAGCATATCGGACGGAATGCCGCAGTCGGTAAGAGCCTGTCGTATGCGCGCAACACGTTGCTGGGTTGAGATGCCTTGTGCGCCTATCTGGTAGTCGTGCCGCGCAAGAGACTGAACCAAATTCTGGGGTGCATGATGGACAAGCCATGCGGTTTTATGCGAAATGAGAACAGGGGTATCCATTGAGGGCCTCTCGCTCTGAGCCGGTATCCAACTCTTATGTCCGTTGAAGTGGGGAAATATACCGGATGTGAGTAAATCAACTCACTCATGCTGTGAGTTCAATCCAAACATGTACGTCAGCCTCCAAAGATGTCGAAAAATGTCGTTTTTGGAGGGCGACGTACATGTTTTGGACCCCCGACATTCCAGCAACGCCACGTCCGCATCCAGTCCCAACCGTTTGCCGAGCAATAGGGTCGCAATCGGTGCCGAACATGTACTATGTACGGGCATTGTCTAAACCCACAATCCAAAGGACCCCATCTTGCCCGTCGTCGCCGCCATAACCATTACCTCACATGCCTCGGATGCCATGGTCGCTATTCCGTTTTGGCTCGAGATGTTCGCCGTTGTCGCCGCATCGATCTCGGGTGTACTGGTTGCGCGCGAGCACAAGCTCGACCTGGTGGGCGCGGTCGCGCTCGCGGTGGTCTGCGGTCTGGGCGGCGGTCTCTTGCGCGACATGACGCTGCAGGTGGGCAACGTCTACATCCTCAACCAGCCGATGGCGCTCCCGCTTTCCATTGCCACGGCAGCCATCATTTACATTTTCCCGGCAATCGTCGACAAACCCGAAAAACTCATTCCCCTGCTCGACATCATCTCGGTCGGCATCTACGCCGCCACTGGAGCAGACAAGGCGCTGGTCTACGGCTTTGCGCCGGCAGCGTGCATCATGATGGGCTTTTTCACCGCGGTGGGCGGCGGCATGTTGCGCGACGGCTTTATGGGCGTGGTTCCGGGCATTTTCCAACGTACTAACTTTTATGCCATCGCCGCCATCGCCGGATCGACAAGCTATGTGTGTCTCGTTATGAGCGGCATCATGAGCAATGTCGCCGCGCTGGTCGTATGCGTTGTCGTAACCATGGGTCTGCGCTGGCTCTCACTGCGCTTTGACATCAAAAGCCCCACCGAAGAAGATATCGCGCGCTTCTTGCACCGTAAAAAGTAGACAGCACGGCACGACCCTTCGAAATGCAACCGAGAGGTTCTTTTAGAGCGCCCCCGCGTTGGGTACCCTGTTAGGTATATGCCGAACACCTAACAAAAGGATCAACCATGGCTTTCAATCAAACCGCGACGGCGCCGTCACACAAGATGCGTCGCTGCCTGCTTGTGGCATTCGCGCTCATCGCGCTCGCGCTCACCGCACTTCCCACGGCGTCGTTCGCCGGCACGGACACCGCAGGAAACGTACTTGCGACCGACAATGACGCCAATCCGTCTGACGTCGAGGGTGACCTGTACTGGGCCGGCCAGACCCTCAACTTGGACGATGCGTCCATTGACCGCGATATCATCGCCGCGGGCGATACCCTCTCTATCCGCGACTGCACGGTGGGCGGCGCCGTCCGTCTGGCGGCACGCACCATCGACATTGCCAAGACCACAGTTGATGGCAGTGTCACGGTGGTCGGTCAGCACGTTGTGCTCAATTACGACAGCGCCGCCAACTGTTTCTATGCGATAGGCGAGACGGTTGCCCTGCGCGGCTCTGCCAAGTCGGCAGCGCTGGCAGGCGATACGGTGACCATCGATGGCACCGTCGAGGGCGATGTCGAGATTTGGGCCGACAAGCTCATCCTGGGCAAGAACGCCCACATCACCGGCACCGTGAACGCGCACGTCTCCGAGGACCCCGAGCGCGCCGCGGGAGCCGAGGTCGGTGCGCTCAAGATCGACCGCACCGAGAACGAGGATACTTCCACCGCTAACGATGTCATCGGCGGTATCGTCGCCGCGGCACTTTCGACTTGCTTTGTCGCTCTGCTGCTTGAGCTCGTCTTTCCGCGCGCGACCGCCAGCGCCGCCGGCATGCTCCACCAGCGCCCCACGCCACTGTGGGTGAGCGGTCTTCTGGGTACGATTGCTATCGTCCCCGCCGTCCTACTGCTGATTATCTCTATCGCTGGTCTGTCGCTTGCCGGAGCCCTCTTGTGCGGCGTTATCGGCATCGCGTTGGTGTCGAGCGCCTTTGCGGGGTGCGCGATCGCCCGCATGGTTGGACACAACCAAAACCGCTACGCCATGGCAGCCGTGGGCGGCGTAATCGCAGGCGCCCTCACGGGGCTTCCCCTCGTAGGTGACTTCATCAGCGGCGTGGCCTTTGTCTTTATGCTCGGTTACATCATCCAAATCATCTGGCGCAACGCCCGCGTCAAGCCGCAGCAGCCGGCTAACACGCCAGGACTCCCCACCGCTTAGCCGCCAACCACCACAAAGGGACCAGGCACCTTTGTGGTGGTGCAGACCAGCTCAGTCCCTATGCACAAAAAGGGCGCCGACCATTGCGGTCGGCGCCCTTTCTTGTTAGTCGCTATAAAGCTCAGCGCTTATTTGTTGACCTGACCGGCGCGGACGGCGGCCTTCTTGCGGTCGGTGGCATTGAGCAGACGCTTGCGCAGGCGGATGTTCTTGGGAGTGATCTCCACCAGCTCGTCGTCGGCGATGTACTCCAGCGCCTCCTCCAGCGAGAAGGTGCGGGGCGGCACCAGCTGGACGGAGATATCGGAGGTCGAGGAACGCTGGTTGCCCAGGTTCTTGGTACGGGCGATGTTGACGACCATGTCGCCGGCCTTGCTGCGCTCGCCCACGATCATGCCCTCGTAGCACTCGGTACCCGGCTCAACAAACAGCTGGCCGCGCTCCTGCAGCGTGCCCAGAGCGTAGGCAACGGCTTTCTCGGTGGTCATGGAGATCATGGCGCCGTTCTGGCGGTTGCCGATCTCGCCGGCATAGGGGCCGTACTCCAGGAAGGTGTGGTAGAACACGCCCTCGCCGTGAGTGACGTTCATGATGCGGTTCTTAAGACCCATGATGCCGCGGGTCGGGATCTTAAACTCGAGGTGCGTCACGATACCCGAGGTATCCATGCTCGTCATGATGCCGCCGGAGGTGCCGAAGACCTCAACGACCTTGCCCGAATACTCGTCCGGGCACTCGACGACGGCCTGCTCGACGGGCTCCATCTTATTGCCGTTCTCGTCCTTCTTAAACAGAACGCGGGGACGGCCGACCTGGAACTCAAAGCCCTCGCGACGCATGGACTCCATCAGGACGGACAGGTGCAGAATGCCGCGGCCCGAGACCTCGACGCCGCTCTTGTCCTCGAGCTCCTCGATCTTCATGGTCACGTTGTTCTCGGCCTCGTTGAACAGGCGCTCCTTGAGCTGACGGGCACCCACGATGTCGCCGTCGCGGCCGACGAGCGGGGAGGTCGAAGCCTCAAAGACGATGGACAGGGTCGGCGGGTCGATCTCGATGGGTTCGAGCTCAACGGGGTTCTCGGGATCGGTGTAGACATCGCCGATATCGGTGCGGTCGATGCCCACGACGGCGGCGATATCACCGGCGCCGACTTCCTGGCACTCGGTGCGACCCAGGTAGTCGAAAGTAAAGAGCTGCTTGACGGTAGCGGTAGCGCTGGAACCGTCGTTCTTGACGACCAGGATCTGATCGCCCTGGTGAATGGTGCCGGAGTACACGCGACCGATACCGATGCGGCCAACGAAGTTGGAGTGGTCGATGGTCACACACTGCATGGCCAGCGGGGCGTTCTCGTCAACCTCGGGCGCGGGCATGTCGTCGATGATCATATCGAGCAGCGGATACATGTCCATGTTGCCGTCGTTGGGGTCAAGGCGGGCAAAGCCATTCATGGCGCTGGCGTAGACCACGTGCTCCATGGCGAACTCAAGCTGGTCGTCGGTGGCGCCCAGGTCGGCCATCAGGTCCAGGCAGTCGTTGTAGGCCTTCTCGGGGTTGGCGCCCGGACGGTCGATCTTGTTGATGACGATCATGATCTTGAGGCCGGTGTCGATGGCGTGACGCAGCACGAAGCGGGTCTGGGGCATGGGGCCCTCAAAGGCATCGACCAGCAGCAGGGCGCCGTCGGCCATACGCAGCACGCGCTCGACCTCGCCGCCAAAGTCAGCGTGGCCCGGGGTGTCGATGACGTTGATCTTAACGTCCTTGTACTCGATAGAGATGTTCTTGGCGAGAATCGTAATGCCGCGCTCGCGCTCCTGGTCGTTAGAATCCAGGACGCGGTCCTCGACCTGCTGGTTGGCACGGAAGGCGTCCGTGGCACGCAGGAGCTTGTCGACCATCGTCGTCTTGCCGTGGTCGACGTGAGCGATGATGGCGATGTTCCTCAGATTGTCTACGCGCATGTAGTTCCCCTATCTTCTATCTATATACAACCGGCACGCGTATGCGACCCGCCCAGCAACACAACGTTCGGCGGGAATTTTGAGCCTTTTACCGAAAACTCGTTTATTTTAGCGATTTTAGATAAGAGGGGTTTCCTCGCCTGCAGGTTCAGGGTCGCTCCACATAAAACCATCGCCGGCGCCCACACCCTCGTACAGTACGTATGCCGAAAAGCCGCTCTCGAGCGTCGTCTCAAAGAAACTCACAAGCAGGGCGTCATGGTAGCCGCCATCGATCTCGACACAACCGGTGTAGCCGATGGCGTAACGGGCGATGCGACCCAGGCCCTCGTCCTTAAGGCCCATCTTGTGCTCGGAGATAAAGTTGGTGGCAGCCTCGAGGCATGCCTCCTCGCCGTCCTCGTCGAGTGCCGCCAGATAGCGGTTGGACACGGCGTCTTCGATCGCAACGACAACGCCGGGGTTCTCACCAGCGGCAAGATCGTCTAAAAATGCCCCGATGAGGTCGCACACCATGGCGTCGAGCTCGGCGGAGACGTTTCCGGCGTCCTGCATATCCTGTGCCATTTTTAGACCTTCCCATCGAGTCCGGCGTCGTTACATCTCTTGTGCCTCGGCAGCGATCTTGGCGGCGGCGTCGCGGGCGCGCATCATATCGGCGGCGCGCTTATCGAGTACCTTGATCTGGTTAGTCAGCATCACGGCATCGACCACGCCCCAGATGACCAAGCCCGTCGAAATCGAAAACCCAAGCGCACCAACTGTACCACGAAGGCGCGATGAGATTACCGCGACAAGTGCGGAGGCGGCAACCATCTTGATAAAGGAGGCACGGCGCTCGCGAAGTGTGCGGGCCTGCGTCACATAGGCAATGCGTGCGGCCTCGGATGCCTCCGAGCGCATCTGGGCCTCGCGGGCAATGGCGGCGGCCTCGGCTGAAACGCCGCGACCCATCAGTGCACACTCCGTCTCATGGCTACTCGTCATTTAAAAATCATCGGGCGAGAGCGTATGGACGAACTCGTCGAACTTCTCAAATTCCTGCTCGTCATCGACTTCCTCGGCAACCGGAGAGACGGTCCCCAGGCGGTTCATGATGTCGTCCTCAACAAACATGGGAGCATTGCTGCGCACGGCGAGGGCGATGGCATCGCTCGGACGCGCATCGATCCTATGCTCGTTGCTGTCGGCCAAAACAACGACCGTCGCATAGAACACGGGAGGCTCGGCACGGACAATCTCGATGCGCTCGAGTTTTGCATCCAGGGCATCAAGCGTGTCGAGCAGCAGGTCATGGGCGATCGGGCGCTCGGCACGACCGCTGTCGATACCGCGGCTAATAGCCGCAGCCTCAAACGAACCAGTTTGGATAGAAAGGGAGCGCAGCGGCGCAGGGGAGTCCGATTTGCTGCAGCGCTCGCGAAGTACGATAAGCGATGGCACGGGACCGGCGGCCATGACGATGGTCTCTATGTCGACACGAACCATGGAACACCTCCGGTACGTAGCGGTTAACACGCGGCGCCTTCGCCGCATTGAATAGCTATACTACCCAATCTTTCGCACAGCACACAAAACCAAAATGAGTTTTATCACACACAAGAAAAAAGCCCCGAGGCCATGCCTCGAGGCTCTTCACAGTTTTGATGGTGGACCTGACAAGATTCGAACTTGTGACCTCCCGGTTATCAGCCGGACGCTCTAACCAACTGAGCTACAGGTCCATCATGGTGGAGGTTAGGGGGATCGAACCCCTGACCTCAGGCTTGCAAAGCCCGCGCTCTCCCAGCTGAGCTAAACCCCCACGGAGACAGTAATAAACACCCCAGCGGCGACTCGGCTCTCGCTGGGGTGTTTATTGCGAAAGAAAGTGGTGGACCTGACAAGATTCGAACTTGTGACCTCCCGGTTATCAGCCGGACGCTCTAACCAACTGAGCTACAGGTCCATCGCGCAAGGGATATATTAGACGAGTCGTTACGCGCGCGTCAACAACTTTTTTGAAAATCTTTGGAGGGTGTTCGCCCCGGCCGCACGGCGGCATGTGAAGTCGCCTGCTCGGACAGTCCCGACTCGCGCAGAGAGCACATTAAGTGCTCTCTGGCTCGTGCGGAACTCGCGATCGACTTCACATGCCGCCGTGCGGCCGGGGCGAACGCGAGTCCCGAGGTTTTCAAAAAAGCGGTCGGCGCGCAGTGCGCCGACCGCCGATATATGGGGTCTGATATTTTCTACCAGCTAGGGCCTCTTACTCGTCTAGGAGATCCTCTGGCATGTCGTTGCCGTCGCCTAGGTCGACTGGGGTATTTTCGGCATCGACCGTTGCCTCGGCCTCGGCGCCTTCGCCTTCGGGCTTTTCCTTAGCTGCCGTCATGCGGGCGACAGCGCACACACGGTCGTTGTCGTCGACGGTCATCATCTTGACGCCCTGGGTGGCTCGGCCGGTCTGGCTAATCTCATCGGTCTTGACGCGAATGACCGTCGCGCCTTCCGTCACGATGAACAGCTCGTGCTGCGGACCCACCGTCTTCATGGCCGCGAGGTTTCCCTTACGCTCGGTCATCTGGATGGTGTAGACGCCCTGACCGCCGCGGTTCTGCTCCGGATAGTCCGCGACCGGCGTGCGCTTGCCGTAGCCGCGCTCGGTGATGACAAACAGGTCGCCGTTGCCGTTGGTAACCTCCATACCCAAAACGCTCACGCCGTCCTTCATGCTAATACCGCGAACGCCGCTGGTGTCGCGTCCCGTGGCGCGAACCTGGTCCTCGGGGAACATGATCGCCTTGCCCGCAGTGGTGGCCAGGATGATCTTGTCGCCCTCGCGCACACGGCGCACGGCGAGCAGCGCGTCGTCGTCTCTCAGATTGATGGCGATCAGGCCATCACGGCGGCTGCGGTCGTAAGCGCTCATCACGGTCTTCTTGACCATGCCGCTCTTGGTGGCAAACATCAGGTACTCGTCGGCGGGGAACTCGCGGCAGCTGATGACGCTCGCGATCTTCTCGCCTTCCTCAAAGGGCAGCAGGTTGACGATCGCGGTGCCACGCGCCTGGCGCGTACCCACCGGCAGCTCGTGTACCTTCAGGCGGTAGACCTTGCCCTTGCTCGAGAAGAACAGCACGTACTCGTGCGTGGATGCGATAAACATCTCGTCGATGACGTCGTCCTCTTTAAGGTTGACGCCCGACACGCCCTTGCCGCCGCGCTTCTGGGCGCGGTAGGCAGCCACCGGGATGCGCTTCACGTAGCCGGTGTGGGTGATGGTCACGACCATGTCCTCGTCGGCGATGAGGTCCTCGACATCCAGATCCTTTTCGACATGGCTGATCTCGGTGCGGCGTTTGTCGCCGAACTTTTTCGAAATCTCACGCATCTCCTCCTTGATGACGCCCAGGATCTTCTCCTCATGCGCCAGCAGGTCCTCGTAGTAGGCAATGGCGCGGCGCAGACCGTCCAGCTCTTCCTGGATCTTGTCGCGCTCCAGGCCAGTCAGGCGGCGCAGCTTCATCTCGAGGATGGCCGTGGTCTGCTCGGGCGTAAAGCCAAAGCGCTCGATCAGGCGGCCGCTTGCCTCGGAGTCGGTCTGCGAGGAACGGATAATGCTGATGACCTCGTCGATATGGTCGAGAGCCATCAAGTAGCCCTCGAGGATATGGGCACGCGCCTGGGCCTTCTTAAGGTCAAAGCGAGTGCGGCGGGTAACGACGTCGACCTGGTGGTCGATGTAGTGCTGCAGCATCTCGCGCAGGCTCAGGCATTTGGGAACGCCATTGACGAGCGCCAAGTTGTTGGCGCCAAAAGTCGTCTGCAGCGAGGTGTACTTATACAGGTTGTTGAGCACGACCTGCGGAATGACGCCCTTCTTGAGCTCGATGACCAGACGGATGCCCTTTTGGTTGGACTCGTCGCGCATGTCCGAGATGCCCTCGATGCGCTTGTCGTTCACGAGCTGGGCGATCTTCTCCTGCAGGGTGCCCTTGTTGACCATGTAAGGGATCTCGGTAAAGACCAGGCGGCTGCGACCGGTCTTGGTGGATTCCACGTGAGCCTTGGCACGCACGGTAATGGAGCCGCGACCGGTCTCGTAGCTCTGCCTAATGCCGGCGCTGCCCATGATGATGGCGCCGGTGGGGAAGTCCGGACCGGGCATGATCTGCATAAGCTCGTCGACGGTGGCGTCGGGATTGTCGATCAGGTAGCAGGTGGCCTCGATCGCCTCGGTGAGGTTATGCGGGGCGATATTGGTGGCCATGCCGACGGCGATGCCCTGACTACCGTTGACCAGCAGGTTGGGAAAGCGCGCGGGCAGCGCCACGGGCTCGGCGAGCGACTCGTCGTAGTTGGGCTGCCAGTCGACGGTATCCTTTTGCAGGTCGCGCAGCAGCTCCATGGCAGGCTTTGCCAGGCGGCTCTCGGTATAACGCATGGCCGCCGCGCCGTCGCCATCGATGTTGCCGAAGTTGCCGTGGCCATCGATGAGCGGTGTGCGCATGGAGAACCACTGCGCCAGACGAACCATGGCCTCGTAAACCGCGAAGTCACCGTGCGGATGGTACTTGCCGATAACTTCGCCGACCGTCCAGGCCGACTTCTTATGCGGGCGGTTGGGGTAGATGCCGCTCTCGTTCATGGCGTACAGGATGCGGCGGTGCACCGGCTTTAGGCCGTCGCGCACGTCCGGCAGGGCGCGCGCCGTGATGACCGACATCGAGTACTCGATGAACGACTGCTTCATCTCGCGGCCGAACTCCGAAATCTGGAGCTGACCGCCGTTGATATCCTCGCCGGCCGAGGCGCCACGATCGACCGCACCGAAGCTCTCCTCGAGCTCGGCGTCGTCATCCTCATCCTCTTCATCCTCGGCGTCGGGGTTATAGGAATCCGGATCGCCGTCCTCGCCCTGCTCAGCGCGGGCGAGCAGGCGCTTCAGATCATCGGGCATGCCGGCGTCGCCGGCCTCGTCCATACCCTCGTTGTTGTTGATATCGTCTGCCACGTTACCTCCTCTTAAGCGTCAAGGAATCGTGCATCATGCGCATGCTTTTCAATGTACTCACGGCGATAGCCGACCTCGGAACCCATGAGCTCGCGCACGGCGCGGTCCGCCACCACGGCGTCCTCGATCGACACGCGCTGCAGGATACGGGTCTTGGGGTCCATCGTCGTCGAGGCAAGCTGCTTGGGGTCCATCTCGCCCAGGCCCTTGTAGCGCTGAACGGTATAGCCCTTGCGCTTCTTGGTGATCTTGCCGTCCTTGGCCTTGCCGTCCTCGTCGTTGTCGTCGGGGTTCAGGCCCAAGCTCTGAATGGTGTCGCGCAGAATCTCGTCTTCGGGCTGGCGGCCGTTGGGATACACGTAATGGATCTTGTTGCGTACCTTAATGCCAAAGATGGGCGGGCAGGCAACATAGACATAGCCGGCATCGATCAGCGGGCGCATGTACTTGTAGAAGAACGTCAGCAGCAGGATGCGGATATGCGCACCGTCAACGTCTGCATCGGTCATGATGATGATCTTGTGGTAGCGCGCCTTGCTGATATCGAAGTCGCCACCGTCGCCGGCGCTCGTCGTGACGCCGCAGCCGATCGCGGTGATCAGGGATTGGATGGTGTCGCTCGAGAACGCGCGGTGGTCACCCACGCGCTCGACGTTCAAAATCTTGCCGCGCAGGGGCAGAATCGCCTGGATGTCTCGGCGACGGCCGTCCTTGGCCGAACCGCCTGCCGAGTCGCCCTCTACGATAAAGAGCTCGGTCAGCTCGGCATCGCGCACCGAGCAGTCGGCGAGCTTGCCGGGCAGCGACGCCGTCTCGAGCAGACTTTTGCGACGGGTCGCCTCGCGCGCCTTGCGGGCGGCGTTGCGGGCCTTGCAGGCCTGCTGGGCCTTCTTGACGATCTCGCGGGCGGGCTTGGGGTGCTCCTCCAGATAATCGGTCAGTCCATCGGTCACGATCTTGAGCGTGAGCGCGCGCATGTAGGAGCTGCCGAGCTTGGCCTTGGTCTGGCCCTCAAACTGCGGATCGGGCAGTTTAACCGAAATGACGGCCGAAAGGCCCTCGCGCACGTCGTCACCGCTCAGGTTGGCGTCCTTCTCCTTGAGCAGGTTCTGCTTGCGGGCGTAATCGTTAATCACGCGGGTGAGAGCGGTGCGGAAACCCTCGAGATGCATGCCGCCCTCGGGGGTGTAGATGTCGTTGGCAAACGACATGACGTTCTCGCCGTAGCCGGCATTCCACTGCAGGGACACCTCGACCTCGCCCATCTTGGTCACGGGCGCATCCGGATCCGACTTGCCCTCGATATAGATGGGCTCCTTGAAGGCCTCGGGAACGTCTTTGCCGTCGTTGAGGAACTTGACGAAGTCGATGATGCCACCCTCGTAGCAGAACTCCTCCACGTGGGGAGTCGCCTCGCGCTCGTCGGTCAGCACAATCTTTAGATTCTTATTGAGGAACGCCGTCTCCTGCAGACGGTTGTGCAGCGTATCGAAATCGTAGACACAGGTCTCGAAAATCTCGTCGTCGGGCCAGAAGCTGACGGTGGTGCCCGTCGAATCCGAGGTGCCCACGACCTCCATCTTCTTGACGGTCTTGCCGCGCGAGAACTCCATCTCGTAGACGCTGCCATCACGGCGCACCTGCACGACCACGCGCTTGGACAGTGCGTTGACGACGGAGATGCCCACGCCGTGCAGTCCGCCCGAGACCTTGTAGGCCGAGTTATCGAACTTACCGCCGGCGTGCAGGATCGTCATAACGACCTCGAGCGTCGGGATCTTTTTGATGGGATGCTCGTCGACGGGGATGCCTCGCCCGTTGTCGACGACCGTGATGGAGTTGTCGGCGTGGACCGTCACGTGAATCTCGGTGCAGAAACCGGCCATGGCCTCGTCAACGGAGTTGTCAACGATCTCCCACACCAGGTGATGCAGGCCGCTGGCGCTCGTCGAGCCGATATACATGCCCGGGCGCTTACGAACGGCCTCGAGACCTTCGAGAATCTTAATCTCGCCGCCATCGTAATCGTTTTCGTTTGCCACACGTCCTCCTTCAGCTAAGAAAATGTGTACAGCCTTACTAGTTTATCGTAAAAAAATACCCTCGGGAGCGAGGGTATTTGGCTCTACAAGGCCACCAGATGCGATTTAAGGCTCTTTCTTGCTTTGCACGCCCTTGCCCCACTCGGCACTGGCTCTCATGGCATTCTCGAGGGCCTCGCGCAGTTTTTGGTCTTCGATGGGCGCCACTTGGCGCTCGATCTCGCCGCGTTCGGCTTCGCTTAGATCGGCGTGCGGAACCGGCGGTCGCTCGGTCACGGCCGGGCGCAGGCGCTCCTTGGCAGCCGGCGGCGTGTGACCGAGCGCGGTCGTTTTGAACACCAGGCCGTCCACATGCGCGCCGGCCCGCTCCATGCGCGCCCGGATGATCTCGCGCAGCAGCGTCATCTCCTGCGTCCACGAGGGCGAATCGAGATACACCAGCAGCTCATTGGACTCGGGCAGGTAGCGTAGGCCCGTCACGTGGCGTCCCTCGCGCGTGCCCGAGCACACCGCATTCCAGGCACGATAGACCGCGCGCGACTCCTCGGCAGCCTCCATTTGCGCGCGGCGCTCAGGTGTCGCGGCCGCCAGGATGCGCTGACGCTCGGCATCCAAAAAGCCGCCAAAGGCAACCGTTCCGTTCTCGCGCTCGTAATTAGCACGCCTCACCCATGCTCACCACCTTGGCTCGTTCAAGCAGGTCATCAGTAAAGTACCCCAAGTTGGTGGTGGTTATGACCGTCTGGATGTCATCACCGATCAGCTGCAGAAAAGCGCCTCGACGCCCGGCATCGAGCTCGCTCATCACGTCGTCCAAAAGCAGCAGTGGCGCAGTGCCCAGGATATCGCGCGCCACGGCCACTTCTGCCACCTTCCAGGCAAGCACCAGCGTTCGCTGCTGCCCTTGGCTGGCAAACGAACGGGCAGATCGACCCGCAACGGTAAACTCAATCTCGTCGCGATGCGGACCCACAAGCGTCACGCCGCGGCGCATCTCCTCATCGGCACGCTCATCGAGGGCCGCGAGCATATGCTCGTACGCCCAGCCCTTAAGTTCCTCGCGCCCCTCGGTTTGAGGCAAATCCCCCAGTGTGGACACATAGGACACGCCTGCGTCCTCACCGGACGCCACCTGCCCATACGCGGCGCGCACATGGCCTGCCAGTCGGTCGAGCAGGGTCAAACGATGCACGAGCAGGGCGGACCCGGCGCGAGCGATGGAGTCATTCCATGCGCCGAGCATCTCGCGGCAGCACCAGGACTCCTTGAGCAGGGCGTTGCGCTGCGTCACGCAACGCCCGTAGGTGCTCGCCAGGTCGGCGTAACGGGCGCTCAGTTGCACGCCAAAGTCGTCGAGGGCGGCCCGACGCACGCTGGCACCGCGTTTGACCATATCCAGATGATCGGGGCAAAAAAGCACGCTCGGCAAAACCCCGCGCACGCCGGCGGCCGAACATCTCTTGCCGTTACGGCTAAACGAGCGCTTGCCGTCCTCAACGCCCAGCCCCATATCGAGCACGCGGCCATCGCCCTCGAGTCTCAACTCGAGCCTGCACGAGCCCGTGCCGTCGTGCACGAGCTCGGTAGCGGTGGGATGCCTAAACGAGGCGCCGCTCGTCAAAAGCTGCAGCGCCTCTATAAGGTTGGTCTTTCCCGCCGCGTTGGGTCCCGCAAGCACCGTCACGCCTTCGTCCAGGTCAAGACGGTAGCTATCGAAACTGCGGTAGCGCGCGACGGAAAGGTTGCGGGCAAACATGGTCATGGCGCAGCGCTAGATGCGAACCGGCATGACCAGGTACAGATAGTTGATCTTGTCGTAGGACTTAAAGATACCCGCCTGCGAGTAGCTCTTGAGCTCCAGCGTGATCTCCTTCTCCTTGGATAGGGCATTGAGGCAGCCAAAGATGTAGTGGTAGTTAAAGGCGATGGTGCCCGACTCGCCCTCGGCCTCGACATCGATTGTCTCCTGCGCCAGATCCTGGTCATTGGAGATGGAGGACAGGCCCATCTGGCCGTTCTCGACATCGATCTCGAACTTGACTGCGGGGTTCGCGCTCGCGATGACCGCCACGCGCTTGAGGGCGGCATTAAAAGCCGCCACGTCGATCTTGACGCTCGTCACGCACGAATCGGGGATGAGCTGCTTGTAGTTGGGGTACACGCCCTCGATACGGCGCGACACGTAGGTGGTGTTGCCGGCCTCAAAGACAACCTGGGTGTCGGTGGCGCCGATCATGATGGTCGCCTGGCTGGCCATGATGCTCAGGGCGTCGTTGAAGGCGTCGGCCGGAACGTTGAGCTCAAAGGACCCCTCGAGCGTCGAGGTCTCGACCTGGGTGTCGCATACAGCCAGACGGAAGGAGTCGGTTGCCACCAGGCGCACGGTGTTGTTCTCGACCTTCATGTGCACGCCTCCCAGGATGGGGCGGGCCTTATCAGTCGAAGTGACGCGCCACACGCGGCTGACCATCTCGGACAGGATATCGGTCGGGAGCTCCACCGCACTTTCGATGGCATAGGCGGGGAACTCGGGGAAATCGTTGGCGTCGAGCGTGTTGAGGCGGAAGGAGCTCTTCTCGCATCCGATCAGCACCTGACGCTCCGAGAGCTCAAAGGTAACCGGGGCGTCGGGAAGGGTCTTCGTAATGTTCGAGAGCATCTTGCAGGGAATCACCATCTCGCCCTCTTCTTCGACATGCGCGGCAATGCGATGACGAATCGAGATGGTGTAGTTAGAGGTTTGGAATTCCAAGATGCCGTCCTGCGCCTTAACGAGCACGCCCGACAGGATGGGAAGGGTAGATGCCGAAGCGACGCCTTTCATAACGACGCCAATGGCTTGCGTGAGCGAGCTTTGGCTGACGGTAAACTTCATCTTTTAATACCTTTCTATAGATATAAATATCTTAATAATAGTAATAGCACTGACGAAACTGTTGATTACTCCCAAAAGCGCTGGTCAACCCCAAAAAGAGAATCGACAGCAACCTGTGCGCAACCGACCGTGTTTTCCACGTTCAAAACCTGCGGAAAACTTTTCGTCGCCTTGGGGCGAGTTTTAGACACGTTATGCCCGGCGTTTCGACAAGTTTTCAACAGGTGTCTCTATTTCCCTACGAGCGCAGTGTAATTCTATCTCGCAGCGATTTGAGATCCTCGGTTATGGTGCGGTCTTCCTGAATCATCTTCTGAACCTTTTTATAGCTCGTACTGACGGTTGAGTGGTTGCGGTTGCCAAACTCCGCGCCCACCGCCGTAGTCGTCATCTCGCACATCTCGATGGCCAGATATATGGCGATATGGCGGGCTTTGGCTATGTTGGCGTTGCGGCGCGGGCCGATGAGCTCCTCGTGCGTCACGCCGTACTGCTCTTCAATGACAGACTGGACCGTCTGCACGTTGATCTTTTTGGCCGACGTATCGAAGTACTGACTTGCGATGGCGTCGATGTCGTCGAAACTGAGCTCGCTGCCCTCGCGTTCGCGGTCTCCTGCCTCGCCGGCGCAGCGTTCGCAGAAGCTCTCGAGTTCGCGGATGTTGGTTCCCGAGACTTCTGCCATGTGCTTAAAGTGCTCGTCGGTCAGATGCCCACCATCGCCGCCATAGGCCGCCAGCAGCGAGTCGTCACCCGCCTCGGGTGCGGCGGCTATCGTGTTCTCGTAGTAGCGCTGCAAGATCTTGTATTTCATCTCGTAGCTGGGCTCCGCCACCAAACAGAGCATACCGGCATTAAAACGGCTGGTAAGGCGCTCGTCCATGCTCAGGTCTTTGGGCGCACGGTCGGCTGCGATGACGACTTTTTTGTTGTTGCGGATAAACTCGTCCATGAGCTGGAAGAAGTAGTCCACGCTCGCGCGCTTGCCGATGATGTTTTGAATGTCGTCGATGATGAGCACGTCCACGTCGTGGTATGCCTGCATGATGGGGGCGTTGCTCTTCTTTTGGCGGTCGAACTCCGTCATCAGGTCATCGAGGTACGCCTGTGAGTTGGCGTACTTTACCTTGATCTCGGGCGACTTTTCGGCGAGCTCGTTTTTGATGGCGAGCAGCAGATGGGTCTTGCCCAGCCCCGATTTGCCATAGATGAACAGGGATGTGCATGTGCCGCGTTCGTCCGCGAGCGCGGCAAACTTGAGGGCTGAGCGATAGGCATGGCTGTTTTCTGGGCCGTAGACAAAGTTTTCGAAGGTGAATTTCGAGTTGGCCGCGAGCGGCGCGCCGTCGGTGTTCTGCTCGATCGGTGCCGCAGCTGCGGGGACGCTCATGGGCGATGTGGAGGCTGGTTTTGCACTCTTTGCAGGCGCCTCGCCTTTCATCTGGTTCATCATGCGGCGGAAATCGTCGGCCGAAAGCGTGTTTTTGATTGCGATGCCCGAATTCTCGCCCGGTGTTGCGTCGTGCGCGATAGGCATGTGTGTGGCAGCGGACATGGGGGCCGCCGGCGTCGAGACGGTGGGCATGGTTTCACGGGAAACATCGCCGATTTGATGCTCGGGAGCCGACACTGTGGTGGTAGCTGGCGCCGCCGGGGGAACGACGGGTGCCGCGGGTGCGGCGTTATCTGCCGCGGAGCCCTGTGGTGCCACGATGTTGAGCGCAATCGGTGCAAAGGCGATCTCTTCCAGGTACGCCTCGATGGTCGGCTGATGCTTTTTGAGCTGAGCGATGGCAAATCGTGAGGGGGCCTCAATCGTCAAGGTGTCCTCGGTCAGGCTCACAGCACGCGATTGCCCCAGCATGTTGATGAGGCGCGCATCTTGGCCGTCGCGCTGACAAAAGGCGATGGCATCCCCCAGGATGATGCTTGCTTCCTCGTCCACTGTCTCTCCCGTTCCTTAATCTTGGGCCCGCACGCGAGCGCTTCCGATTTCGGTCAGATGGTATTTCTGCCCATGTTTGACTATCAAGCCCGTCTGCGCCAAATCGTTGAGCGTGCGCGACCAGGTGGGTGCAGAGTTTCCAAACGCCCGCGCCAAGTCCGTCGCGCCGCACTCTTGATGTTGGGCCAGATACCCTAATGCAGCGTTGCCGCGTTCGCTTATAAACACGTCCGACTGCGGTTGTGCGTATTGATTCGCCGCATTAGGATACATCATTTGAGCTGCTGGTTGTTGAGAACTCTGCATGGGCGGCATCTGCTGTTGAAAACTTTGCGGCCACTGTTGGTAAGGCTGCGGCGGCATCTGCTGAGTCCAGGGGTTGAGGTTTCCCTGCGGCATCTGCTGATACGGCTGCTGGTACGGCTGAGGATACTGCTGTGGATACGGCTGGGCATATCCCTGCTGCGGCATATATTGGGGAGGATACCCTTGTGGGTACGGTTGGTAGCCCATTTGCGCGACGTTTGGCATGGCCGCCGTCTGCTGCACGGCGCCTGTGTCCGGATCTGCCGAGCCTATCCCCTCCGGCATGTTTTGCACTGGGTTGCCCAGCGGTGTCTGGGGGTCTTGCATGGGAAAACTTCCAGGCTGCTGCATCTGCTGCGCCACGGGCTGCTGTACAAACGTGCTGGATAGGGGATACGCTGGCTGCTCCGTCTCGGGGCGCACGGCGGCCCCTCGCCCTCCGGCGCGCTCGATTTCCTGTACGCGCTTGGGATTCAGGCTTACCGTGACCACGGTGCCGTTGCCCATGTTGTCCTCGATGGATACAGCGCCGCCGGCGTTTTCCAGGTACTCCTGCACCATGGGAAACCCGGCTCCGGTTCCGCGGATGTATCGTTTCATGTTGCTGTTTGCGCTGGTAACGCCAAAGTCGAACGCGCGCTCCTTGTCGTCGATCCCCGGTCCCTGGTCTGCGAATCGGATGGTGTCGCCGCCGTCTAGGATCGAGATGATGGGCTCTGCAAAGTGGGCGTGGATAAAGTTTTCGACAATCTCGCGGATAACCATGAGCGAGATGTGCCCGCCCTGTTCTTTCATGCACTGGTAGACGGTGTTGGTTGTCTCTTCCAGATAGGTGCGCACGTCCTTAGGTTCGATGACGATGACGCGCGGCGTCGACAGCATGTCGTCATAGACCGCGATGCGTGCGGCATACATGGCAGTCTGCGTTTTCGCAGCGGCCTGCTCTTCCTCGCCACGCTTTTCGCGCACGCCGGTGATGTGCTCGTTGTCGGGTGCCGGGTCTCCGGAATCGACCATGGTGTAAAAGTCGTCAGACATGCCGCTCGCAATCTTTCAAAAGGTTTCGAACAAATAGTAGCTCACCGTGCAATGTTTCTCATCTTTCGACAACTTTTCAAAACCTGTTGAAAACTTTGGAAAACAGGCGAAAAGTTCTCAACATTGCCAACATGACCTGTCGAAAACTCGATGAAATATCGTGAAAAGTTGTAATGCGGCGCAAATTTCGGTTGAGCTTATGGGGGAACCGTGTGAACTACGCAACCTTTTACCTTTGATTTCTTGACATTTGAACATTGATTTCCCTACAATCTTCAAGCTCACGTGTCTATATCTGCGTCCGCGCTCCCGCGGACACTCGAAATGCAGCAGGAGGAACTTAAGATGAAGCGTACGTATCAGCCTAATAAGCGTAAGCGTGCCAAGACCCATGGCTTCCGTGCCCGTATGGCCACCAAGGGTGGTCGTGCCGTGCTCGCCCGTCGCCGCGCCAAGGGCCGCAAGCGTCTCACTGTCTAGCAGCGATACACACATCTCGCATGAAGACTATTAAGTCTCGGCAAGATTTCGAGCATGTGTTCAGTCAGGGGCGTCGTTTCAATCACCCTCTGATTCGAATGACCATATGTGAATCGGTTGGCGAAGGCGACTCCGGAAGGGTCGCCTTCGTTGGTGCTAAACGGCTCGGTTGCGCAGTCGTGCGCAACCGTTCTAAGCGTGTGATGCGCGAGGCCGCCCGCAGCTGCGGATTTCCCGTTGCGGGTTATGACATCATCTTGTTCGCTACTCCCAAGACGAGGATCTCTTCGCCTCAGGAGATGGACAAGGCATTGCGTTCGCTTATGAAACGCGCCGGCGTTGCCGGGGAGGAGCGATGAGCAATCACGTTTTGCGACGTGTTGCCATCGCTCCTATTCGCATATATCAACAGGTTATTTCGCCCTTATTGCCTGACGCCTGCATTTATTACCCAACGTGCTCGCAATATGCCGTTCAGGCGATTGAGAAGTACGGTGTTTTGAGAGGCTGCTGGCTTGCCGTGAGGCGCATCGCTCGCTGCAATCCCCTGCACGTCGGCGGTTATGACCCTGTGCCCTAGCGGGCACTCGCTATCGGAGGAAAACTTACATGTGGGATTGGATCGTTAACATCCTTTTCGAGCTGCTCAAGCTCATCCAGACCTTTGCGGTCGACTGGGGCCTGTCCATCATCATCCTGGTGGTCATCATCCGTCTGCTGCTGACGCCGCTTATGCTCAAGTCGACCAAGTCGACGGCTCGCATGCAGGTGCTGCAGCCTAAGATGCTCGAGATCCAGGAGCGCTATGCCGACGATCCCCAGCGTCAGGCCGAGGAGATGCAGAAGTTCTACAGCGAGAACAAGTTCAACCCCATGGCTGGTTGTCTGCCGCTGTTGATTCAGATGCCTGTCCTGTTCGCCCTGTTTACGCTGCTGCGTAACCTGCCGCAGTACTTTAGCGACGGCACGTTCTCGTTCTTCAACATCCTGCCTGACCTTACCACCACGCCGAGCGCTTCTTTTGCCGATGGCTTTATGGTTGCGCTGCCTGCACTGGTTTGCCTGATTCTGTTCGCTGTCTTGACCCTGATTCCGCAGCTGTATATGTCTCGCAATCAGACCGGTCAGCAGGCCCAGAGCATGCGCATGATGGCCGTCGTCATGACCGTCATGATGCTTTGGATGGGCTGGAGCCTGCCCGTCGGCGTTCTGCTGTACTATGATGTGTCTTCTGCCTGGCAGGTTATCCAGCAGATCTTCGTGACGCAGAAGGTTATCGACAAG
This sequence comes from uncultured Collinsella sp., assembly GCA_965141565.1. Classification (GTDB taxonomy): domain Bacteria; phylum Actinomycetota; class Coriobacteriia; order Coriobacteriales; family Coriobacteriaceae; genus Collinsella. The sequence continues at coordinate 10,982 of CBCSNQ010000008.1, read as the reverse complement.
GCTAAGGCCGATGAGGAGGAGCGCCTCAAGAACGCTCCGCTGCAGGTCGAGGTTACCCGTCGCGAGAAGAAGCCGCGTCCGCACAAGAAGAAGTAGTGGGATAGTATTCTTATTTAGGTACCTAACTTTTGGAGTTCGTTATGTCTGAAGAGATCGTCGAGGATATGCTTGAGGAGGTTGCCCCGCGGGTCGCGGGCGATTATCCCGAGATTGCACAGCGTTACAAGGCTGGTGAAGAGCTGACCGATGAGGAGCTCGACACCATTGCCGATGTGGCTATTTCCATTCTGCGTTCCATCCTTTCGCACTTCGATGCGGCGAACTCACCCATCGATGAGTATGAGGGTGACGAGGGCGAGTTGATCCTGGACGTAACTGCTCCTGATCTTGCTGTTCTCATTGGCCGTCATGGACGTACCCTCGATGCTCTTCAAGTTATGTTCTCCCTGTTGGTGAGTCGCAAGCTTGGCTTTAGGTATCCGGTCGTCGTCGACGTCGAAGGTTATAAGAGCCGTCGACAGGACAAGGTTGCTTCTATGGCCCAGTCCGCTGCCGAGCGCGCTATTCGCACTCATAAAAGTGTTTCCTTGCCGCCTATGAATGCCTACGAACGTCGACTGGTTCATATTGCCCTTCGTGGTAACGATGCTGTCGACACGCATTCTGAGGGCTCTGACCCCGATCGCCATGTTGTGATTGTTGCTCGATAATCTTCTCGAGTCTATGCTAAGGGGACGTGGTTTCCACGTCCCCTTTTTTTGTCAAAAGTTCTCGATACACTGATTTTTGTCAGAAAGGAGTCGTCTTGTTTGTTTTAACTGATGAGCAGGCAAGCCAAATGCTGGGCCGTCTTATTTCGTATCGCAAAGACTATTCTTTGAAGGTCTCCGACGAGAGCCTTCGTGTCTGTATCAAGCATCTTGATCTTGTTCTGGAGGCCAATAAGACTACTAATCTAACGCGCATCCTGAATGTTGATGATGCAGCCGTCCTTCATATTCTGGACTCACTTGTTTTACTGCCCTATATTGATAAAGCTCCTGAAGGTGCTTTGCTTGATATGGGTACCGGTGCTGGATTTCCAGGTATTCCGTTGACTATTGCAAGTGGGCGAAAGGCTACCTATATCGATTCCGTTGGCAAGAAAGTAGATGCTGTTAACTCCTTTGTTAGTGCGCTTAGACTCAAGCATGCTTATGCCGTTCACGATCGTCTTGAGGAATATGCTCGATCCCATAAGAAGCAATTTGCAGTTGTGACCGCCCGTGCGCTCGCACCATTACCGGTTCTCGTTGAATATGCTTCTCCTTTTCTAAAAGATGGTGGTCTCTTTGTTATTACGAAGGGGAATCCATCTGATGAAGAGTTTCAATCTGGTATTGCTGCTGCAAAGATATGCGGCTTTACCACGCTTATGACGGACGACCTTGATTTGCCGAATGGTCTGGGTCACCGTGAATTTATTATCCTTAAAAAGACTCGTCATGCCTCGGTTTCTCTTCCTCGTGCTAATGGCATGGCAAAAAAGAATCCGCTTGCCTAGATGTTTCACGTGAAACATAATGGATAGTGTCGATTGTTATGTTTCACGTGAAACATAACAATCGATGCCGAATCGGATTGTTTCACGTGAAACATCCTCCATTCAACAGCTTTAAATACACCAGGAGGGACCGTGGGATTTCGCGACGTTAAGCGTTCTAAGAGTGCAAAAGACACGCGTGTCATTGCTATCATCAACCAAAAAGGCGGCGTAGGTAAGTCCACCACGGCTGTAAATCTTGCAGCAGCGTTGGGTGAACTGGGCCGAAAGACGTTAATTGTCGATTTTGACCCGCAGGGTAATAGTACGAGTGGTTTTGGAATCGAAAAAGAAGAACTCGATCACTGCATCTATGATGCATTGCTGAACGATGTTCCGGCGGAATCGCTCGTTCTTGATACAAATTGCAATAAGGTATTTGTAATCCCGGCAACTATCCAGCTTGCGGGTGCGGAAATCGAACTTGTCAGTGCGATTGCCCGTGAGACTCGCTTAAAGGATCTGCTTGAGCCTGTTCAGGATGAGTTTGATTTTATATTCATCGATTGCCCGCCATCGCTTGGTTTGCTGACCATCAATGCGTTAACAGCAGCAGACAGTGTTTTGATTCCTATTCAATGCGAATATTACGCACTCGAAGGTGTCACAAAGCTGCTTGAATCGATGAAGATGGTTAAAACACGCCTTAATAAGAGCCTTGATACTTATGGCGTGCTCATGACTATGTACGATTCGCGTACATCGCTTTCGAACCAGGTTGTGGAAGAGGTTCAATCGTATTTTGGTGACAAGGCATTCAAGACCTTGATTCCACGCACAGTTAAAATTTCAGAAGCACCCTCGTTCGGAGAGCCAGTAATTACCTATGCGCCACAGAACAAGGGCGCAAAGGCGTATATGAACCTTGCTAAAGAGGTGATTAAGCGTGCCTAGTCCTAAGAAGCGCGGCGGCTTGGGTCGTGGTCTCAATGCACTGGTCTCAGAAGCTGAATATGAGACTGGTGGATCTGCAGCGTCAGCATCAAATGCCGTTTCGGAAACTAAGCTTCCAATCGAAGACATCGTTCCGAACCCAAATCAGCCACGAATTCACTTCAACGAGACCGAGCTTCGAGAGTTGAGTGAGTCAATTCAGGAGCATGGCGTTCTTCAGCCGCTTCTTGTGCGCAAGCACGGTAATGGCTATGAGATTATCGCGGGTGAGCGCCGTTATCAGGCTTCGAAACTTGCGGGTCTTGAGGAGCTCCCCGTCATCATTAAAGATGTTGATGATGAGCAGATGCTTGCACTCGCACTGATTGAAAACCTTCAGCGCTCTGACCTTAACCCCGTCGAAGAGGCAAAGGGATATCGACAGCTCATCGATGCGAGCGGTATGACTCAAGAAGCCTTGTCAAAGGCTGTCAGCAAGTCTCGTTCCGCAATCACCAATTCGTTGCGCCTGCTTGATCTTCCAGAGGTAGTTCAGCAGATGATCTTCGAAGGCAAACTGACTGCTGGTCATGCGCGTGCAATTCTTGCGGTTCCGTATGAAGATGCGCGCATTAATCTTGCTGAGAAGGTTGTTGCAGAGGGATTGTCTGTCCGTGCGACAGAAAATCTTGCCCCACTGTTTTCTGCCGGAGAGACGCCTAAAACACCTCGCCCTGCAACGCCTCAGTCTTTTAAGAAGGCTGCACGCGTTCTGCGTCAGGTGTTTAACACGAACGTTCGCGTCAAGAGCTCGCGCGGCAAGAATAAAATCGAGATCGAGTTTAAGGATGAGGAAGAGCTGTCTCGCATTCTTGGCGAGATGATTCAATTTGACCAGGGAGATCAGGATGAAGAATAAAGTTCTGACTGCTCTTGCTTTGGCTGCAACTGTAGCGGTTGGTGCGTTTGCGGGATTTAAGATCGCAACAGACGATGAATTGCGTGGTCGTCTGCTTCGCGGAGCGCAAGATATCGTCGATACGTCCAAAAAGAAAATGGATGTTATGACTGAGGATGTCGCTATGCGTACAGCTCAGGTAACTAAGAATCCCAAGATTAATCAAGATTGGGTTAACCATCAATGGGAAAATGTAGGCTTTTAGGTACCTAACAATTACTAGCCTTTTTTAAGGGGTCCTTGTCTGAACGCCAGAACAAGGACCCCTTATTTCTTTCGAAAAAGTTGTTGAACAATCGCTCGATGCGAATTAGCGATAGATATGAAACAGCCCCGGTTGCAATTAAGCAACCGGGGCTGTTCGATGTTTCACATGAAACGTTTAGGTTGGTCTCCCCTACGCGTTCTTCTGAACCTTGAAGCGCTGCTTGAGTTGGCCGCAAGCAGCGTCGATATCGTTGCCGCGAGAGTTACGGATCGTGGTCTCAATGCCACGGGACTCAAGACGACGCTGAAGGTCTTCAACCTTATGAATCGGTGACGGTTTGAGAGGACTGCCCTCGATATCGTTGAGCTGGATCAGGTTGACGTGGCACAGCGTGCCCTCGCAGAAGTCGCAGAGCGCCTGCATCTCGGGGTTGGTGTCATTGACGCCCTCGATCATGGCGTATTCGTATGTCGGACGGCGGCCGGTCTTTTCGGTGTAGAGCTGAAGGGCCTCGTGAAGGCGCAAAAGCGTGTACTTCTTAACGCCCGGCATGAGCTTATTGCGCGTGGACTGAATGGCAGAGTGCAGCGAGACGGCGAGCGTGAACTGCTCGGGAATGTCGGCAAACTTGCGAATACCAGGAATGACGCCGCTGGTGGAGACAGTGAGATGACGTGCTCCAATACCGATTCCATCGGGGTCATTAAGAATACGCAGTGCCTTGAGGACCTCGTCGTAGTTGGCGAAAGGCTCACCCTGGCCCATGAACACGACGCTCGTCGCGCGCTCACCAAAGTCGTTGGAAACATGCAGTACCTGGTCAACGATCTCTTGAGCGGTCAGTGAGCGCTTGAGGCCGTTCAGACCGGTAGCGCAAAAAGCGCAGCCCATACCACAGCCGGCTTGGGTAGATACGCAGACAGACAGCTTGTTGCGACGAGGCATGCCGACGGTCTCGACGGAGATACCGTCGTGGTACTCGAGTAGGTATTTACGAGAGCCATCCTTAGACACCTGCTTGGCGAGCTCGGTCGGCGTGTCGAAGGCAAATGCCTCCTTCAGCTGCTCGCGGAAGGCCTTGGGAAGGTTGGTCATGTCATCAAACGAACAAACGTTCTTCTCAAAAACCCATTCGATGAGCTGCTTTGCGCGAAAAGCGGGTTGGCCGAGTTCGGCGACAAGTTCGCGAATATCGTTTTGGCTCAAGTCGCGAATGTCTTGAGATTTAGTCCTGGGATTCATGGAAGCCTTTCGATTTTGGGGAAACGTAGAGGGTATCGCTACAATATGGTATCAGCTGCAGGAATTATAGAGGAGGAGTCTGCCCATGCCGGGTAAAAGCCTAGAGAACATGCACGTAGCGGTCTTGGCGGGCGGCCATTCCGCCGAACGCGAGATTTCGCTCAATTCTGGAAAGAATGTCGTGGTGGCACTGAAGGAGGCCGGCTACACCTCGGTGGAGCTGCTCGACACCGCCGCCGATGGCTTTATGGTGACTATGGCGACCGGTGGCTTCGACGTGGCGTTTATCGCCATGCACGGCGCCGGCGGCGAGGATGGCGCCATGCAGGGGGCCATGGAGACGCTGGGTATCCCCTACACGGCGTCAGGCGTGCTCGCCAGCGCATGTGGCGCCGATAAAGAGGTTTCAAAGCTTCTGTATGCCAAGGCGGGCATCCCCATTGCCCCCGGCCTGGCGCTTGAGGCGGGCGACGAGGTCGATATCGATCGTATCGTCGAGATTTGTGGCGAGCGGTGCTTTGTAAAGCCCGCCGTCAACGGCTCCAGCTATGGCATCTCTCTGGTCCATGAGCCCTCCGAGCTACCCGCGGCAATCGCCAAGGCGTTTGAGTACGGCGACAAAGTGCTGGTCGAGAAGTGCATCGAGGGTACCGAGATTACCGTCGGCGTATACGGCGAGGATGACGTGCGCGCCCTGCCGATTGTTGAGATCCGTAAGCCCGAGGACTGCGAGTTCTACGATCTGGACGTGAAGTATGTGGACCCCACGGATATCCATCGCATTCCGGCGCAGATTTCGCCCGAGAACTATGCTCGTGCTCAGGAGCTCGCCTGTGCTGCCCATAAGGCACTCGGCTGCCTGGGTATCTCGCGCAGCGACTTTATCGTGAGCGAGGATGGCCCCGTCATCCTCGAGACCAACACGATTCCCGGCATGACCGATACGTCGCTGTATCCGGATGAGATTCGCCACACCGATGACATGACGTTCCCACAGGTCTGTGACAGTCTGATTCGTATGGGACTTCGTCGAGCGGGCGTTGCATGCTAATCGAGGACGCTGTTTCGTCGGGAACGCCGCAGTTTGTCATCGATTCCTATGCCACGCTTGCCGAGCGTGCCAAAACCCAATCGTTTGGTCTCATCGAGGAAGATGTTATCGTCCTCGATACCGAAACCACGGGTCTTTCGGTGCAGGACAATGAACTGATTGAGATCTCGGCTGCCCGTCTTTCGGGCCGCGAGATCGTCGACCGGTTCGATACCTTCGTGCACCCCAAGCAGCTGATTCCCGCCGAGATTACCGAACTCACGAGCATTACAAACGCCGATGTGGTGGATGCCCCATCGGCCGTCGATGCCGTGGCCGCTCTCGCCGATTTTGTCGGCGGCTGCCCGGTGATTGCGCATAACGCCACCTTCGACCGTTCGTTTATCGAGTCGGTCAAGGGCGGTGTCAACGTCAGCGACATCTGGATCGATTCGCTGGCACTGTCGCGCATCGCACTTCCGCGCTTGGCCTCGCACAAGCTGTCTTTTATGGCCGACTTGTTTGGGTGCGATTCGGTGTCGCATCGCGCGAACGCAGACGTTGATGCCCTGTGCGGTGTGTGGCGCGTGCTGTTGGTTGCGCTTACCGACCTGCCTTCGGGCCTTATGGCGCGCTTGGCGGACATGCACGCGGACGTGCCTTGGTCCTATCGCCCCATTTTTTCTTTTTTGGCCGGCCAGAACCCGGGTTCGATATTTTCGCTCAGCGCCGCTCGTGCTGACGTGCTCAAGGCCGATCGTGCAGACGATCGCGTTGATGCGGACGAGTTGCCGGTCCTTAAGATGCCGAGCCGTGAAGAGATCGAGGCGGATTATGCCCCCGGTGGCCTAGTCAATCGCATGTATCCCACGTACGAGCCGCGCGATGAGCAAATCGCGATGGCGCTCGAGGTCCGTGACGCGCTCGTTACGGGAACGCATCGCGTGATTGAGGCGGGGACGGGCGTCGGCAAATCGATGGCTTACCTGGTGCCTTTTGCCGAGGCCGCACGCCGCAACAACATCACGGTTGGTATCGCGACTAAATCGAATAATCTTGCCGACCAGCTCATGTATCATGAGCTGCCCAAACTTGCCGATCAGCTGGACGGAGGCTTATCGTTTTGCGCCCTCAAGGGCTATGACCACTATCCATGCTTGCGCAAGCTTGAGCGCATGAGCCGTAGCCAAGTCGAAATTACGACTAAGCGTGATCCTGCCGACACGCTTACGGCGGTCGCGGTCATCATGGCGTACGTGTGTCAGTCGGCCGATGGCGACCTCGACTCGCTCGGCATTCGTTGGCGCAGCGTCAACCGTCCCGACTTTACGACGGCCTCGCGCGAGTGCGCCCGTCGCTTATGCCCGTTTTTCCCCGATAAATGCCTGGTCCACGGCGCCCGCCGCCGCGCGGCGCATGCCGATGTGGTGGTCACCAACCATTCCCTGTTGTTCCGCAATGTTGCGGCCGAGGGCAGAATCTTGCCTCCGATTCGCCACTGGGTGATCGATGAGGCCCACTCCATCGAGCGCGAGGCGCGCCGTCAATGGGCGCGCGTGGTGTCGGCGGATGAATCGCGCGTTCTGTTTGAGCGCCTGGGTGGCTCGAGCACCGGTGCGCTGAGCCAGGTTTCCCGCGATTTGGCAACCTCGGAGGGCTCTACGCTCTACCTGGGTCTTACTGCCAAGGCGACGTCGACGGCTGCCCGCGCGAGCATGGCGATTGCCGATGTGTTCGATGGCGTGCGCGAGCTTGGCCGCCGTGCCCGCGGGGGCTATGACAACGCGAATCTGTGGATTGGCCCCGAGCTGCGCGTGTCGGATGACTGGCACGATTTTTTGCAGTCGGCCCATACCGCAATTGATGCGCTGGGCCAGGCGGATAAAAGCGTAGACGCGCTGGTGCAGGCCGTCGCCGCCGATAAGCCCGAGGTCGTCGTCGACCTGGGCGACATTTCGCGCCGTCTGCACGAGTTGGTCGAGAATCTCAAGCTCATCATTGAAGGCACGGATGAGCACTACGTGTACTCGCTGCAGGTTAACCGTCGGCTGCGTGCGGGCGGGGAGTCTATGACCGCCGAGCGCATCGATATCGGCGAGGCCCTGGCGAACGAGTGGTTGCCCGAGGTGCACACGGCCATCTTCGCTTCGGCGACCATGACGGTGTCCAAGAGCTTTGAGCATTTCAACCATGCCGTCGGCCTTGATCGCATCGGTGCGTCGACATCCTCATCGCTGCACCTGGATTCGAGCTATGACTTTGACTCGAATATGGCCGTGGTCGTGGCGGGGGACATTCCCGATCCGCGCGATCGTGAGCGCTATCTGTCGGCGCTCGAGTGCGTGCTGGTCGATGCCCATCTCGCCATGGGTGGATCGGTGCTCACGCTCTTCACTAACAGGCGCGATATGGAGGATCTGTATGCCCGTGTCGAGCCCAAATTGGCGCGAGCGGGTCTGGAACTCAATTGCCAACAGCGTAACTCGTCCCCACGTCGTCTGCGCGATCGGTTTATCAACGAGCCGACTTCATCGCTCTTTGCGCTCAAGGCCTTTTGGGAGGGCTTTGACGCCAGCGGCGAGACACTGCGTTGCGTCATTATCCCCAAGCTGCCGTTCTCGAGCCCCACGGATCCTCTTTCGTGTGAGCGCAACCTGCGCGAGGACCGCGCTTGGGCGCGCTACTCGCTGCCCGAGGCGGTGCTCGAGGTCAAGCAGGCGGCTGGCCGCCTTATCCGCTCGTCGACCGATTGCGGCGTGCTGATTCTGGCCGACCCGCGCCTGGTGACGAAGGGCTACGGAAAGAAGTTCTTAACGTCGCTGCCCACGAGCTCCTACCAGTGCATCGAATCGGCGCAGATCGGGCACTATCTGCAACTGTGGCGTGCACGCCACGAGCGGCGGCGCTAAAGCGGACAAACGAGGGTTTTTGCCATATCGCACAGACGCTTTGACAGGGCGGGGTCATCCAAGATGCGGATGGCTCCGCCCGCTGCGATTACCTGGCTCAGTAGCCAACGCTCGGAGCCGTAATGCACGGTTACCGTTGCCGTGTCTGCCCCGCTGCGCTCGATTAGGGTGATGCCGGCCCAGTCCAGATGTTCCGCCATATCGAATGGCATCAAGAGCTTTGCGCTACGCTGCGTCCGGGCAAGGGAATCGTGGAGGGATGCGACGTCCGGTGCGTGAGACACGACGGAGTCTTCCGTCAAGGTGAGTCCCTCGATTTTATCCATGCGATAGGTCCGCTGCTCGTCGACTGCGATGTCCCAGGCAATCAGGTATGTTTGGTCGCCGTTTGCCGTAATGCGCAAGGGGTCGACCAGACGCTCGCGTGGCCGTGCATCGTCCATCGAGCGATACGAGATGCGGCAGCGAACGCCGTCCTGAATGGCGCAGCTCAGCTGCTGCCAGTGCGACCCGTGGTTGACGGTGTCAAAGACGCGCTGGTTATAGCCGAGCTCTTCGGGTAGAAGGGCATGTCGAATCCGAGCTGCCGTCTGCGGCTCGATCCCCAACGATTCAAGTTCATGGTTGAGCACAGCGCCCTCGGCGGCACTCAAGCGCAGCGGTAGCACACGCCCGGCGTCACCGGTGAGGACCACACGCTCGCCGCGGCATTCGCAGATGATGCGCGCGCCCGATTCTCGGTCCGCGAGCGTCGAGACGATCTCGAGAATCTCGTCGAGCGATACCCCCGTGATGTCAAAGCGACTGCAAATCTCGGTCCGTGTCATGCCGCTCTCGCCGGCGGCGTAGAGGGCCTCCATGATGTCGATGGCGCGCGAGAGTCTCTGCTCGCTGGTGAGTTTACGCACGGGCATACTCGTGCACCGTCCTTTCAATGAGGTGGTTCCACGCCTGTTTGAGCGATTTGGGGGCCACGGGCCTCATGCCGTCCATGGCGTGGGCCATGCAAAATGAGGCGCCGGCTTCAAGATCGCGCACGTCAACGGTCCAGGTCCATCCCACATCGGTGTGTACGAGCTCACCTCGCCCACGCGTGAGACCGTTGATCATATCGATCTGCGTCTGAGGGGCGAACGAGAACGTGGCTGCAACGGGCGGTCGGTCGGCAAAATCGAATTCAAAGAACAGGTAGTCGCTGAGGTTGAAGTCCGCGGGGATGACGTAGGCCTTCGAAGGACGCCAAGCGCGAACGATACGGTCGCAGCGGAATGTCCTGATGTCGTCGGTGACGTTGTCGAGGCCGCAGAAGTAAGCCACGCCCTCGCGCTCGAACATGCCGTAGACGCAGACGGTACGTTCTCTCTGCTCGCCGCGTCCGTTCTGATATAAAAATCGCAGCGCGCATCGCTCGGCAAAGGCGCTCCAAACCGCATCGACGGTGGGAGAGCGGCTGATCGGCGCCTCGTCTACCGTCGTCCTGCCGGTGAGATAGGCAATCTTGGAGCGAATATCGGCAAGCGGTGCGGCAAAAGTGGATGAGCCGGCCGCTAGTGTCTGGTCGATGGCGTTGAGCAGGATATCGGCGTCGTCTGCGGTAATGAGGCCGCCTGCCGCAAACGTGTGCTCGCGGTCGATTGTCCACGAGCTTTCCTCGGTCTCCTGCGCGCCGGTGGGGCGAACCTCCTTGATTAAGATGCCGCGTTCGAGCAGCTTGTCACGATCGCGTCGAAACTTGCGCTTATCCGAGTCGATATTGCCCGAGCCATATCCCAGGTCAGAATCCAAGACGATCTGCTCGGTCGTCAGCGGTTCGGGGGAGCTATTGAGCACAAAGAAAAGATTGAGGATGCGCTGAGCCGTTTTATCGAAACTGGGCTCCGAATTTCCCTTTTTAATTGTCTCGGTCGTGTCGCTTGCCGTCATAGAGTCCTCGCATGAGAAGGTGGTTTGCTGCCATGATTTTAGTCCGATATGGAGATTAGGCTATATCCTTGTCCGCTCGGGGCGTTAAGATGGCCCGAATTCGGTCGTTTGCGCTCGCTCGGGGTATACTTTCGACTATATACGGTTCTAATGTGCATGCATTGGGCCTATTTGTCGGATTATGGATGTGGAGCGCACATGGCGAACACCCAGAACTATATTAACCACCTGCTGCAGAACACCGGCATTACGCCGGC
>CBCSNQ010000007.1:0-41657 GCA_965141565.1 uncultured Collinsella sp. | reverse complement strand
CGCCGCTGACCGGTGGACGGCACCGAGCCGTACGCTTGAACTGAGAAGGGGGAGGTCTCGCGGCCTCCCCCTTTTTGCGTTGTATACACGTTGTACTTTGGGACCTAGCTCCCCCGTATGTGCTCTTACTGTTTGGCTGTATTTTGAGTCCATCTAGTGTATTTGAGCGATAATTACTCGCATTGGCGTTAGGGAGGGCTTGATGTTTACCGTATTTGTCTTGGGCAATATTGCTTCGGGTAAGTCGACTGCCTGCCGCTATTTCGAATCTCGTGGCGCTATGCTTATCGATCTGGATGAGCTTGCAAAATCGCTGTATGTGCCGGGCTCTGATATCGTCAATACACTTGCGGATGAATTCGGTTGGGACATTTTGGATGAGGAAGGCGGCATTCGCCGCGGCATCCTCGCTTCTCGAGCTTTCGCTTCTCCTGATTCGGTCGCACGGCTCAATGACATCGTGCATCCCATTCTGATTGAACAGCTTTCGCTTAGGATTCTCGATTCGGTTTGTTGTACTGTTTCATCTCCCCGTTATCCTTTTGCGGTGGTCGAGGTTTCTGCTCCGACTGGTTTTGAGGATGCATTTGGCTTGGCTGATGAAATTTTGGTCATCAGCGCCCCTTTGTCAGTTCGTCGCGAGCGCGCTATTCAACGTGGCATGGAGCCATCTGATTTCGATGCCCGTTCTGCTTGCCAGCCCGAAGAGTCTGTGCTGTGCAATCTCGCTACAACTGTGATTGACAATGCGGCAGACGATAACTCGCTCTTTGAACAACTGGACGCATGGCTTTCGCGCCATGGGTTCGGAGATGTAGTGGATAAGGAGGAGGCCGATGCCTAAGACACGTTTCCTTACGTGGTATCGCCTTATACCGCTGGCTGCCGTTTTTGCCTTCGGCCTTATCTCATTCGTTTACTCGTATGCTCCTGCCGCTTTCTTTAAGCCGCTGTATCCGATTGACTACGAGGCGTATGTAAAGCAATCCAGTATTTCGCATAATCTGGATCCGTATCTGGTGTGCGCTGTCATTAAGTCTGAATCGAATTGGGATCCCGAGGCCGAGTCGAATCAGGGTGCTCAGGGATTGATGCAGCTGATGCCCGAGACTGCCCAGGATATGATCGCCAAGGGCCTTGTCGACGGTGGCGAGTATTCGGCCGACAACCTTAACGATCCGGCTACGAATATCGAGTTTGGCTGTGCGTATCTCTCGTATCTTCTAGCGTATTTTAACGGGTCGACTGACAGTGCCATTGCCGCCTATAACGCCGGCATGGGCAATGTCGACGGATGGGCGCAGCAGAGTACGTCGCTTCATAATGCAATCACCTTTCCCGAGACGCAGGCGTATCTGATTCGTGTCAATAATGCCTGGGTTCGCTACAAGACCCTCTATCCCGATCGGTTCGTATAGGACTATGCCTGCCGCCTGCGTATACTGCAGATATATGAGTTAGGAGTATCCATGGCGGAATTTGAAGTAGAACGCGTTGGTGGTGAACTTAAGCGCTTTGGCGTTGAAGGCTCTGACGTGCCGTTTAAGGTCGTGTCTCCCTATGAGCCTGCCGGTTCCCAGCCTAAGGCCATTGAGTCGCTTGTGCAGGGCGTGAGGGACGGAGACCGCTATCAGGTTTTGCTGGGCGTGACTGGTTCGGGCAAGACCTTCACGATGGCAAAGACTATTGAGGCCCTGGGAAAGCCGACGCTGGTCATGGCTCCGAATAAAACGCTCGCCGCTCAGCTTGCGAGCGAGCTCAAAGAGTTCTTTCCCAACAACGCTGTGGTCTACTTCGTCTCGTACTACGACTACTATCAGCCCGAGGCGTATGTGCCGCAAAGCGATACATATATCGAGAAAGACTCCTCGATTAACGAAGAGGTTGAGATGCTGCGACATCAGGCGACCGCATCGCTACTCTCTCGACGTGATGTGATCGTTGTCGCATCGGTCTCGTGTATCTATGGCATTGGCTCTCCTGAGGACTATGCGGGTCTGGCTCCAAACGTCGACAAGAAGGTGCCGCTCGAGCGCGATGACTTTATCCATGCACTTATCGACATTCAATATGATCGCAATGACTATGACCTGGCACGCGGCACGTTCCGCGTGCGCGGCGATGTTGTCGACGTGTATCCGCCTTATGCCGAGCATCCGTTGCGGTTTGAGTTCTTTGGCGACGAGGTCGAGCTGATTGCCGAGATCGATGAGGTCACCGGTGAGATGCTTCGTGAGTACGAGGCCATCCCCGTATGGCCGGCATCGCACTACGTGACCGAGAAGCCGAAGGTCAAGGCGGCTCTGAAATCGATCAGCGAAGAGTGCGAGAAGCGCGTGGCGGAGCTCAAGGCGACCGACAAGTTGCTCGAGGCGCAGCGTCTGCAGCAGCGCACCGATTATGATCTTGAGATGCTCGAGACGATGGGCTTTTGCAACGGCATCGAGAACTACTCGCGTCATCTGGACGGTCGCAAGCCGGGTGAGCCGCCGTTTACCCTAATCGATTACTTTCCCAAGGATATGCTCTGCATCATCGATGAGAGCCATGTGACGGTGCCGCAGATTCGCGGCATGCACGAAGGTGACCGCTCGCGTAAGGTGACGCTGGTGGAACACGGTTTTCGCCTGCCCTCGGCGCTCGATAACCGCCCGCTTCGTTTCGATGAGTTTGAGGCAAGGATACCCCAGTTTATCTATGTTTCGGCCACGCCGGGCGACTACGAGCTGCGGGTGAGCCAAAACGATGTGGAGCAGATTATTCGTCCGACTGGCCTGCTCGACCCCAAGATTGACGTGCGTCCAGTTCGCGGCCAGATTGACGATCTTGAGGACGAGATTCGCGAGCGCGTTGCCCGCAAGGAGCGCGTGCTGGTGACCACGTTGACCAAGCGCATGGCCGAGGACCTGACCGACCATCTGCTCGACGCAGGCATTAAGGTCAATTACATGCACTCTGATACGGCGACAATGGACCGTGTCGAGATCCTGCGAACGCTGCGCGAGGGCAAGATCGATGTTCTCGTTGGTATCAACCTGCTTCGCGAGGGCTTGGATCTTCCCGAGGTCTCACTGGTGGCAATTCTCGATGCCGATAAGGAAGGCTTCTTGCGCAACCGCCGTTCGCTGATTCAGACGATTGGCCGCGCGGCCCGTAACGCCGATGGCGAAGTCATCATGTATGCGGACGTTGTGACCGATTCGATGAAAGAGGCCATCGAGGAGACGCAGCGCCGTCGCGAGATTCAGATGGCATATAACGAAGAGCATGGCATTGTGCCCAAGACAGTGCGCAAGGCCATCAACGACATCTCAAGTTTTATTGCCGAGGCCGAAAAAACCGTGGGTTCCAAGGGGCGCTCGAAGGGCGATTCTCTTGGTCATGGCGCATTCTATACGCCCGATGAGTCGGGCGAGGGCGGCGTGCCGGAAACGGTGGCGCCCGAGCAGACACTTGCGGAGCAGTTGGAAGAACTGCCGCATGACGAGCTTGTGCGGATCGTCGAAACCATGGAAGAGGATATGCGCAACGCTTCTGCCGCCATGGACTTTGAGGAGGCGGCGCGCCTGCGCGATGCCGTCGTTCAGATTCGGGCGATGCTCGAGGGCGCGTCTGAGGACGAGACGATCGAGCGCTTACGTTCGCAGGCCCGCAAGGGTTCCACGTTCGCATCGGGCAGAAAACGCCAGGGTGCACGGTTTAAGAAATAGCGAACAGGCCCCGAGTTCCCTGTGGAGCTCGGGGCCTGTGTCTTTTGCGCGCTGGAATTCGTGCGTTAGAGGTCCGCGATCAGGGCTTCGGCACAACGGATGCCGTCGGTGGCCGCGCTCATGATGCCGCCAGCATATCCAGCTCCCTCACCACAAGGGTAGAGGCCCGGGGTCGACACGGCATGGCACGTTCGGTCTCGGGTGACAGTGACAGGTGAGCTCGAACGAGTCTCCACGCCGGTAAGAACGGCATCGGGACGGTCGTAGCCTCGTAGCTTTTTTCCGAGTAGGGGAAGTCCCAGGCGGAGCGACTCGACGATATGCTGCGGCAGGGCTTCGTCAATTGCCGTCCAGGTCACACCGAGCGGATAGGTGGGCTTTACCTTTCCGGGCGCCTTGCTGGCGCGTCCTGCGAGGAAATCTCCGACGAGTTGTGCCGGTGCGTTCCAGTTGGAACCGCCCAGGCGATAGGCGGCCGCCTCGCAGGCACGCTGGAGCTCGATGCCGGCGAGCGGGTCATCGTTGGGAAGGTCCTCAGGCGTGACGTTAACGAGCAAGGCGGCATTTGCGTTGCGTCCGTCGCGGGCATTGAGGCTAGCGCCGTTGACGCACAGGTGGCCCTGCTCGGAAGAGGCGGCGACAACCTGTCCGCCGGGGCACATGCAAAACGAGAACACGCTGCGGCCGTTGGGAAGATGGGCGACGAGCTTGTAGGGGGCTGCTCCGAGGGCAGGATGTCCCGCCAAGGCTCCATATTGGGCTCGGTCGATGTCGCGCTGCGGATGCTCGATGCGAACGCCCATGGCAAAGGTCTTTTGTGCGAGGGCCACGTTGTGGTCCTTAAGGAGCTCAAAAATATCGCGAGCAGAATGCCCGCAGGCGAGGATGAGGTGCTTTGTCTCGATTGGCTCGCAAGCGGCGTCTTGGGACGATTGGACATCAATACCGGTAATGGCGCCAGACGCGTCGATGTGAATGTCGACGAGCTTTGTTCGATAACGGACGACACCTCCGAGCTGCTCGATGCGCTGGGATATAGCGGTGACAACCGTGGGAAGGATGTCGGAGCCAATGTGCGGCTTGGCATCCCACAGAATATCGCGGGGCGCGCCCGCCTCGACGAAGGTTTCGAGGATAAGGCGATGGGCGGGATTTTTGGTTCCCGTATTGAGCTTGCCGTCCGAGAAGGTCCCCGCGCCGCCCAGGCCAAACTGGATATTGCTCTCGGGGTCGAGAATGCGCTCCTTTAGAAAGAGATCGATCGCATGCGAGCGGCGAAATGCTGGGTCGCCGCGCTCGATGAGCAAGGGCTTAAGACCCGCTTCGGCAAGGGTGAGTGCAGCGAAAAGCCCAGCGCATCCGGCGCCGACAACGACAGGGCATTCTTGAGGTGCGTCGGAGACGGGGGAGGGGAATGAGGGCCCATCGTCCTCTATCGCGCGTACGCGCGAGCGGTCACGCTCGGCGACGCTGTCGACCGCTTCTCGCTCGAGGTGGGGACTAGTCAGCTCAACACGAAAGCTCAGGATAAAATGGACGTCTCGTTTTTTGCGAGCGTCGATTGACTTGCGGTGGAGCTCGATGGACTTGATCTCGGAGTCCTTGCAACGTAGGACGCGCTTGGCGACTCGCTTGCCAACAATGAGGCAGGCATTTTCATCGCCGGCTTCATCGAGCGACGCGTTGACTTGGGTGATTTCGATCATCGAGGTCTCCTTAGAGGCAAGAAAGAGGCCGTCCGGTATCCCAGACGGCCCGAATGCGTTTTTGATTATAGACTGCGCGGCTACAGGCTGCTTGCAGCGCGAATGCCCGAGAGCCATGCCCACGCAAGGTTAAAGCCTCCGCAATCGGCGTCGATGTCGAGCGCTTCGCCGCAGACGTAAAGCGGGGTGTCGACAACGCTGCGCGCGCGTAGACTGGGTGTTGAGATGCTCTCGACAGATACGCCACCACGCGTGACCTGCGCCGAGCGCTCCTCGGCGGTTCCTTCGACGAGCAACTTAAAATGCTTGAGGATCGAGACCAGGTGGATGACATCGTTGGAGCCTGGATGGCACTGCTCGAACGCTGTGCAGACGACGCGGGAGAGTTGCGGGGCGAGCATGCCGTCGAGCCAACGGGGATCGCGGGGCGAAAAGCCGCCGAGCAGCTTAACGCGCCGGTTAAGCATATCGAGCAACTCGTCTTTAGAGAGGTCGGGGAAAACGTCGAGCAGGATCGTATCGCCGCGCTGGATACGACGGGAGAGGTTGAAGACAGCGACGCCCGAGATACCGAAGGTTCGAAACAGGACTTCACCGTCTTCGTGCCAGAGCTCATTATGATTGCGGGCGAGCGTCAAGCGGGCGCGGACGCGCAGGCCGTCCAACGTCTTGAGTGCCGCCCGATCGCCGACGACCGTTGCCGATACGGGGCAGAGGATGGGGCGCAGCGAAGTGAGGGGGAGGCTAAACGTATCGGCGATACCGGTGGGGTTGCCACCCGTGGCGATAATTACGGCATGTGCCTCCAGGGCCTCGTTCTTGCGAGGGACATCGGCGAGCGCTTTCCGAAGCGAGCGGAGCTCCGATTTTCGGTCGTCGTGCTTTTTTGCCTTGAGCGCCCGCGCTGGACGGTCTATTTGGAGTGTCCAGCCTTCGGAAGCTTTGTGCGCCGAGGCAACGTTGGCTCCGCAGATTAAGGTAATACCTAGGCGGTCGCAAACGTTGAGAAGCGCGTCGCGCACCGATTCTGCGCGAAGGGAGCGCGGGTATAGCCGGCCTTCCTCGGAGGTTGTCATGATGCCCAGCGAGGAGAAGAAACCCATAAGCTCTTGTTCGGGTTGGGGGCCCATGACAGATTCGACGAATGCGGGGTGGTTATACCGCTGAGGATCAATCGATTCGTTGGAGAGGTTGCAGCGGCCGTTACCGGTCGCAAGGAGCTTTAGGCCGCAGGCGACATCGCGCTCAACGATGCAGACGCTTTTGCCAGCACGTGCGGCCGTAATGGCGGCGGCGAGGCCTGAAGCCCCGCCGCCGATTACCAGGACGTCATAGAAGGCGCTCGTGTTCACTTAGGCCTCGTCGGTCTCGTGCGGGGTAATAGCCTCGACGGCAGAGACTGCCTTGGGCAACATGCCATCGGGCAGCGCGGTCTCAACCTCGCCCTTATCGCAGGCCTCGGCGAGTGCCGGATTAATGGGAAGCGTGCCCAAGATGTCGAGGTTATAGCGCTCTGCGACCTCGGGGAGCTTGCTTTTGCCAAAGACCTCGATCTTCTTGCCGCAGTCGGGGCACTCGATATAGCTCATGTTCTCGACGATGCCCAGAATGGGGACGTTCATCTTCTCGGCCATGTTGACCGCCTTGGCGACGATCATCGAGACCAGGTCCTGCGGGCTCGTGACGATGACGATGCCGTCGACGGGCAGCGACTGGAAGACGGTGAGCGCGACGTCGCCTGTTCCCGGAGGCATGTCGACCAGCAGGTAGTCGATGGGGCCCCACGAGGTCTCGCTCCAGAACTGCCTAATGGCGCCTGCGATGACCGGACCGCGCCAAAGGACGGGGTCGGTCTCGTTTTGGAGCAGAAGGTTGGAGCTCATGACCTTGACGCCGTGCTCGGAGATTTCGGGCAGCATGAGGTTGCCAAGGGCATGGACGTGGCGTCCGCTCATGCCGAACATCTTGGGGATAGAGGGACCGGTGATGTCGGCATCGAGGACGCCGACCTTGTGGCCGTGACGGGCAAGCTCGGTGGCGATGGCACCGGTGACAAACGACTTGCCGACACCGCCCTTGCCGGAAAGCACGGCGATGACGCGTTTGACCTCGGACAGCGTGTTCTCCTCAAATTGCGACGGCGACGTTTGTCCGCCGGCGGCCTGTGCGTGCTCGCAACCCATGTATGACTCCTTTGTATATGTTGGGGCCGGAGCCCCGTGATGTGACACGAGCGTCATTGTACCCTCGTTTGCGAGCGGGAGTCATTTGCGATGCATTTGGGCCGAGCGTGCTTGCAATACGATGGGCCCAAGCGAATGGGCGGGCTTACTGAACTTTGCTGGCGAACTCGAGGTATTGCATGCGCTGCAGCTTGTCGATCGTCGAGGTGTATGGGCTGTCTTCAGATTCCAAGTTGTAGCGCAGCCCGTCGGCACCGAGATAGCCGGCGACATTGATGGTGGGCACATCTGACCTTGTTGCAAGCAGGGCCTTTTGATAGTCGGTGAGCGGGGCGCCGATCTTATTAAGGGTAATGGCTGCAATCTCGTTTGCCCCGACGGTGTCGTAGACGTTGAGCTCGGTATTGCCGGCGATTTCATAGTTAGCCCAGACGAAATAGGTTGACTGATAGACACGGAAAGCGTGGCTTGCCGTATCTTCCTGAGGGTACAGCTCGTCGTTGAGAGTCGTTGCGGCGCTCGGCTGATGGTCGCCAAAAAAGACAAGAACAACCGGTCTGCCGATATTGCGGAGCTCGTTGATAAAGTACTCGAGGTCCCGGTCGGATGCGTTGATGCAGGTGAGATAGGTGTTGAGCGCGCTATTGGCGCCCTCGCTGGCTCCCTCGACCCAATAGTTTGTCAGCTCTTCGGCGGGAACGGTGCCATAGTCGTAGCCGCCGTGATTTTGCATCGTGACGTCAAAGATGAACTGCGGCGCTTCGTCGGTTCTAAGCAGGTCGAGTATCTTGTCGTAGGTGGCGTAGTCGCATACGCCGGCATGGTAACAGGGCGCACCTTCGAAATCGCCGATTGAAAGAAAGTCTCCAAAGCCCAGCTGCTGATAGATCTTATCTCGATGGTAGTTGACGGGGTTTTGCGGGTGCATAGCGGTAGCGGTATACCCAAGCTCTTTAAGGTCCTTTGCCAGGCTGTTGACGCCATTCATCTGATACAGCTGATAGGGGATCTTGCCTAATCCGACAAAGGCCGTTGTCGCTCCGGTCAAAAATTCGAATTCGGAGTTTGCCGTTCCGCCACCGGTGACCGAAGCGAGCATGGTGCCGCGAACAAGTGTGTCGGGAAGCGAGTTGTAGAATGCGGGGCCGGTGTACCCGGCCGCCTGGAGCTGCTCAAAGCACGAAAGGTCGCTAAAACTCTCGTTCATGACGGCAACAATCGTCGGCTTGATTTCATTGAACTGGGCAACGGCAGCCGCGCGCTGCTCGCTCGAGCCATACGTGCTGTCGTAGGCGGCGGCGAGCTCCTGCTCGATGCTCTGCGCCTCATCGGGCGTATAGCCTTCGGGCTTCTCAATGGGCAACTCGTTGACCATTTCGGTGAACGAAGTGATAAAACCCTGAGACGTATATGTGGTGATGGGCTGCCAACGGTCAAATCCAAAATCCAGCGCCTGCTCCAAGTCGATGCTGGAAAAGCCTGAGAGCCCCACAACGGTCACTAGCAGAAAAGCGCAGAGGTTAGCGGCGATTGCGGGGAAGACATGGGTGGGCGTACGGAGCTTTCGCGGTCGGATAAGCGAAAGAAGCCCCAGGGAAATCTCCAGCAGGGCGAGAGAGGTTACGATTCCGGCGGTAAAGGTAAACTCGTATCCCTCGCTCACTTCCATTGCGGTGCCAAGGGCCAAGATATCGCTTGGCAGGATGGCTTCGCCTTTAAACGTTATGACGAAGTGCTCGGCAATGCCAAGGATGCAACAGGCGACGGGCACGAGGGCCATGACGCCTCCATGACGCTGTCCCAGCAAATAAAGGGAGAGCAGAACCGTCGCGAGCAGCCCGACGGAAAACCCGAATGAGTTGGCGGGAATGCGATAGAACGTTTCGTTACAGGCAATTTCGAGTGAAACGAACGAGAGCGCTGAAACAGCGGCGATGACAAGGATGTCACGGCAAATACAGGCAACCGTTCCCGTCGCAAGATCGGTTTGGTCGATAAGTCCCGAAACCAAGGGCTCGACAAGAAGTATGACGGCGGTAGCACCGAGCGCCGAATAAGAAAGGACCCATAGGGAATTGTCCTCATTTACGAGCAATTGATTCGTAATCCATGCAGCTACCATGCCGAGCGGGATGAGGAGCGTCGCGCACCAAAAGACGCGGGCAATGGGCGGCTTTTCATTGTGTTTGATTGAAAAATACACGCGCACGACGACGGTGGCCACGATAAGGACGGCGATGAATATGGGCAGATTGGCCATGTCGCTCGAAGTGATTTCAAGGGGGATATCTTCGGTCATGGACGTTCCTCTGTTACAGCAAATTAAGTTCAGTAGTAGATTACTGTAACCTTTCCACGGCATTTCGAGAAACAAAGCACCCGATACGCAAAGCTAAAGGTCTGCGAATCTTGTATTACGAACATCTGTGCGCGTCGAGTGCGCTAAACTCATCGACAGTATGATTCGATGCAATAGGAGGCAAGGAGCTTCCATGTCTGATTCTTCTATCGTTATTCGCGGCGCTCGTGAGCACAACCTCCGTGATATCGATGTTTCCATTCCGCGTGACCAACTCGTGGTCATTACCGGTCTTTCTGGCTCGGGCAAGAGTTCGCTGGCATTTGACACTATCTATGCCGAGGGCCAGCGTCGATACGTCGAGAGTCTTTCGAGCTATGCGCGCCAGTTCTTGGGCCAGATGGACAAACCCGACTTGGATTCAATCGACGGCCTTTCGCCGGCGGTGTCGATCGACCAAAAGACGACGTCTAAAAACCCTCGCTCGACGGTTGGCACCGTAACCGAGATTTATGACTATCTGCGCCTGCTGTTCGCCCGTGTGGGCACCCCGCACTGTCCCGAATGCGGCCGCGTCATTGAGCGTCAGACGACCGACCAAGTTGCCGACAAGGTCTTGGCGGCGGGGGAGGGCCGCCGCGCGTTTGTGCTGGCACCGGTGGTGCGCGGGCGAAAAGGCGAGTACACCAAACTGTTTGAGGACCTTCGCGCCGAGGGCTTTAGCCGCGTGCGTGTCGACGGTGAAGTGCGCTCGCTCGACGATCCGATCGATCTGGACAAGAAGTTCAAGCACGATATCGAGGTCGTAGTCGATCGCATCGTGATCCGTGAGAACTCTCTGGGCCGTATCGCCGAGTCTGTTGAGCAGGCGACCGCGCTGGCTCACGGCAATGTAAACGTGTACATGCTGCCCGATCGTGATGCTCCCGAGGGGACCGAGGGCGAGCTGCTGGAGTATTCGTTGGCCTTGGCGTGCCCGGAGCATGGTCACTCCATTGACGATCTTCAGCCGCGTGATTTTTCGTTCAACGCTCCCTATGGCGCATGTCCTGAGTGCGACGGCCTGGGCTTTAAGAAAACCGTTGATGCCGAGGCGTTGATCGAGGACCCCTCGAAGTCCATTGCCGACGGAGTCTTTGGTAGCCTGTTTGGCAACTCGAACTACTATCCGCAGATTTTTGCTGCGGTCTGCAAACACTTTAAGGTGAGCACCGATACGCCGTGGGAGGACTTGCCCCCTCGCGTGCGTCGTGCATTCTTGGATGGCCTGGGCGATACGAAGATCTCGGTCGACTACCAAAAGCTCGACGGACGTCGCAGCCAGTGGGATACCAAGTTTTCGGGCGTTCGCAACATCCTGTACGAACGCTATACCGAGACGACGAACGAGAACACCAAGGCGCGCCTGGAGAAGTACATTCGCGAGGAGCCGTGCTCGAGCTGCCACGGCGCTCGTTTGCGCCCTGAGATGCTCGCCGTCACCGTGGGCGGCAAGTCCATTTACGAGGTTTGTTGCCTGTCGTGCCGTGAATCGCTCGAGTTTTTTGAGGGCCTGGAACTCACCGAGCGCCAACAGTTTATCGGCGGCCGTATCGTCAAGGAAATCCTGGAGCGCTTGCGTTTTCTGGTCGATGTTGGACTCGACTATCTGACGCTCGATCGTGCCTCGGCGACGCTTTCCGGTGGCGAGGCGCAGCGTATTCGCCTGGCAACGCAGATCGGCGCGGGTCTCATGGGCGTGCTCTATATTCTGGACGAGCCCTCGATCGGTCTTCATCAGCGTGACAACGAGCGCTTGATCAAGACGCTCGAGCGCCTGCGCGATATCGGCAATACCGTTATCGTCGTCGAACACGACGAGGATACAATCCGTGCCGCCGATTACGTGATCGACATGGGGCCCGGCGCCGGCGTCAACGGCGGACACGTAGTCGCGGCGGGAACGCCTGCCGATATCATGGCGTGTCCCGAGTCGATGACGGGCGCTTATCTGACCGGTAAACGAATGATCCGGGTGCCTGATGAACGGCGCAAGCCCGGTCGCGGCTGCCTTAAAATTACGGGCGCTCGAGCCAACAACCTCAAAAACGTTACTGCCAAAATCGAGTTTGGTACGCTTACGGTTGTTACCGGCGTGTCGGGATCGGGCAAGAGCTCCCTGGTTACCGACACCATTGCGCCTGCCCTTACGAATGCCATTCACCGCTCGACGCGCCCTGTGGGTCCGTATAAAAAAATCGAGGGCATCGAGTGCATCGATAAGGTTATCGATATCGACCAGTCGCCGATTGGCCGCACGCCGCGCTCCAACCCTGCTACCTATATCGGCCTGTGGGATGATCTTCGCGCGCTGTTTGCGAGTACGCCGGAGTCGAAGGCGCGCGGCTACTCGCCGGGTCGTTTCTCCTTTAATGTGAGTGGCGGGCGCTGTGAGGCGTGCAAGGGCGATGGGCAGATTAAGATCGAGATGCACTTCCTTCCCGATATCTACGTTCCCTGCGAAGTTTGCGGCGGTAAACGCTACAACCGCGAGACACTCGAGGTCACCTACCGTGGCAAGACCATCTCGGACGTGCTCGACATGAGCGTCACCGAGGCGCTGGCCTTCTTTGGGAATATCCCGCAGATCAAGCGAAAGCTCCAGACGCTGTACGATGTAGGCTTGGGCTACGTGAGCCTGGGCCAGCCCGCCACGACGCTCTCGGGCGGCGAGGCGCAGCGTGTGAAGCTCGCCAAGGAGCTTCATCGACGCCAGACGGGCAAGACGTTCTATATTTTGGACGAGCCGACGACCGGTCTTCATTTTGAGGACGTCCGCCAGCTGCTCGATGTGCTGCAGCGCTTGGTCGATGCGGGCAACACGGTGCTGGTGATTGAGCACAACCTTGATGTCATCAAGGTTGCCGACCGCCTGATCGATATGGGTCCCGAGGGCGGTAACGGCGGCGGAACCGTCGTGGTTTCGGGCACACCGGAGCAGGTTGCGGACTGTCCGCAGAGTTATACGGGCAAGTTTTTGGCGCCTTTGCTCAGGCGTGACCGGGAGCGTCAGGCTCAACTTGATGCTCAATAAATAGGCGATTCAGTTTATGGGCGCCATCGACTCCTTGTGATTCGATGGCGCTTGCTGTGCCGAAGTGACGTATGCAGCCGAATTGGACATATACTTAATCTTTGCGTCCGAATGCGAGGGAAAGGATATGTCATGGCAAAGGCTGTAAAGACGCCAAAAACCAATGCGATGCGCGAGCTGGAAAGCGCCGGCATTTCCTATGTTCTACATACGTACGAAGACGATGGTGATGAGTCGGTGGGCCTGGGGGTCGCGATTTCGGAGCAGCTTGGCGAGGAGCCCGGTCAAGGATTTAAGACCTTGGTCTGCGTGACGCCGTCCAACGACCATGTCGTGTGCTGCATCCCTGTTGCCGATGAGCTCGATCTAAAGTCCGCCGCGCGTGCCGCGGGGGAGAAGTCCTTGGTTATGATGCATGTGAAGGATTTGCTTGCGGCGACTGGCTACGTTCGCGGCGGCTGCAGCCCGGTCGGTATGAAAAAACGCTACCGGACGCTCATTGATGAGACGTGTGTCCTTTGGGATACCATTTTTATTTCGGGAGGCAAGCGTGGTTATCAGCTCGAGCTTGCACCCGATGATTTAATTGCATTTTGCGGGGCGACGGTTGCCGCGATTACGAGAGAGGACTGAGCGATGCCGCAGGAAGAATTGAAGCGCGGAGCTCATTTTGCAAAAGAATCTGCGCCTCAGACACCCTCATCCGAAGCTTCTTCGTCGCGAGATGACACTGACGACATGGGCTCGTCGGACTACTCCACGGTTGGTCGTTCCGCCGGGCTTATGACCATCCTGACTATCGTGTCTCGCGTCACCGGTTTTATCCGCACGTGGGCAATGGCGGCCGCTATCGGCATGTCGCTACTCTCGTCCTCCTATCAGGTCGCCAACAACCTGCCCAATATGCTCTACGAACTCGTGATGGGTGGCATGCTCGTGACGGCGTTTTTGCCCGTGTACATGGGCGTGAGGCGTGAGCAGGGTCGCGAGGCCTCGAACGAGTACGTGGGCAACCTGCTCGGCATTCTGCTTTTAGTGCTGGGTGGCATTTCGTTGCTGGGGACCGTGTTCGCCCCGGGCTTTATCTGGACGCAATCGTTCCTTTCGGGTGACGGTGGCAGCATGGATACCGCTGCGTTCATGTTCCGTTTCTTTGCCATCCAGATTCTGTTTTATGGTTTGGGCTCGGTGTTCTCGGGCGTTCTCAACGCACACCGCGACTACTTTTGGTCGACGTTTGCCCCGGTCCTCAACAATGTGATCGTCATTGCGAGCTTTATGGGTTTTGCGCCCGTGTCCGCACAGTTTGGCGAACGTGCCGGCATCATCTTGATTGCGGCCGGTACGACCCTCGGTGTCTTTGTTCAGATGGCATGTCAGATTCCCGCGCTTGGCAAGCACGGCGTGCATCCCCATATCCATATCGACTTTAAGGACCCCGCGCTGCGCCAGACGATTGCGCTCGGTATCCCGACGCTGCTCGCCACGGTGTGCATGTTTGTCTCGACTTCTATCACCAACGCTGCCGCGCTGGTGGTCCAGCCCGAGACGGGTCCTTCCGTCATCGCCTATGCGCGCCTGTGGTACACGCTGCCCTACGCGCTGATTGCCGCCTCGCTTTCGACGGCGCTCTATACCGAGCTCTCTCATGACGCACAGGAGAAGGATTACGACAGCGTTCGCACGGGCATTTCGCGTGGCGTCGCCCAGATGCTCTTCTTCCTGATTCCGTTCGCACTGTACCTGATTGTCTTCGCACGTCCGCTCAATATGATCTACTGTGCTGGCAAGTTCGATGAATCCGGCGTGGCGCTGGTGTCCGAGTACCTTGTCTACCTGGCGCTCTCGCTGCCGCTCTACGGCGTGGTCGTGTTGATGCAGAAGAGCTTCTCTGCCTTGCTCGACATGAAGCCCTATAGCCGCTATTGCCTGTATTCCGCCATCGGCCAGGCCGGCTCGGTTCTGCTGTTTGGCGTTGTGCTGGGCTTCGGTATGCCGGCAATCGCGCTTTCGTATGTCGTCGACTACGTGATCTTGGTCGGCTGTTCGCTGTGGTGGCTGCGTCGTCGCCTGCGTGGCCTTCAGGTCAAATCTATCCTACATGGCGGTTTCTTTGGCCTTTTGCTCGGTGGTCTAGGTGCTGACGCAGGCGCCGGCGTCATGTGGGCGCTTGAACACTTTGTCGGGGCACTTGGCGGCTCGATTCTGATTACTCTTGGCTACGTTTGCGTTGCGGGTGTCGCCTCGCTTGTTGTTACCTTTGGCCTTGCCGTCGTCCTTAAGATGCCCGAGGTCTCGGCGCTGCTTCGTCGCAAGTAGGTGCGCGTGGCCGGTCACGACAACATACCAACGCTTGCCGAGCAGGTTTCGCGCGTTCCCACACAGCCCGGATGCTACCTTTGGAAGGATGCCAAGGGCGATGTCATCTACGTGGGCAAGGCGAAAAACCTGCGCGCCCGCATGCGTCAATACGTGACACTGCAGGATGAGCGTCAAAAGATCCCGCTGATGATGCAGCTGGTGGCGAGCTTTGACTACATCGTTGTCGAAACCGAGCATGAGGCGCTTGTACTCGAGCGCAACCTGATCGGCCAGTACCATCCGTACTTTAACGTCGACCTCAAGGATGACAAGAGCTACCCCTTTATCGCCATTACAAAGGGCGACCTGTATCCCGCGATCAAATACACGCGTGAGCGTCATAAGCCGGGAACGCGCTATTTTGGACCCTATACCGATAGCCGTGCGGCACGTGAGACGATAGATACGCTGCGCAAGGTTATCCCCATCTGCTCTGCATCCTGTGCGGAGTGGCGTCGTTGTCGCCGTACCATCGAGTCCCACAAGGGCGAGGAAGACATCGTCAATATGATTTGCGCACAAAACGGGCGTCCCTGCTTTGACTACCATGTCGGGCGCGGCCCGGGTGCGTGTGTCGGCGCGATTTCCCCGGCAGACTATGCCAAGAACGTCAAGCGTGTCGAGCGCTTTTTGTCGGGCCATCGCAAGGATGTCGTCGATGAGCTGACCTCCGAGATGACGGATGCCGCCGAGGCGCTCGACTTTGAGCGCGCGGCACGCGTCAAACGTCGTTTGGAGGTCATCAGGGGTCTGGACGATCGTCAGCAAGTCGTTTTTCCCTCCAGTGTCGATATCGATGTCATCGGGTTCTATCGCGAGGAGACCATCTCCGCCGCTTGCGTCTTCGTCGTTCGCGAGGGCCGAACAGTTCGCACCTGCGAGTTCATTCTCGACAAGGGTCTTGATGTTGACGAGGAAGAGCTCCAGTCGGGCTTTCTTAAGCGCTATTACGACGAGACGGCTGATATTCCAGCTGAGGTCAACCTTTCCGTCGAGCTTGAGGATGCGGAGGCGCTGGGGGAGTGGCTTGCGGGCAAGCGTGAGCGTTCCTGCCATCTCCATAGGCCGCAGCGTGGCGAAAAGCACCGTCTGCTCGATATGGCATCCAAAAATGCGCGCCATGCCCTCATGCGCTACATGATGCGAACGGGGTACGCTGACGACCGCACCAATCAAGCGCTGCTGGAGCTCGAAAGTGCGTTGGCGCTGCCATCGCCGCCGTTGCGTATCGAGTGCTTCGATATCTCTACACTGCATGGCACCTTTACGGTCGCCTCAATGGTGGTGTTTACCAACGGGCGCGCCGACAAGAGCCAGTACCGTCGTTTTAAAATTCAGGCCGAATTGGACGAGGCAAACGACTTCGTGTCGATGTCCGAGGTTTTGGGACGACGCTATGCTCCCGAGCGCATGGCGGACGAGCGCTTTGGCTCGCGCCCCGATTTGCTCGTTGTCGATGGCGGCAAGCCGCAATTGACCGCTGCAATTAAGCAACTTGAGGCGCTCGGCCTCGATATACCAGTTTGTGGCTTGGCAAAGGCCGATGAGGAGGTTTTCGTGCCGTGGGACGAGACTCCCGTCGTGCTGCCGACCGGCTCCGCTTCGCTTTATCTGATCAAGCAGGTTCGCGATGAATCCCATCGATTTGCGATTACGTTCCACCGCGAGTTGCGCGATAAGGCTATGACGGTTTCGGTGCTTGACGACGTTCCGGGCGTGGGACCCACTAGAAAACGTGCCATCATGCGCCATTTTGGCTCGATGAAGCGCTTGCGTGCGGCCAGCGAGCAGGAGATTGCAGAAGTTCGAGGCGTTCCGGCCGATGTCGCCAAGGCGGTCCACGAGGCACTTGTTGCATGGAATGCCGAGCGCGCCCAGGCATCGGCCAACCGATCCGAAAACTAAACGCGCTTCTAAACAACTGATATACATGATTGGTCAATTTTCAATCATTTGTTTCGCGGTGATTACCTGCCGATTTCGAGTTTTATTAACGCTAAAACGTTTGACTAGCCATGGTGAACAACACTGCTATCCTGCGGGTTGACGAAGACTGATATCTCACCTCGTCGATACATACTGTCTGTCGAATCATTTGTCAATGAATTCGGTGAACGGTAGTAAATACCGTTCAAGCGTATGTATGTATCGGTCGCCGAGCGCGGCACCTCAGTTGGGTTCGTCGGTAGGTAAGGTATATATCGTCCGCAAGTTGCGCGGGGGCAAGTCTAGGTGTCCCCGGGTAAGATTCTCTATTGATAGGAGAAGACATGGCCATCATCAACAAGGGTATGTCCAGGCGCTCGTTCCTCGGCCTCACCGGCAGCGTCGCTGCTGTCGCAGGGCTTGGTCTCACCGGCTGCGGTGGCAGCTCTAGCGACGAGGGTTCCGCTTCCGGTTCCACCGATTCCGCCAACCGTGGCGGCGGCGTGATCACCGCTGGTTCCGCTTACGCTCCGTCCAGCTTCGACCCCGCCAGCACCGGCTCCGCTGTGGGCCTGGGTGCTAACTGGCACGTCATCGAGGGCCTCTACGGCATCGATTACCACGACTACAGCACCTTCAACGAGCTCGCCACCGACGATCCCAAGTCCGTGGACGACACTACCTTCGAGGTCACCATCCGCAAGGGCGCAAAGTTCTCCGATGGTACCGAGGTCACT
Organism: uncultured Collinsella sp.; assembly: GCA_965141565.1. Classification (GTDB taxonomy): domain Bacteria; phylum Actinomycetota; class Coriobacteriia; order Coriobacteriales; family Coriobacteriaceae; genus Collinsella. The sequence continues at coordinate 23,662 of CBCSNQ010000007.1, read as the reverse complement.
GCTGACGACGTCGTCGCTTCCTACACCGCTTGCGCCGCTTCTGCTACCTACGCTCCGTTCTTCCAGCCCTTCGAGTCCATCGAGGCCAAGGACGCCAGCACTGTAACGGTCAAGACCAAGGTCCCCAACTTCTCCTTGCTCAAGGATCGTCTGGCCATCATCCGTGTTACCCCGGCCACCCAGGCCGAGGAGGATCGCGCCAAGCAGCCGATCGGTTCCGGCCCCTGGATGTACGACTCTATCTCCGATACCGAGATCACCCTGGTTCCCAACCCCGAGTACAACGGTGAGTATGCTGCCGAGGATAAGAAGATCCAGTACAGCATCCTGACCGACCCCACCGCTCGCGTTACCGCTCAGCAGGAGGGCTCCACGCTCGTTATGGAGCTCGTCACCGCTGACGCCGTCGACCAGCTCGAGAGCGCTGGCTGCAAGATCGATAACGTTCAGGGTTTCGGCACCCGCTTCATCATGTTCAACGTCGCCAAGGAGCCTTGGAACAACGTCAAGGTCCGTCAGGCCGTCATGTACGCGCTCGACACCGAGAAGATGATCACCAACACCTTCGCCGGCCTTGCCACCGCTGCCAGCTGCTACCTGCCCAAGAGCTTCACCAACTATCATGAGGCTTCCACGGTGTACAAGACTGACGCCAAGAAGGCCAAGAAGCTCATCGAAGAGTCTGGCATCACCCCGGGCGCCATCACCCTGCGCACCACCGACAACGAGCAGATCAAGGGCATGGCCGCTCAGGTCAAGAACGACCTCGACGCCCTCGGCTTCGATGTGACCATCCAGACCGATACCTCGCCGGCCACCTACGCTGCCATCGACGGCGGCGAGGCCTACGATATCCTTCTCGCTCCTGGCGATCCGTCCTGCTTCGGCGCCGACCCCGACCTGCTGCTCAACTGGTGGTATGGCGACAACGTCTGGATGCAGACCCGTTGCCCGTGGAAGGATTCCGCTGAGTGGGCGAAGCTCCACGGTCTCATGGACGAGGCTCTTGCCGCCGAGGGCGACGAGCAGCAGAAGAAGTGGAACGAGTGCTTCGACATCATCGCCGACAACGCTGTTCTGTACCCCGTTGTCCACGTCAAGACCGTTTCCGCTTCCTGGGACGATCCGTCCACCGCGCCCAACGGCGAGGCCCTCGATGGCTTCAAGGGCATCGGCACGACGAGCATGTCCTTCAGGGGCGTCGCGACCGTCAAGGCCTAAGACTCGCTTGAGTCATATGTGGGGCGTCGGTCGTAAGGCAGCGTCCTCATAGTTGAAACAAAGACCCGGGCGGCCTCGATGTCGCTCGGGTCTTGTAATGAGTATCCATACTCATATACCAGTTGGTCCTACCGACAAAAGAAAGGGGAGAGAACGTGAACAACTTTCTACGTTTGATTGGAAGGCGTCTCGTGGCGCTGCCGATCATGGCATTGGGCGTCACCGTCCTGGTGTTCTTCCTTATGTCGTTCTCCAAGACCGACCCCGCCTATACGGCGTTGGGTGACGGTGCCTCGCCCGAGGCGGTTGCCGAGTACCATGAGAAGTATGGTCTGGACGACCCCTGGCCCGTGCGCTACGTGCGCTACATGGGTGATTTGATCCATGGTGACATGGGCACCTATGGTGCTGCTCGCAACTCCGTTGCCAAGCGCATCTCCACGGCCCTGCCCGTCACGATGCAGCTGACCTTTATCGGTCTTGCCATCGGCGCGGTCGTCTCGTTTTTACTCGGCGTCATCGCGGCACTGTATCGCGATAAATGGCCGGACCAAGTGATCCGCGTCTTTTCCATCGCCGGCCTGGCAACCCCGTCGTTCTGGCTTGCCGTCCTGTTGATTCTGCTGTTCTCTTCCTACCTTAAGGTGCTCCCGGCGTCCGGTGCTCTGCCTCACTTCACCACCAACCCGGCTGGCTATCTGGGACGTATGATCATGCCCGCTATCGCCCTGGCATTTCCGCTGACGGGTCAGATGACTCGTATCGTGCGTACCGCCATGGTCGAGGAGCTCGACAAGGACTACGTCCGCATGGCCCGCGGCGCCGGCGTTCCCGAGAAGGTCGTCGTCGGAATCAACGTTCTTCGCAACGCGCTGATCACCCCGGTCACCACCCTCGGTCTTAAGATCGGTTACCTTATGGGCGGCGCCGTCGTCATCGAGGTCATCTTCAACCTCCCTGGCATGGGTACTGCGATTCTGCAGGGCGTTCAGGGCAACGAGGCGAACCTGGTTCAGGGCGTCGTCATCGTCGTTGCTCTTGCCTTCATCATCATCAACATCGTGGTTGACATGCTCTACCTGCTCATCAACCCGCGCATCAGGACGGTGTAGATTATGGTAAAGATTCGAGAGAAGCAAACCGAGCAGCTCGAGAAAGCTGCCTCCAAGGGGCTCAAGCTCGGTGGCTGGAAGAAGATGACGCTGTCTTCTAAGATTGCCGCCGTCGTGTTGGTGCTGGTCGCCTTGACCGCGATTCTGGCGCCCCTTCTTGCCCCCTATAGCCCGGTCGAGATCTTTACGGCTCGCCAGGCTCCCGGCAATGGATTTATCTTCGGTACCGACGATAAGGGCCGCGACATCCTGTCGCGTATGCTTTACGGTGGCCGTTACTCGCTGATCATCGGCTTCGGTGCTACCGCCATGGCTCTGGTTTGCGGTTCGGTCGTGGGCGCCCTCGCGGCGGTTTCGCGCAAGTCCGTTTCCGAGGCGATCATGCGCATCCTGGACATCATCATGTCCATCCCGGGCATCGCCCTCGCGGCCGTCTTCGTCTCCATCCTGGGCAATTCCGTGCCGTCGATCATCTTCGCCATCGGCTTTATGTACACTCCGCAGATTGCCCGTATCGTGCGCGCCAACATCGTGTCCGAGTACGGCGAGGACTATGTCCGCGCGGTCATCGTTTCCGGCGCCAAGGCTCCGTGGATTTTGATCAAGCATGTTCTGCGTAACTGCATCGCCCCGATCATGGTCTTTACCGTTACCCTGGTCGCCGACGCCATCATCTTCGAGGCCTCGCTGACCTTCATCGGCGCTGGTATCCAGGAGCCCACCGCTACCTGGGGCAACATCCTCGCCGACGCCCGCGGCGGCGTGCTCGCTGGCCGTTGGTGGCAGGCGCTGTTCCCGGGTCTGGCCATCATGATCACCTGCCTGGCGCTCAACATCCTCTCCGAGGGCATTACCGACGCCATGGCCGCTGCTCCCTCCGCCGCCCTGGATCCGACCGACTCCTCCAAGCGCCGCGAGGCCGACCTGCTGGTCTCCGACCCCGTTCGCGCTTACAAGGAGCAGGCTCAGTCCCTGTCCGCCCGTCTTGGCGCCCTGCGCGATGTCGAGCTCAAGCGTAACGACCGCCATGTGCCCGATGAGTCCGTTGAGCCGATCCTTTCGGTCCGTGATTTCTGCATCCAGTTTGAGCACCACGGTGATATCAACGTCGTCGACCACGTCAACTTTGATGTCCGTCCCGGCCAGACCATGGGCCTGGTCGGTGAGTCCGGCTGCGGTAAGTCCATCACCACGCTTGCCATCATGGGCCTGACCGACGATGACGAGCATCTCTCCGGCGAGGTTCTCTGGGAGGGCCGCGACCTGCTCAAGATGAGCAAGAAGGAGTGGTTCGGCCTGCGCGGTACCGATATCGCCATGGTCTATCAGGACGCCCTGTCCTCGCTCAACCCCTCCATGCTCATTTCCGCCCAGATGAAGCAGCTCACCAAGCGCGGCGGCACCCGAAGCGCCGAGGAGCTCCTGGAGCTCGTGGGCCTCGACCCCAAGCGTACGCTCGAGAGCTATCCGCATGAGCTTTCCGGTGGTCAGCGTCAGCGCGTTCTGATCGCTATGGCCCTTACCCGTGACCCCAAGCTGGTCATCTGCGACGAGCCCACGACCGCTCTGGACGTTACCGTCCAGAAGCAGGTCATCAAGCTGCTTAACGACCTTCAGGCCAAGCTCGGCTTTGCCATGATCTTCGTTTCGCACGACCTGGCACTGGTCGCCGAGGTCGCTCATAACATCACTGTTATGTACGCCGGTCAGGTTATCGAGCAGGCGCCCACCAAGGAGCTGCTCACCAACCCGATTCACGAGTACACTCGCGGTCTTCTGGGTTCCGTCCTGTCCATCGAGAGCGGTTCGGGCCGCCTGCACCAGGTGCCCGGCGCCGTTCCGAGCCCGCGCGATTTCCCCAAGGGCGATCGCTTCGCACCCCGCTCGAGCCATCCGCGCATTGGCCTGGACACCCGTCCGGTCTTCAAGCGCGTGCCCGGCACCGAGCACTTCTATTCCGAGCTCCCCGACGAGGTGCTCAAGGCAAATGGTTTGACCCCTCACGCGGAGGTGATGTAGATGAGCGAGACCGCAGTCAACGGCGTCGAGCCGATCATCTTCCTTGATGACGTCCACGTCACCTTTAGGACCCGTACCGGCTCGATTCTGCACCCCAACCTGGTTCACGCCGTCCAGGGTGTAACGATTAAGCTCATGCCCGGACAGACCATCGGCATCGTCGGCGAGTCCGGTTGCGGAAAGTCCACCACCGCCAACGTCATGTGCGGCCTGCAGGCCCCCACGAGCGGCAAGGTCTACTTTAAGGGCAAGGACGTTACCAAACGTACCGCCGAGGACCGTCGCCACATGGGTCGCGTCATCTCGGTCGTGTTCCAGAACCCGGCCACGGCGCTCAATCCCCGCATGGTCGTTCGCGAGCAACTGCTCGACCCCATGCGCGTCCACAACCTGGGTACCGAGGCCGAGCAGGAGAAGCGCGTCAAGGAGCTCTTGGAGCTCACCGGTCTGCCCAGCTCCGCCGCCGAGGTTCTTCCCGGCCAGCTTTCGGGCGGCCAGCGCCAGCGCGTCGCAATTGCCCGTGCCCTGTCGCTGAACCCCGATGCCATCATCGCCGACGAGCCCACCTCGGCTCTGGACGTTTCGGTCCGCGCGCAGATTCTGAACCTGCTGACCGACCTTAAGAAGGAGCTCGGCCTTGCCATGGTGTTCATCAGCCATGACATCCAGACGGTCCGCTATATCTCTGACGACATCATCGTTATGAATGGCGGCAAGATCGTCGAGCAGGGCGAGGCCAAGCAGGTCTTCCAGCACCCTCAGGACCCCTACACCAAGATGCTGCTCGGCGCTGCGCCGTCGCTGCTGCATCCCAAGCTCGGCGAGTAGCCTCGCTTTCCCTCCCGTGCGCCCGGTTCCCTTGCCGGGCGCACCTCCGTTGCGATTTCGAAAGGCTGGGTTCACGAGCCATGCCAAGTGCTCAGGAGCTACAACAGCAATTTGGTGAATATCGAGGCGCTATGCCCCGTCCATCGGATTTCGATCTCTTTTGGAAGGACCGCATGGCCGAGGCCGAGGCCGTCGAGCTCGACTACGTGATCGAGGCGGCTTCGGTTGCGGATTCCGCGACCTGTCGGGTTTTCGATCTCTGGTATACCGGCATGTGTGGTGCACGCCTGCATGCCAAGTACCTCAAGCCGGTCTCGGAGGAGCCCGTGCCGCTGGTGCTTCAGTTCCATGGATATCCGGGTGCGAGCCGCAGCTGGTTTGAGCAGGCGTCGTTTGCGGGCATGGGCATGGCGCTCATTGCTCTCGATTGTCCTGGCCAAGGAGGCCCCTCCGAGGACATTGGTGGATTTGCGGGCACGACGGTCGCGGGCCATATCGTCGCCGGTATCGACGGCGATCCGGCCAACCTCTACTATGTCCGCCTACATCAGGATATTCGCATTCTGTGCCGTATCGTTCGCGAGCTCGAGGGCATCGATTTTACCCGCGTGTATGTGAACGGCGCATCGCAGGGTGGCGGTTTGGGTATTGCGACCTGCGCGCTTAACAGCGAGCTTATCAATCGCGCCGCCATCCTCTATCCCTTCTTATCGGATTTCCGCCTGGTTTGGGATCTGGACGCCGACGATATTGCCTACGAGGGCCTGCGCTATTGGTCGCGCTGGTTTGACGAGGACTCGACTTGTATTGACGAAGCCTATGCCAAGCTGGCGTACTTCGATTCCAAGAATTTTGCCCCTATGGTCAAGTGCCCCGTGTTGTTTGGCACGGGCACAGCCGATAACGTCTGTCCGCCGGCGACGCAGTTTGCGGTGTACAACAACCTGTCCTGCGACAAGCGTCATGAGTTCTTTGAGGGCTTTGGCCACGAGGAGATTCAGGACTTTGACGATCTGATCATTCCGTTTTTCTGTGAGGGAGGGGAGGCTCATGTCTAAGTGCGAGAGCAATGTTGACGAGCTGATAGTCCCCGGGCTCGTGGGAATTCCTGGAACGGTTTCGTCAAGGCTCGCAGAATATCGGGACTGGCACGGTGATGTCCAAGCAGATGTTTCTGATTTAGAGACATGCGCTTTGAATCTTGAGATTCAAGGCCTGGCCATTACGGCAATTGACTTTGTTAACCCCTGCGCCCGTTACTCGGAGGTTTTCTTTGGGCTCGGTGACGATGCGGTCCACGCTCGTTTGATTGAGCCTGTTGGTCGTGCCCGAGTATCTGAGCGCGTGCCGCTGTGCCTGATGTTCCACGACATCGATCGGCCTGTGCGCGGCTGGCATCACATGACGAGATTTGCCGCCATGGGATATGCCGTGCTTGCACTGGATGATGATGTTGCTGGTGCGGACGACCTGCAGCGGGGAATTGCTTCGCCCGCTTTTGTCGAGCGCGTCCGTTGGGGCTGCGCGTTGGCGAAGGTCGCGCGCAATCTTGATGGCGTGGACCCCGATCGCATTTTTGCGTGGGGCGAGGGCCTTGGCGGCGGCGTCGCGCTGGCGGTTTCCGCTCTGGACGAGCGGGGCCTTGCCTGCACGGCGGTTGCCAATCCAATCCCCGGTGGCCTTGAGGCTCTGTCGTCTCGGGTGTGCGGATCGGTGCTCATGGGCACATCGCTCATGGATGCCGTGAGCGATCCCAAGGGCCAGTTCGCCGTATTCAACGGTCTTGAGTGTGACCGGAGGCATATCATCTATGCCAAATACGCTCACGAGCGCATCAATGCGTTCGAAAACGAAGTCGTCGACTTCTTGAACCAAACGTTCTACCCGTGTTCTTTGGCCTAGACGGCCTGGACACTGTCAACAAGAGCGGGTGGCATAGGGCCGCCCGCCAGACAACTAAGGAGATTCTTGTGGCAACTCAGAAATTCACCGGCGTTATCCCTCCCGTCGTTGTTCCCGATACCGAAGATCACCAGCTCGATGTTGCCTCCTTTGAGCGCAGCATCAACCGCATGATCGATGCCGGCGTCGATGGCCTGTTCTTCTTGGGATCCTCGGGCGAGGTCGTCTTCTCCACCGACGAGCGCCGTCGCCAGATTATCGCCGAGGCCGTTCGTATCGTCGACCACCGTGTGCCTGTTCTGGTCGGCATCATCGATACCGAGACCGAGCGCATGATCGAGCACGGCAAGGTCGCCCAGGAGCTGGGCGCCGATGCCCTCGTCGCCACCTGCCCGTTCTATGCCCTGCAGGGCATGACCGAGGTCGAGGAGCACTTCCGCATCCTGCACGAGGAGCTCGACCTGCCCATCTTCGCCTACGACATTCCCGTCTGCGTTCACACCAAGCTCCCCTGGAAGCTCCTTGCCAAGCTCGGCGCCGAGGGCGTTCTGGCCGGCGTCAAGGATTCCTCGGGTGATGACATCTCGTTCCGCTACCTCGTTCAGGAGAACGAGAAGAACGGCCATCCGATGAGCATCCTCACCGGTCACGAGGTTGTTGTCGACGGCGCTTACCTCGGTGGCGCCGACGGTTCCGTCCCGGGTCTCGCCAACGTTGAGCCCGAGGGCTACGTGCGTCAGTGGAAGGCCGCTCAGGCTGGTGACTGGGCTACCGTCAAGGCCGAGCAGGATCGCCTCAATGAGATTTCGCACATCTGGGATGTCACCTCGGGCGTCCAGGGCTATGCCGGTGGCGTCGGCGCCTTCAAGACCGCTATGAACCTCATGGGCATCTTCGACAGCCCGACCATGCCGCGCCCGGTGAAGGCCATGACCGGCGAGAACGTCGAGGCGATTAAGAAGGTCCTCCAGGACAACGGTCTCCTGTAAAGCTTCCCCGGGCACCCGTTCTTGGGGCTCAAGCGGTCGAGCGTGACCCATTAGGTCAACGCCCGACCGCTTTCACCCCAACCTCGGGCACTCGGGAAACCTTTACCAAGCTGCGGCGATAACGCCGCCTTCATTTCCTGTAGTTGTTTATATCTCCTAAGGAGAGCGACATGGAGAACAAGTACGTTTGCTCCGTCGATATCGGCGGCACCAAGATTGCGACTGCCATTATGGAGTATCCGGCTGATGGCGGCGTGCCCCATCCGGTCTTTGAAGCCGAGGTTCCCACCGAGGCCCAAGAAGGCGGCGAGGCAGTTTTCCAGCGCATCGAGGCGTCCATCAAGGCTGCTCTCGAGGCGAACCCCGATGTCGAGGTCCTCGGTATCGGTATTGGCGCCGCCGGTGTCGTCGACCCCAAGACGGGCGCCATCGCCTACGCCAACGAGATCATGCCCGGCTGGTCTGGCGTTCAGTTGGGGCCGCGTCTGCGCGAGGACCTTGGTCTTCCCGTTGCCGTGGTGGGCGACGTGCAGGCTCATGCTCTGGGCGAGGCCCACTGGGGCGTCGGCAAGGGCAAGTTCTCCGTCTTGTGTCTGGGCATCGGTACGGGCATCGGCGGCGCATATGTCGAGAACGGCCGCGTGATGCAGGGCTTCCACGGTGCTGCCGGTCATATGGGCCACATCGAGTGCTCGGCTGCCGCCGGCATTCCCTGCGCCTGCGGGCGTTCTGGCCATCTTGAGTCTGTTGCTTCGGGCACTTCCATTGGTCGCATGTACGACGAGCGCTTTGGCCGCGTCGACCCCAGCCGTCCTTCGGTCGGTCGCGATGTAAACGACCTGTGCCGCGCGGGCGACGCAAAGGCGACTGAGGTCATCCATGACGCCGGCTTTGCGCTGGGTGCCAGCTTGGGCTCGCTCGCTAACATCCTGGACCCTGAGGTCATCGTGCTTTCGGGTGGCGTGATTCACCAAGGTCCCGATTGGCGTTCACAGACGTGGAAGGATTCGGTACACGAGGGCTATGCCAGCCAGGCGCTCGATCCGCTTCAGGACACGCCGATCCTCATCGGTTCTCTTGAGGGCGATGCTCCGCTCATCGGTGCCGCCGAACACCTTCTTGCGTCGTTGAAATAAACATAGCTACCAAGTGCGCCTTCTGAGGTGCCGCAGATTGACGTGAAAGAGGAGCGAAGCGTACTTCGGTACGCGAGCGACGGTTTGAACGTCAAGGTGCGGTGTCTCAGAAGGCTGTTTTTGAGAAAGGTTGAGTCGAACATGACCGTTGATCCTTTGATCCAGTCCCTGAAGGGCAAGCTCGTCGTGAGCGTTCAGGCGTATATGGGCGAGCCGCTTCGTACGCCCGAGACCATGGCTCAAATGTCTCGTGCTTGCGAGCTCGGCGGCGCCGCCGCCATTCGCTGCCAGGGCCTTGCCGACATTGCCGCCATTAAGGGTCGCTGTGAGGTCCCCGTTATCGGCCTGTGGAAGGATGGGCACGAGGGCGTTTACATCACGCCGACGCTGCGTCACGCTCGCGCCTGCGTTGCTGCGGGTGCCGATATCGTGGCGATCGACGCCACCGATCGTCCGCGTCCCGACGGCAAGTCGGTCGAGGATACCTTCCGCCCGCTGCACGAGGAGGGTGTGCTCCTGATGGCGGATTGTGCCACCATCGAGGACATTCGCCGTGCGGTTGATATGGGCTTCGACCTGGTATCTACCACGCTTTCTCACGGTGTCGCTGCCATCGACTGCACCATGGCCGATGGCCCCGATCTGCCGCTCCTGCGTCAGGCGACCGAGGAATTCCCCGGTCTTCCCATCATCTGCGAGGGCCGCGTGCACACGCCCGAGGAGGCTCGCGCCGCGATCGATGCTGGCGCCTGGGCCGTTGTCGTCGGCACCGCCATCACGCATCCCACGAGTATTACAAGTTGGTTCAAGGCTGCGCTTGAGGCGTAAGACAGGCCTCGTATCCGCTCGGGGCGGTATACTCAATAAAGGCAATTGATCGCGCGGGATCCGCTGGCCGGGTCCCGCGCTTGTTTTAGGAGGCGCACATGCAAAAGGGAGATGCCATGGATGCGGCGGAGCGCTCGGAGCGCATCCCCGATATCGTCATCATCACCGGAATGTCTGGATCGGGCCGAACGCAGGCCATGCATGTGTTCGAGGACATGGGCTACTTTTGCATCGACAACTTGCCTCCGCGTCTGATCGCCCAGCTTGCCGAACTCGTCGGCATCAATACGGGCGTGGGCAGGCATCTTGCCGTCACCTGCGACCTGCGCAGCCAGGGCTTGTTCGATGAGCTGCTCGATGCCGTTGCCGCACTCGAGGAGCGCGAGATGAGCTGTGACATCGTGTTTCTCGAGGCCTCTGACGAGGTGCTGATTCGTCGCTACAGCGAAAATCGCCGCCGTCATCCCATTGCCAAGCCGGGGGAGACTACGGCCGATGCCATTCAGCGCGAGCGCCTTCAGCTGCAGGGCGTGCGCGACCGAGCCGATATGATTATCGACACGAGCCGTCTGCGTACCTCTGCGCTGCGCAACAAGCTACGTATGGCATTTTCCGAGCTGTCCGACCAGCAGCTCATGGACGTCCACGTGTTCTCGTTTGGCTTTAAGCACGGCATGCCCGTCGAGGCGGACATTATGATCGACGTCCGCTTCCTGCCCAATCCGTTCTACGATCCCGAGATGCGCACGATGACCGGTCTCGATAAAAAGGTCTCTGATTTTGTTCTGGACCATCCCAAGACGCAGGAGTTTTGGAAGGCTTGGACACAGCTGCTCGATACGGTGATGCCAGGCTATATCGCGGAGGGTAAGCCGCAGCTTTCTATCGCCATCGGCTGCACGGGCGGCCAGCATCGCAGCGTTGCCATTGCCGAGGCCACGGCCCGTTACCTGGAAGGCGCTCAGTATCATGTGAGCATCTCCCACCGCGACCTGTCGCGCGCCAACACGAAGGCATAGGCCTGCATGTCGTTTACCGCTGAGGTGCGCGACGAGCTTGCGCGCTGCGAACCCGAATGTGAATACTGCGACTTGTCGACGCTCGCCGCCCTCACGCGCGTGAGTGGTACGCTCTCCCTTGCCGGCTCTGGGCGGTATCGTTTGACCGTTGCGACTGAGACGGGAGCCGTCGCGCGCACGATGATCACGCTGACGCATCGTATCCTTAAGCTCAAAACGGAGTTCACCGTCCGCAAATCTGTCTTGCATAAGGTTCGAAACTACCTCATCACCTTGCCTGATCAGCCAGACCTGGATAAGGCCTTGGTTCTGCTGGGTATCCTCGACCGTAGGGGAGGACTTGTCGCCGGCGTACCCCGACATATCGTTGCCCGTCCTTGCTGTAGACTTGCCTATATCCGCGGCGCGCTCATCGCGGGCGGCTTCGTGGCCGATCCACGCGGCGATTTTCATTTGGAGATCGCTGTGCAGGGCGAGCAATATGCCAAGGGACTTTGCAATCTGTTGGAGCAGATTGGGGTCCATGCTCGTGTTAATGCACGGCGGGGGTCATATGCCGTGTACATTAAGAGCGCCGAGGAAATCGAGCATCTATTAAAGCTGATTGGTGCCAAGCGCAGCGTTGCCGAGATTGAGGAGGCGCGCGCGGTCAAGTTGGTTAAGAACGATGTGAACCGTCGCGTGAATGCCGAGCTCGCCAACCAAACCAGAAGCGCCGGTGCTGCCCAACATCAGCTTGCGCTTATCGACGAGCTCGAGCAGCGTGGCCTTCGCGATGCGCTTCCGGATGCCTTGGCGGTCTTTTGCGACCTGCGCGAGCGCTATCCTGATCTGTCGCTGCGTGATTTGGGGGAGATGGCTGACCCTCCCTTGTCGAAGTCAGCCCTCTACCATCGTGTTTTACGGCTTGAAAAGCTCATTGAAGCAAACAGGTAGTTTGAAGTAACGACTTATATACGGATTTAGCTGCTATTTTAGTCTTTAAAACGTTTTAACGTAAATTTGCTTTTCAATTTCGAGCATTCTCGTGAAATTCAAGTCAAAAAAAAGGTATATTAGGCGAGTGGTTAGTTTGTGGGCCTCAACGGCGGGCGCTGTAGCTCGCGGGGGCCTTACGAAAGGAGACACAATGGCAGTAAAGGTTGCTATTAACGGCTTCGGTCGCATCGGTCGTCTGGCTTTCCGTCAGATGTTCGGTCATGAGGGCTCCGAGATCGTCGCTATCAACGACCTCACCTCTCCCGATATGCTCGCTTACCTGCTGAAGTACGACTCCACGCAGGGCAACTACGCTCGCGATCACGAGGTCGTTGCTGGCGAGGATTCCATCACCGTTGACGGCAAGGAGATCAAGATCTACAAGGAGGCCGACGCCAACAACCTGCCTTGGGGCGACCTCGACGTCGACGTCGTTCTCGAGTGCACCGGCTTCTACACCAGCAAGGCTAAGGCTCAGGCCCACATCAACGCTGGCGCCAAGAAGGTCGTCATCTCCGCTCCGGCCGGCAGCGATCTGCCCACCATCGTGTACAACGTCAACCATGAGACGCTGACCGCTGAGGACAACATCATCTCCGCTGCTTCCTGCACCACCAACTGCCTCGCCCCGATGGCCAAGGGTCTGAACGACTTCGCTCCCATCGTGTCCGGCATCATGACCACCATCCATGCCTTCACCGGCGACCAGATGCCGCTCGACGGCCCGCAGCGCAAGGGCAACTTCCGTCGCTCCCGCGCCTGCTCCGAGAACATCGTCCCGAACACCACGGGCGCTGCCAAGGCCATCGGCCTGGTTCTCCCCGAGCTCAACGGCAAGCTCATCGGTGCCGCCCAGCGCGTCCCGACGCCGACCGGCTCGCTGACCAACCTCTACGCCGTCGTTGACAAGAAGGTCACCGTCGACGAGGTCAACGCTGCCATGAAGGCCTACGCCGAGACCATCCCCGAGACCTTCGCCTACAACGAGGACCAGATCGTCTCCCGCGACATCGTCGGCGAGACCCACGGCTCCATCTTCGACGCCACTCAGACCATGTGCTCTGACCTCGGCAACGGCCAGACCCTCGTTCAGGTCACCTCTTGGTACGACAACGAGAACTCCTACACCTCTCAGATGGTCCGCACCATCAAGTACTTCGAGAAGTTCGTTGCTTAATTTAGCTTTTAGCGAATAGCTCGTTGAGCGTCTAAAGAAGGGCGCGGCCTTATAGGGCTTACACCCTAGGGTCGCGCCCTTTTTATAAGAAATCGTCTGCCGTAATGGGAGGCAGACACGTACGAAAGGTAGAAGCAAACATGGCCTTTACCAAGAAGACCGTCCGCGACATCGATGTCGACGGCAAGCGCGTTCTCGTCCGCGTTGACTTTAACGTGCCTATCAAGGATGGCGTCGTTGGCGACACCACCCGCATCAAGGCTGCCCTGCCCACCATCAACTATCTCGTTGAGCACAACGCTCGCGTCATCCTCATGAGCCACCTCGGCCGTCCCGAGGGCACCGGCTTCCAGCCCGAGTTGTCCCTCGAGCCCGTCGCCAAGAAACTCGCTGAGCTCTCTGGTCTCGACGTTGCCTTTGTCGCCGACACCTACGGCGAGAAGGCTGCTGAGGCTGTCGCCGCCGTCGAGCCGGGCAAGGTCCTCGTTCTCGAGAACGTCCGTTTTGACAAGCGTGAGAAGAAGAACGATCCCGAGATCGCCAAGAAGCTCGCTTCCTATGGCGACGTCTTCGTTCTCGATGCCTTCGGCACCGCTCACCGCGCCCAGGGTTCCGTCGTGGGCCCCGCCGCTTACCTGCCTGCCGTCGCTGGCTTCCTGCTCGAGAAGGAGGTCGACACGCTGACCGGCATCTTCGCCGAGCCCGAGCGTCCCTTCGTCGCCATCGTCGGCGGTTCCAAGGTTTCCTCCAAGATCGGTGTTCTCGATCACCTCATCGACTCCGCTGACACCCTGATTATCGGTGGCGGCATGGCCTACACCTTCTTCCTGGCTCAGGGCCTGACCGTTGGTCAGTCCCTCAAGGAAGAGGACTGGGTCGAGCGCGCCGGCGAGATGCTCAAGAAGGCCGAGGAGAAGGGTGTCAAGATCCTACTCCCCATCGACAACCGTGTTGCCGATCACTTTGGCGAGGACGCTGTCCCCGAGGTTGTTGCTTCCGACGCTATCCCCGACGATCGTGAGGGTATGGACATCGGTCCCAAGACCGAGGAGCTCTATGCCGAGGCTGTCAAGGGCGCCAAGACCGTGTTCTGGAACGGCCCCATGGGCGTCTTCGAGTTTGACAACTTTGCTCACGGCACCCAGGCTATCGCCGAGGCTCTCGCCGAGGCTGACTGCACCTCGATCATCGGCGGTGGTGACTCTGTCGCAGCTGTCAACAAGTTCAACCTGGCCGACAAGATGAGCTGGATCTCCACCGGTGGTGGCGCTTCCATGGAGCTCGTCGAGGGTAAGGCCCTGCCCGGAGTGGAGGCGCTTCTCGATGCCTAATCGCACCCTTCTTATCGCTGGTAACTGGAAGATGAACAACGACGTCGCCGAGGCCGCCAAGCTCGCCGACGAGCTGGCTCAGGCTCTGCCCGAGGTTCCGGCTGGCGTCGAGGTGCTCGTCTGCCCTCCGACCATCGACATCACCACGGTTCATGACCGCATTCAGGCTGCCCCCATCGCCCTCGGTGCACAGAACGTGTACTGGGAGGCCAAGGGTGCCTTCACGGGTGAGTCCTCTTGCGACATGCTCAAGTCCGCTGGCTGCACCTACTGCATCATCGGTCACTCCGAGCGTCGCGACTACTTCCACGAGACCGACGAGGACCAGAACAAGAAGGCCAAGGCTCTCGTTGCCGCCGGCCTTGTTCCCGTCTTCTGCTGCGGCGAGTCCCTTGAGGTCCGCGAGGCCGGCACCTATGTCGAGCACGTCGTGAACCAGGTCAAGGCTGGCCTTGCTGGTCTTGAGATCACCTGCCCCAAGCAGGTCGTCGTCGCCTATGAGCCCATCTGGGCCATCGGCACCGGCAAGACCGCTACCGCCGAGGATGCTCAGGAGGTCTGCGGCGCTATCCGTGAGACCCTCAAGGAGATGTTCGGCGAGGAGCTCGCCAACGGCATCCGCGTTCTCTACGGTGGTTCCGCCAAGCCCGGTAACATCGCCGAGCTCGTCGCCAAGCCCGACGTTGACGGCGCCCTCGTGGGCGGCGCTTCGCTCAAGGCTGCCGACTTCGCCTCTATGGTCGTCAAGGCAGGCGAGTAGGACATATGGCACAACGTCATCTTCCTGCACTCCTGATTATCATGGACGGCTGCGGCCTGGCTCCGGCTGATGGCGAGAACGCCGTCGCCGCTGCCAAGACGCCCTTCCTTGATGGCCTGTACGAGAAGTATCCTCACACCACGCTCGGTGCTTCGGGCGAGGACGTGGGCCTTCCCGACGGCCAGATGGGCAACTCCGAGGTGGGTCACCTCAACATCGGTGCCGGTCGCATCGTGTTCCAGGAGCTTTCGCGCATCAACAATGCCATCAAGGACGGCTCCATCGCCAAGAACGAGGTTTTCGTCAAGGCCATGGACGATGTCAAGGCTGACGGCAAGACTCTCCACCTCATGGGCCTTATGAGCCCTGGCGGCGTTCACTCCCACATGAACCACGTCGAGGCTCTGGTCAAGATGGCTGCCGAGCACGGTGTCAAGACCGTTCGCGTCCACGCCTTCATGGATGGCCGCGACGTTGACCCGCAGTCCGGTGCCGGCTACATGAGTGAGTTCTGCGCCTTCCTGGCTAAGATCTCCGAGGAGACCGGTTGCGACGCTCGCGTTGCCACCGTCTCGGGCCGTTATTGGGCCATGGACCGCGATAATCGTTGGGAGCGCATCCAGCGCGCCTACGACGTCATGGTCAACGCGTCCGATGCTGATACCGACCCCGTTGCCGGTATCAAGGCCTACTACGAGAAGGACCCGCGCGGCGACGAGTTCGTCGAGCCCTTCGCTGCCCACAACGAGGGCATTCACGAGGGCGACGCGGCCATCTTCTTCAACTTCCGTCCCGACCGCGCTCGTCAGATGACCCGCGTGTTCACGGACAAGGAGTTCGACGGCTTTGAGCGCGAGCAGATCAAGCTTTCGCACTTTGTGACGATGACCGAGTATGATCCGACGTTTGACGTCGAGGTCGCCTTCCCCAAGACGTTCCCCGAGAACGTCCTGGCCGACGTTATCGCCGCCAATGGCCTGAAGCAGCTGCACACTGCCGAGACCGAGAAGTACGCCCACGTGACGTTCTTCCTCAACGGTGGCATCGAGGAGCCCAAGGAGGGCGAGGAGCGCGTGCTCGTCGCTTCCCCCAAGGTTGCTACCTACGATCTGCAGCCCGAGATGAGCGCTCCCGAGGTTACCGAGAAGCTCGTCGCCGCCATCAACGAGGATCGCGCTGATTTCTACATCGTGAACTTCGCGAACTGCGACATGGTTGGTCACACCGGTGTCTTCGACGCTGCCGTTAAGGCCGTTGAGGCTGTTGACGATGCCCTGTCCAAGGTTGTCCCGGCGATTCTCGCCAAGGGCGGCTTTGCACTGATTACCGCCGACCACGGCAACGCCGATCACATGTTTGACGTTGCTTCCGACGGTTCCAAGCATCCGTTTACGGCTCACACCACCAACCGCGTGCCGTTCATCATCGTTGATGAGAAGGCCAAGCTCACCGGTATCGAGGACGGCCGTCTTTCCGATATCGCTCCGACCATGCTCACCATGGCTGGTATTGAGCCTTCCGCCGAGATGACGGGCCGCGTGCTCGCTACCGAGGCCTAATAGAAAACAAATACCGTTTTCTAGCAAGGGGGTTGTCCACAACCGGACAACCCTCCTTTTGGTATTTCTGCCATTTCCACCCCGTCCTTGAGTGGCAGGTAGGGGAGAGCGGGGGATTGTGGTACAGTACTGGAGTTTGAACTGTTCTATTAAGGAGCTTATCTATGGGTCCGTTCCAGATTCTTCTGTTTGTCGTTTGGGCTGTTTCTGCCGTGGCGCTGACGATTCTCGTCCTGATGCATTCCGGTAAGGGTACCGGCGTTTCGGATATGATTGCCAGCTCGCTGTATAACTCCAGCTCTGCCACGGGCGTTATGGAGCAGAACCTTGACCGCCTGACCGTCATCATGGCTGTCGTGTTTGCCGTGTGCGTCGTGCTGTGCATGTTCTTCTTCCCGCAGGGCATCGTGGGCTACTAATCACGAGCCGCATAAATACTTGAAAAGGGTCCCGCAAGTGCGGGACCCTTTTTGTTTACATATTTGTAACAGAGTCAAAATATCCTCATATACTTCGCCCAACTAAAGAAAATCTCGACCGTTAACCGGAATTAGCCCCAAATCGTGCATAAAATGCGCTACTGTATTGCAATACGTTGGTCCGCTTTGTATAACCAGCCAAAACGGCGGACCGCGTTTGAATGGTTCGATTGGGCTGTCTTGACGTTGCCCGACCGAACTTACTTTGTCCTATCTCATAAGGAGGATGGCATGGCTGATTCTATGTTCCACCAGCCCGTTATGGGTCGTCGCGCCTTTGTCGGCGGTACCCTTGCTGCGAGCTCCATGGCTTTTCTTGCCGCATGCGGCAAGAAGGGCGGCGACGCTTCCGGTTCTGAGTCCGGTTCGACGCTGAACTTCTACATCAACAACCCGGTCTGCATCGACCCCTACAATGTCCAGGAGGACCAGGGCACTCAGGTCGAGTACCAGCTCTTTGACGCTCTGACCTCTTATGACGCCGAGAAGGGCGAGATCGTTCCGCTGGCTTGCGAGTCCTTCGAGGCCAACGACGACGCCACCGAGTTCACCTTCAAGATCAAGAAGGCCAAGTTCCACAACGGTGACGACGTTACCTCCAAGTCCTTCAAGCTCGGTTGGGAGCGTCTGGTCAACACCAAGTCGGCCATCGCTACCGAGTATGGCCCTTCCGAGGTCTCCTATCACCTTTCCATGGTCGAGGGCTATGACGATCTGCTTGCCGGTAACGCTACTGAACTCAGCGGTGTTACCTGCCCCGACGATGAGACCCTCGTCGTCAAGCTGTCTTCCGCTTACGCCGACTTCCCCTTCGTCGCCTCTCACCCGGCTCTGGCCCCGGTTCCCGAGTGCGCCGAGTCCGATGCCAAGAGCTTCTACCTTGCACCGGTCGGTAACGGCCCGTTCATGATGGACGGCAAGTGGGAGGATGGTCAGGAGATCAACCTCAAGAAGTTCGACGATTACTATGGCGACAAGGCCAAGATCGATGGCATCCACTTCCAGGTCATCAAGGACATGGAGACCGCTTACAAGGAGTTCCAGGCCGGTAACCTCGATGTCTGCGACGTTCCCGTTGCTCAGATCGACGCCGCCAAGAAGGATCGCGGCGTGTCCAAGGACGGCTACACCATGGGTGACGGCGAGCGCATGCTGCTCGGCTCCGAGCCTTCCACCTACTACCTGACCTGCAACAACACGGCCGAGCCGTTTAACAACGCCGACCTGCGCAGGGGTATCTCCCTGGCCATCAACCGTGAGGCCATCTGCAAGACTATCTTCAAGGGTACCCGTACCCCCGCCGACGGCATTGTTCCTCCGGGCATCGATGGCTACAAGGAGGGCGCATGGGAGTTCTGCGCCTACGACGTCGACAAGGCTAACGAGTACCTGGACAAGGTTGCTCCCGCTGGCGCTAACGGCGATCGTGGCATTAACGTGACCCTTTCCTACAACCAGGATGGTGGCCACAAGGAGATCATGGAGTCCATCATCGGTGACCTCGCCAAGGTTGGCGTTACCGCTGTCTCCGATACCCCTGAGTGGTCTGCCCTGCTCGAGCAGTATCAGAACTTTAACTATCAGTTCGGTCGTCTGGGTTGGATTGCCGACTACCCGATCATGGACAACTTCCTGTATCCGCTGTTCCACTCCGACTCCCTCGGTGGCGACAACCGCTCCGGTTACAACAACCCCGAGTTCGACGCTAAGGTCAACGAGGCTCGCACCACGGTTGACGACGAAGAGCGCGTTGCTAAGATGCAGGAGGCCGACGCTATGGTCGCTGCCGACTGCCCGGTCATCCCGGTGATGTTCTACACGCACACCATCGTCGGCTCCGATCGCATCAAGCACCTCTATGTCGATCCGCAGAAGCACGCTGAGCTGGGTACCGCTGAGCTCGCCTAAGAGTTTGCAGCTTCCGTGAGGGTCAAGTATTTACGTAGACCTCATGGGAAACATACAGTTCTCCCTAACCTGGGGTAAACTGGCTGATGGTAATTTTGGGATGCCGGTCTGGCGATCGGCATCCCATTTAGGTTAATCCCTAGATAGGGGAGTGGTATGGGTAAGTACATCGTTAAACGTGTGCTTCAGTTCATCCCGGTATTTTTGGGCGTTACGCTGATTCTGTTCGCCCTTCAGAATATCGTGCCGGGAGATCCGATCAAGCTGATCGGTGGAGACAAGGCTCTGTCCCCCGAGGTGGAGCTTCAGCTTCGCGTCCGCTATCACCTGGTCCAGTCGGACGAGGACGGCAACGCGATCCTTGACGAGAACGGCGACCCCGTTCAAACGTCGCTCGTGGACCGTTACTTGTATTACATGAACGGCCTGCTTCATGGCGATCTGGGCAATTCGTATCAGCGCAAGCTGCCGGTTACGGAAATTTTTGCCCAGAAGTATCCGTATACGGTCAAACTTGCCGCGTGCGCCATCGTGCTCGAGGCAATCATGGGTATCGGTGCGGGTATCATTTCGGCGGTAAAGCGTTATTCCTTCTGGGATATTTTGGTAACGCTCACCACGTCGATCCTCGTTGCGGTCCCGGCCTTCTGGCTCGGTATGTTGCTGCAGCTGTTCTTTGGCGTCATCCTCAAGGACGCTACGGGCGGTGCAATCTCCATGCCGATCTCGGGTGCCGGCGGTTCCAGCTCTCAGTATCAGGATTGGATGCACTATGTGCTTCCGACCATTACGCTGGCTTCGGTTTCGACCGCTTATGCCGCCCGCATTATGCGCTCGCAGCTGCTTGACGTCATGAACCAGGATTACATCCGTACGGCAAAGGCCAAGGGTCTCTCCAATCGCGCGATCATCGTCAAGCATGCGCTTAAGAATGCACTCATCCCCGTCGTTACCTATATTGGTGTCGACTTTGGTGGCATGCTTTCGGGCGCCATCCTGACCGAGACGGTTTTTAACTGGCCCGGTATCGGCTATGAGGTCTATCGCGCCATTAGCATGCGTGACTGGCCCATCGTTATGGGCGGCGTTACGCTCATCGTCGTCGTCGTCATGGTGATTAACCTGCTCGTCGACATTAGCTATGCATTCCTCGACCCGCGCATCCGCCTTGGCGGTCCGTCGGATAAGGCCTAAGGGAGGTACGTCTCATGCAGGAAACTGATTCTCAGTCTCAGGAGCAGGCTACCGCCACCAAGGCCGCATCTGCTCCCGCCAAGTCCCGCACGCTGTGGGGTGACGCTTTTAAGCGTCTTCGCAAGAACAAGCTCGCCGTTATCGGTGTCTGCTGGATCATCATCGTCGTTTTGGTTGCCCTGACCGCAGATCTGTGGGCTAAGCCCTGGCTCGGTTCGCCGACGGCTTCCGACTCGACCACCATGGCCGAGACGTCGCTGTTGGCTCCGTGTGCAGAGCACCCGTTTGGCACCGACGCCCTTGGTCGCGACATTCTCGTCCGCGTTATCTACGGTGCACGCGTTTCGCTGTCCGTCGGCATTATGGCCACCGCGATCTCCACGGTGATCGGTCTGGTCATGGGTGCTCTGGCCGGTTTCTACGGCGGGATCTGGGATACGATCATCATGCGCTGTGCGGACATCTTCCTGGCGTTCCCGTACGTGCTGTTCGTTGTCGCCATGATCGCCGTTATCGGCCGTGGTCTTCAGAACGTCTTTATCGCCATCGGTATTCTCGGCTGGCCTTCGATTGCGCGCGTCTTCCGCTCTGCAATCTTGACGGTCAAAGAAAACGACTATGTTGACGCTGCGCGCGCGATGGGTGCATCTGATGCTCGTATCGTAGTGCGTCACATCTTCCCGAACTCCGTCGCCTCCATCGTGGTCTACGCGACCATGAACATTGGTGGCGCCATTCTGACCGAGTCCGCTCTGTCCTTCCTCGGCATGGGCGTTATTCCGCCTACGCCTTCGTGGGGCTCCATGATTCAGGACGGTCAGCAGTATCTTCTGACTGCTCCCTGGATGATGATCATGCCCGGTCTGGCAATTCTCTCGACGGTGCTCGCCTTCACCCTGCTGGGTGACGGTCTGCGCGACGCCCTCGACGTCAAGATGAAGGACGCATAAGGATGAAGAAGAACAAGAACTATGTGGACCTGAAGGACCAGCCGGTTCCCGAGGGCCAGCATCTGCTCGAGGTCGATGACCTTAAGATGTATTTCCATACCGAGGATGGTGTCGTTCGCGCTGTCGACGGTGTGTCCTACACGCTCGATCGCGGCGAGACCCTGGGTGTCGTCGGTGAGTCCGGCTCCGGTAAGTCCGTGACCGCCATGACCATCATGGGCCTCATCTCGATGCCTCCGGGAAAGATCGAGGGCGGCGACGTTCGCTATCGCGGTCGTTCTATCCTCGAGATGACCGAGGAAGAGATGCAGCACATTCGCGGAAACGACATCGCGATGATCTTCCAGGATCCTATGACCTCCTTGAACCCGGTCTATAAGATCGGCAAGCAGGTGGGCGAGGGCCTTCGTCTGCACCGTGGCTACTCCAAGCAGGAGGCGCTCAAGCGCGCTACCGAGCTTTTGGACCTCGTGGGTATCCCCGAGCCCGAGAAACGCGTCAATGAGTATCCGCACCAGTTCTCCGGCGGTATGCGTCAGCGTGTCATGATCGCTATGGCTCTTGCCTGCGATCCCGATATCCTGATTGCCGACGAGCCCACGACGGCTCTGGACGTTACCATTCAGGCTCAGATTATCGAGCTCATGCAGGAAATGCAGGAGAAGAACGGCAACGCCATCATCATGATTACCCATGACCTGGGCGTCGTTGCCGATATGGCCGATAAGATCATGGTTATGTACGCCGGCCGTCCCGTCGAGTTCGGTACTGCTGAGGAAATCTTCTACGAGAGTCGCCACCCCTACACCTGGGGTCTTATCCGCTCCATCCCGGAGCAGGCCATCGAAGAGAAGAAGCCGCTTACGCCGATTCACGGCAACCCGCCTTCGCTCATGAACCTGCCTGAGGGCTGCGTGTTCTCGCCTCGTTGTCCCTATGCGACGGACAAGTGCCGCAAGCAGCGCCCCGAGCGCGTTGTCACCGAGTCTGGTCATTACTCTGCGTGCCACTACTCCGGTGACCCCGAGTTCCTCAAGAACGCTCCTGAGACGTCCCGTACGCGCAAGGATTCCAAGAAGGGAGGCGAGGCGTAATGGCAGATACCAACGAGCGTACTCCGCTGCTGAAGGTCGAGCACCTCTCTAAGGAGTTCCCCGCTGAGTCCGGCATGTTCGCCAAGCGCTTCTCCAAGCGTGTTGTCTCTGCAGTAAATGACATTTCGTTCGAGATTTATCCGGGCGAGACCTTTGGTCTGGTTGGTGAGTCTGGTTGCGGTAAGTCCACGACGGGTCGCACCATCATGCGCCTGACCAAGCCGACCGCCGGTAAGGTGTTCTTCCAGGGTAAAGATGTTGCCGAGATGAGCAAGCATGAGATCAAGGACATGCGTCGCGAGATGCAGTTCATCTTCCAGGATCCCTATGCTTCGCTCAATCCCCGTATGACCATCGGCGAGATCGTCTCCGAGCCCATGACCATTCATGGCGTGGGTACCAAGGAGGAGCGTATCGAGCGCGTCCGCGAGCTGCTGGACGTCGTCGGTCTGAATCCCGAGCACATCAACCGTTATCCGCACGAGTTCTCGGGCGGCCAGCGCCAGCGTGTCGGCATCGCCCGCGCGTTCGCTCTGAAGCCCAAGCTGATTATCTGCGACGAGCCTGTCTCTGCACTTGACGTATCCATTCAGGCCCAGGTTCTGAACCTTCTTAAGGAGCTCCAGGACAAGTTCGGTACCGCGTATCTGTTTATCGCTCACGACCTGTCCGTCGTGCAGCACATTTCCGATCGCGTTGCCGTTATGTATCTGGGTAAGATGGTTGAGGTTTCGGACTGGAAGACGCTCTACAGCGAGCCTCACCATCCGTACACGCAGTCGCTGCTGTCTGCCGTGCCGGTTCCCGATCCTGATATCCAGAAGACCCGCAAGCGCATCATCCTCGCTGGCGATCCGCCGTCGCCGCTGGATCCGCCGACCGGTTGCCGTTTCCACACTCGCTGCCCGATCGCTCAGGGTATCTGCTCTGAGAAGCTTCCCGAGTTTAAGGAAGTTGCACCTGGTCACTGCTGCGCGTGCCACTTCGCGGAGCCGTTCCCGATCAAGGAATCGCACATCGACCTGTAGTCGGTTGTTATCGTTCGGGCCCGCCCTGAAGTTATTTTTCAGAACGTCCTCGGACATGCAAGAAACCCCCGCTGCGCACTTCGTGCGGCGGGGGTTTCTTGCGTCCTGACGCTCCTATTTGGCAAGGTGTTTTTTAGAATCCATTTTGCG